>JBGUEB010000020.1:0-22212 GCA_041821565.1 Gammaproteobacteria bacterium | reverse complement strand
CTCCCTGTACGCCGTGTATGTGGCAACCACAGGCGTGCAAAATCCATGACTCGAAACGTCAATCCGGGCACATATTCGGGGTCAGGCCTGAATGGCACTTACTTAAGCCAAAAAACCGACTCTTTCGTCAACCCGGCCTTCCAGGGTGTCGCTAAAGATTCGCTCCTTCTCCCCTTGCGGGAGAAGGTTGGGATGAGGGGGAAAGAAGCCATCTACCCCACAGAATAAACCTCATCATAAATAAAATCAGCAATCGACCCAGGATTATTAATATCCAGCACCGGAATACCGGGCGCTTGCGCAGGCTCTTCATCGCAGGCGAGGGCAACAATTGTCGAGTCGTCCGGATACAAATATGGCTTGCCCACTGCGCTGCGATGCAATTCGATCTTGGCGAAGAAAGCGATGTGTTTATAGCCTTCCACCAACAGAATATCGTATTGATCTGTATCGAGTGCATCGACGATTTGCTCAAGTGTTGGTTCCTGTTCCGGGCTGGCGAATTCGGTGATCGCGGCCATGCGCGTGGTGGTGCAGATTATCGTATGATCGGCGCCGGATTTTCTTAACTCATAACTATCCTTGCCGGGCTGATCGAGATCGAAGTGATGGTGCGCGTGCTTGATCACCGCCACGCGCAGGCCTTTGGTCTTGAGTTGAGGGATCACCTGCCTGAGCATGGTGGTTTTGCCGGTGCCGCTCCAGGCGCTGAATCCGACTATTGGTATTCCCGGGTTTATCATATCTGCCTGGATTGCTGCATGCGTTGTTGGTCTTCGGGGGTATTAATATTCTGAAACATGGTCGTATCGTCGGAAAAATCAACCTGTGCGTAGTTGTGTTGAGCGTACCAGCGGTCAATCTTGCGCTCGCCGCTATCGAGGAAGCGCTTCAGGTCATCGATCAGTTGAGTATCGATTAAAGCGTAAACCGGTTGCAGGCGCTCGCCGTCGTGGGCCACGCAAATCGGTGATTCTGTACGATCCTGGGTTTCGATAAAACGATCGACAAAATTGTGCGCGAGCATTGGGCTATCGCAGGGCAGGGTTAAAATATAACGGCTTTTTACGCTTGCCATCGCACTCGCAAAACCCGCCAGCGGACCCTGGTAATCCTCGAGTTCGTCGCCGATTACCGGGTAGCCATAGGATTCATAGGTCGCATGGTTGCGATTGGCGTTAATCAGGATTTCGAGTTGCTGGCCCTGTAAACGCTCGACTAAAATTTCGATCATCAGGCGTCCATCGAATTCGAGCAGACCCTTGTCCTGCCCGCCCATGCGCCGGCCCTGCCCGCCGGCGAGTATCACCGCGGTAATATCGGTTTTGTGAATACTCATATACCGCGGGATTTCTGATAATTCGAGATATCCGCTACCCTGGAAGGCGTTATCGATTTATCGCGTAGTTTCTGATCTTCAAGGTGCAGGGCATGGCCATTAAGGTTGGCGAAAATATTCGGATCATGGGTCGAAATTACCACCGCCGTACCACTTTCCAGGAAAGCCTTTAACATTACCAGGGTCCTGTCGCGACCATCGCTGTCGAGGTTGGCAGTGGGTTCGTCGAGCAACAGGATTTGAGGGTTTCGAAGACGAGCGCGTGCCAGTGCCACGCGTTGTTGCTGGCCCCCGGACAGGCTCACCGCCTGCTGTGTCTCGAACGCCTCGAGTCCGGCCCATTGCATCACCTGTTCAACAGCGGCGCTCTTGTCAATAATTGCGGGGTTCAGCTTTGCCGTATACTCAAGATTGCGGCGCAGGCTACCGGTTAACATATAGGGCTGCTGGTGCAGGTACATCATTGATTGTGACAGGTGCGAGCGACAACTGCGCCAGGATACGACTTCGCCGTCATTTATCCTGATACTGACACTATCCGGTTTCTCGATGCCAGCGAGTATTCTCAATAAAGTTGTTTTCCCTGCCCCGTTCTCACCCGTAATAATGTAGCAATCGCTATTGCCGATAGTGATCGATACATCGCTCAGTATCGATTTGCGTCGGTAGTGCTTGCATATATCGCGGAAACTGAACTGGAAGTTATCAATCATGGGTTAATACTGCCTTTACCCTGAACATGGTGCAATAAGGCATTTAATATAAATGCGAGAAAAAGAAGCACTGCACCAAGTGCGATACCCTCGGCGAAGTTACCCTTGCTGGTTTCAAGTGCGATCGCAGTTGGGATATTACGCGTGTAATGAGCAATATTGCCGCCCAGCATCATCGATGCACCGACTTCAGAAATAATACGGCCATAGGCAGCGAGCATTGCAGCCATGAGGCCAAATCGGATTTCATAGACCACCGTGAAAAACGCATAGATTCGATTTGCTCCAAGCGTCCTTGCGGTTTCCCAGGCGCGGCGATCAGCCGCCTGAAACGAGTTATGCGCCATCGCGATAAGAATTGGAAGACAGAGCAGAAACTGACCCATGATCATCGCGGTCTGGGTAAACAACAGCCCCATGTCACCCATTGGTCCCTGGCGTGAGAGGATGATAAACAGGGTCAAACCAATCACTACCGCGGGGATCGACAGGAAGGTACTAAACAGGGATATTAAAAACCGGCGGCCGAAAAAATTACCGTAGGCGAGGACAAAGGCAATGGTCAGGGCAGGCGGGATTGCGAACAGGATAGCCAGCGAAGAAACCCTGAAGGAAATTGCGACAATTTCCCAGATCTCGGTATCGCCGCTAAATAAAAGCTTGAAAGCGTCGATCGTGCTGGCAATCAAGACGTCCAAAATGTTAAGACTCCGGTTGCCCGGACGAGGGAATAAACAATTGCTCATCCTTTACTTGGAACTCGCCAATCATGCGTTGGCCCTTTTTCGATATGAGCCAGTTGATCAGTTTATTGGCGCCTGCATAGTTGGTATGCGGATGACGTTCGGGGTTGACGGCGATAATACCGTAGGGATTAAACAGGGGAGGGTCTCCCTGGTATAGCAGTGCCAGGTTGGACCTGGACATATAGGCAAGCCAGGTGCCGCGATCGGTTATCGTATAGGCGCCCAGCTCGTTGGCGATCTGGATCACCTTGCCCATGCCCTGACCTACTGATTTGTACCAGTCACCCTGGGGTGAGTAATCGATCATTTGCCAGAGAGCGAGTTCCTTCTTGTGCGTACCGGAATCATCACCACGAGAAATAAACAGGCTTTTGCTGCGCTGAATTTTGTTCAACGCTTCGGTGACTGATTGACTGCTAGCTATTTGTGCCGGGTCGTCGTGCGGGCCTATCAAAACAAAATCGTTATACATGATGCCGAAGCGTTTCACCCCGAAACCGCCGTCAATAAAGTCCTGTTCGGCATTTCTGGCGTGTACCAGGACGATATCGACATCACCCTCACGACCGAGTCGAAGCGCCTTGCCGGTGCCCACCGCGATGACCTGAACCTCAATAGCCGAATCTTTGGTAAATTCCGGCAAAAGATACTCCATCAAACCCGAATTCTGGGTACTGGTGGTAGTCGCAAGGCGAAGTCGTGAAGCAGTTTCGCTGTTGGCGAAGGCGGAGAACGAGAAAAGCAGGCAGGCACTCAATAACAAACCTGCCGGGAAAAAATATTGCCGGGCTAACATAGGGCTATCTGATCATAAAAATGGATTCGCATTGTATCAAGCTGTGGAAAGACATACACCTGTCAATCAAGTGTTTGACTACCTGTCTAACAGCAATCGGGATAGAATATACCCGAACGATTCAGGGTTGAGTAAAAAATGAGCGAGCCAAGAGAATTCATTGATTTAAACATAGCCGTGTTAACCATATCAGATTCGCGCGACGAATCGAGTGACAAGTCGGGTGCGACGCTGGTGCGGTTGCTGGGTGAATCCGGGCATAGGCTGGAAGAAAAAGCGATAGTACCCGATGACAAGTATCGTATCCGCGAGGTAATTTCGCGCTGGATAGCTGACGAGGCGGTGGAGGTAATCGTGACCACCGGTGGTACCGGGGTAACCGGGCGCGATGGTACCCCCGAGGCGGTGACACCATTGCTCGACAAGGTCATCGACGGTTTTGGCGAAACCTTCCGCAGTCTTTCATACGAGTCGATTGGGGCCTCCACGCTGCAATCACGCGCGGTTGCCGGTGTCGCTAACGGCACCTATATATTCTGTCTTCCCGGTTCGACCGGTGCCTGCAAGGATGCCTGGACATTGTTAATAAGCACGCAGCTGGATTATCGAACCCGGCCCTGCAATCTGGTGGAATTGATGCCGAGGTTGATGGAGTAATTTAGGTTTTTTGCTGGTTAGCTCAATCCTACTAGCTATACAGTTTTTCACGCACAAAAAAATACCGTCATACCGTCATACCGTCATACCGGCCTCCGAGCCGGTACCCATTACACGGTGTTTACTGAATGTTCAGGAAGTTTCCCTGGGGTGGATACCGGGTCGAGCCCGGTATGACGCGAAAATTTTTAACCTCCTTTCGAAAATTTCTTTTGCGACACAGGCCTTGCCGCCGACACGGCATCAAACTCGATAAACTCGCGTCCATGATAAACCATGAAATGTCGGTCCCTGGCGGGGTCGATCAAGGTGCTACCGACTTTTTACGACACCCTCTGAGAATGATTACTCCCTGCGCAAGATTACGCAAGAGAGTGGAGGAAGGGTTAATTGGAGCGAATACGGCTTACTCATACAGGCAAAATCTTCACTATTAACGCCACCGACATTGCCAATATTACCACCACCATAGACCTCTGAATCCGTGTTCATCACTTCCTGGTAGAAACCCGCCTGCGGCACACCCAGACGATAGTTTTCTCTGACCACGGGCGTCAGATTAAGCGCAACTACCACAAACCCGCCATGTTTATCCCGGCGTATATAACTTATGATCGAATGCGTTGTATCTTTACAATCAATCCATTCAAAGCCATGAGATTCGAAATCGACTTCATGCAGCGCCGGAATATCACGGTAGAGATGATTCATATCCCGCATCATCAGTTGCAGTCCTCGATGCGGCATAAAATTCGACTGATCCCATGCAAGCGACTCATCATAGTTCCACTCCGGCCACTGACCGAACTCGGTACCCATAAATTGAAGCTTCTTACCCGGATGGGTATACATATAGGCATACAACACCCTTAAATTGGCAAACCGCTGCCAGTCATCCCCCGGCATCTTGCCCGGCATCGAACCCTTGCCGTGTACCACCTCGTCGTGCGAAAAGGGAAGAATAAAGTTCTCGGTATCGAAATACATAATGGAGAAGGTCAGCTGATTTTGATGATGGCTGCGATGAATCGGTTCATTCTTAAAGTAACTCAAGCTGTCGTTCATCCAGCCCATGTTCCACTTCATGCTAAAGCCAAGTCCTCCCTCGCTGGTCGGACGGCTTACCAGCGGCCATGAGGTAGACTCCTCGGCCATCGTCACCACACCGGCATGGCGTTCGTGCACCAGGTGGTTGAACTGTTTCAGAAACTCTACCGCTTCGAGATTTTCACGGCCGCCATATTTATTGGGCATCCACTCACCCTCTTCGCGTGAGTAGTCCAGGTATAGCATGGATGCCACTGCATCCACCCGCAGGCCATCGAAATGA
This sequence comes from Gammaproteobacteria bacterium, assembly GCA_041821565.1. Lineage (GTDB taxonomy): Bacteria > Pseudomonadota > Gammaproteobacteria. The sequence continues at coordinate 16,631 of JBGUEB010000020.1, read as the reverse complement.
AACTCATCCAGCCAGAACAATGCTGATGCAATCAGGAAATTACGCACCTCATTGCGGCCAAAATTGAAGATATAGGTCCCCCAATCCTTGTGCTCACCCAGACGTGGGTCCTCATGTTCATAAAGCGGCGTGCCGTCAAAGCGTGCCAGACCATGTGCATCCCTGGGAAAATGGGCTGGCACCCAGTCCAGAAATACACCAATACCATTCTGATGGCAGTGATCCACAAAATAACGCAAATCATCCGGTGTGCCAAAGCGGCTGGTGGGTGCAAAATAACCCACCGTTTGATAGCCCCATGAGCCATCAAAGGGGTATTCAGTCACCGGCATCAGTTCAATATGGGTGTATCCCATCCACAGGCAATACTCCACAAGTTGATGAGCGAGCTCTCGATAGCCCAGATAATCACCCCTGGCTCTACGCCATGAACCCAGATGCACCTCGTAAATGCTCATCGGCCGGTCCAGCGCCTGATGCCCCGGCCGGTTGCTCATCCAGCCCGAATCGTTCCACCTGTATTCATTTGGGTTATGAACGATACAGGCAGTTTTCGGGCGAACTTCCATCTGCTGAGCATAAGGGTCCACCTTCTCAAACACATCACCATTACTGGCGCGAATCTCAAATTTGTAAACCTCGCCCTCGCACAGAGCGGGAATGAACAGCTCCCATATACCGGATGATCCTCGTATGCGCATCTGATGCTCGCGACCATCCCAATGGTTAAAGTTGCCTATAACACTGACTCTCTTTGCAGCGGGTGCCCAGACCGCAAAGCCGACACCCCATACACCATCCAGTTGACGAATATGCGCACCCAGTAGCTTATATTTCTCAAAATGATTGCCCTCGGCAATTAGATGCAGATCCAGTTCACCTAAAATTGGGGGGAAACGATAGACATCTTCCTCCTCCCAGACGTGCCCTTCCCTGTCCTCAATGCGGAATCGGTATTGCGTATCAAATGAACCTTTGGAGATGCTAATTTCAAAAAGGTCTGTGCCTTCAATGCGGGGTATCGGTTGAGCTTTTACTCCCTCTTCAAGCAGCCACATGTTCTCGGCGCGCGGTTTAAATACACGGATAACAAAACCGTCATTGCTTGCGCTTAAGCCTGCGCCCGAAGCTCCAGCTTGATGACGCCCGAGATAGGCAAAAGGGTCATGCCCTCTGGCTTCGATTACAGCAGTTGCTCTTGATGGGATGTTTTTCAAAATATATCTTGTTTCCTGGTCATTGAAGAATTTCCAGCCACTGGGCTTTTCAAAACAGTTGCTACCCAGTCGCCTGGCCACACGCTCTACCGCCTGGCCTGCAGGGAGCGCGCCGCGCCTACAATGCCATTGGCTGTTGAAAGTATAAAACAAAAGTACCTCGGAGTTACTTCAATATCACTAGCAGTCGGTTACCTAAGTCCGACAGGCGGCTAGCCAGGGTTTCCTTTCATAGCCTCTATGTAATAAATCTGGTAGCCTTTCCGTCATCTGATTCGATTTACCTTGAGAAAGTTCGATGCAACAAAAGCTTATGGAACGCAACATCAGTCACCTGACAGCCAACACTGTTGCGTTTGTTCTGGCTGGTGGTAAAGGTGCAAGGCTGAAGGCATTGACTGACTGGCGTGCCAAACCCGGTGTACCCTTTGGCGGCAAGTTCCGGATCATCGATTTTCCGCTTTCCAACTGCATCAACTCCGGCATTCGTCGCATCTCTGTTGTTACTCAATATAAATCCCACTCGCTGCAGCGCCATCTTCAGCGTGGCTGGGGTTTCCTCTCGGGTCAGTTCGGCGAGTTTCTGGAAGTACTTCCTGCCCAGCAGCGCCACGGCGAAGGCTGGTATCAAGGTACAGCTAATGCTATCTACCAGAATCTCGACATCATCCACTACTATGATTCGAAATATATTATTATTCTGGCGGGTGACCATATTTACAAAATGGATTATGGCAAGATGATTGCTGCCCACGTGGACAGGGCTGCGGATGTTACTGTTGGTTGCATTCCGGTATCGCTGGAACAGGCCAGTGAATTTGGTGTTATGGCCATTGATGATGAGGAGCGCATTGTCGAGTTCGCCGAAAAACCCGACAGACCTAAATCGATGCCAGGTGATTCATCCAGGGCGCTCGCCTCGATGGGTATCTATGTCTTTACAACTGAATATCTGCGTAGCCGCCTGATTGAGGATGCCGAGGACAACGCATCCACCCACGATTTTGGCCATGATGTGATTCCTCACGCCCTTGAACACGCCAATGCATTTGCATTTCCATTCGTGAATGCCAATACCGGCGCTCCTGGATACTGGCGTGATGTCGGTACGGTCGATGCCTACTGGGAAGCCAATATAAATCTGGTAACTCTCAACCCCGAGCTGAATATGTACGATGCTGATTGGCCTATCTGGACTCATCAGGAGCAACTGGCACCCGCCAAATTTGCCTTTGATGATGAAGAGCGTCGCGGCTATGCAGTGGATTCACTGATCTCCGGAGGATGCCTGATCACCGGCGCCATGATTCGTAAGTCAGTGCTGTTCTCCAATGTACGAGTGCACTCCTACTCAAGCGTCGAGGATAGTGTTGTGCTTCCCGAGGTGAGAATTGAACGCCACTGCAAGTTGAAAAAGTGCGTAATTGATAAGGGCGCCATCATTCCGAAAGGAACGGTGATCGGTGAAAACCCTGAAGAAGACGCCAGGCGTTTCTATGTCAGTGAAGGTGGTATTGTGCTGGTGACAGCTGAAATGCTGGGTCAGGAACTTCACCGCGTATAATATTACTGTTTTCTGATTAATTTGAATCATAAAGTGAAGATCATGAGCAAGCCTCTAGCCGTCATATTCTACTGGAATATGCATCAGCCATTCTACCGCGAAGCGGGGAGTGGCCGTTATCACCTGCCATGGGTTTATCTGCATGCGATGAAGGATTATACCGATATGGCTGTCATCCTCGAGCAGATCCCCGGTGCACGTGCCGTGTTCAATTATGTGCCATCTCTAACCGCACAGATTGAAGATTATGCTATCCAGTTACGTGACTGGTTGAACAGTGATCAGGAAGAACTTCCCGATCCGTTGCTGACGGCACTGGCGCATGAAACCGGCGATTATTCGAACAAACAGTGTAAATATCTGCTGGAGACCTGCTTTCGCCTGAATCATGAGAGAAATCTGCATCGCTATGCGGCTTTCAGTCGACTCTGGAATCTTGCGGAGCATATAAAAACGCATGATGCCACTACCTACCTTGGCCGACATTTCTATACCGATTTGGTCACCTGGTATCATCTGGCCTGGTTAGCAGAAACCGTGCGCGGGACCAGCTTTGTTGCTCGCAGGCTGATCGAGAAAGGACGTAACTTTAGCTATCAGGATCGCCGCGACCTGCTGACACTGATTGCATCACTGCTCAGTGAAATTCCCGAAAAACATCGTAAGCTTCAGGCTGAAGGCAAGATAGAGATTTCTACCACGCCTTATGCACATCCCATAATTCCTCTGCTGCTTGATTTCAACGCGGCGCTGGAGACCGTGCCCGATGCACTGATCCCCGAAGAGTCATATCCCGGGGGTAAGGAGCGCGCCAGCGAACATATCAGGCTGGCTATAAAATCTCATGAAAGCATGTTTGGACAGCCAGCAGCAGGTTGCTGGCCTGCTGAAGGGGCTGTATCTGAAGATACGCTTGCGCTACTGGGAAAGGCCGGCTTTCAGTGGTGTGCCACGGGTGAAGGCGTATTGCATCACTCGCTTGGCTATAGTCCGAGAGAAAGTCAGGGAGAGGTTTATCACCCCTGGCTTGTAGGTGAAGGCGAAGAGCAGATCACCTGTTTCTTCCGTGATGATCACCTCTCTGACCTGATTGGCTTCGAATATTCAGGCTGGGATAGCGATGATGCCGTTGGCAACTTCATGCAGGAGTTGGCAGGCATTCGTCATCGTACCCAGGGCATGAAAAATCCGGTGGTATCGATCATCATGGATGGTGAAAATGCATGGGAGCATTACCATGAAAATGGGATGCCTTTCCTGGTCAACCTCTATCAGTCCATTGTCGGGCATGAGGATTATGAACTGACTACTTTCAGTGACTATCTGCAGGCATCGCCTGCAACAGAGATGCTGGAAAAACTCACACCCGGCTCCTGGGTATACGGTAATTTCTCAACATGGATTGGTGAGAAAGCCAAGACCCGTGGTTGGGAACTATTGATTGAAGGCAAACGGGCCTACGATAGCGTTGTTAGCAGTCTCTCTGATAAGCAGCAGGAGGCAGCTAGTGAACAACTCCGTATCTGTGAAGGTTCGGACTGGTTCTGGTGGTTCGGTGATTACAATCCGGTAAAAGCTGTCAGAGATTTTGATCAGCTCTATCGCCAACACCTGAAGAAACTCTACCTCCTGCTTGGCTTGCCCACGCCCCCATCACTGGATGAGAATATCTCCAGTGGTGGTGGCGATGCCGAAGGTGGTGGAACCATGCGCAGAGGGCATTAGCAAACGTGCGTTTGATAGAACCTGGAAAACCAAGTGAATCGCTCTCGACATCCATGTCTTGCGCTTTTGCCAATGATAAAAAATGAATCAATGGATTGATCACCGGCGTTCCGGTGTTCTGCTGCATATCAGCTCACTTCCCGGCCCTTTTCCAGGCGGCGTGCTGGGTGAAGAAGCTCGCGCTTTCATCGACATCATTGCAGATGCAGGATTCTCGGTCTGGCAGTTTCTGCCACTAGGACCTACGCATGGCCATGGTTCACCGTATGAATCGCTCTCTTCTTCGGCTGGCAACCCCGAGTTTCTGGATCTACGCGACTGCGTTAGCCGCGGCTGGCTTAGCAAAGAGTCGTGCCAGGCCACCATCGAAGGCGGGCTTTCGATCAAGACAGCCCGGTCCGAGGCCGCAGATGGATTCTGGTCGCATGTTGCAGAAGATGCTGTACTGGCAGAAGAGGTTGATGCATTTCTTAGACAAAATGCTGACTGGCTGGATGACTATGCCATCTTTGCGGCACTGAAAAACGACACTAAAGATCTTCCGTGGTGGCAGTGGTCGAAATCTTTGCGCGACAGGTCTGCACATGCACTTGATACTGCGAGGTCAGATCACTCGGTATACATACGCCAGATTCAGTTCGAACAGTTTCTGTTCGCCCGTCAGTGGCAGCAACTCAAACGCTATGCTGAAACACGCGACCTGCTGCTGTTTGGTGATATTTCGATCTATGTAGCGCATGACTCAGCAGATGTCTGGACGCATAGAGAGTTCTTCACCGTGAATGATGAAGGCTTTTGCGATCATGTGGCCGGCGTACCCCCCGACTACTTCTCTGAAAATGGTCAGCGCTGGGGCAACCCGCTTTACCACTGGGATGCAATCAGATCTGACCGATTTGAGTGGTGGGTTAAACGAATGCGCAGACAACTAGTGCGCATGCATCTGATGCGCATTGATCACTTTCGTGGGCTGGAATCCTACTGGGCTATACCGGGAGAAATGCAAGATGGGCGCATTGGTGAATGGCAACCCGCACCCGGAGCAGAGCTGCTGGAAGTACTGAAGGAAGAACTCGGCCCATTGCCACTGATTGCTGAAGATCTGGGCCTGATTACACCCGAGGTGACGGCGCTGCGCGAAGAATTCGGCCTGCCCGGCATGAAGATTTTGCAGTTCGCCTTTGGCGACGACGCGTCCAATCCCTATCTCCCGCATCATCATGAGACCGAAAGCGTTACCTATACAGGCACACATGACAATGATACATCACTGGGATGGTACCATGCCGCCTCTGAACATGAACTCAGCCAATTATCCAGTTATCTGGGTATAGACTGTGACGATGAGATGCCCCTGGCTATGATACGTGCTGCACTGGCCTCGGTTGCTCGACTGGCCATCATCCCTGTTCAGGATCTATTGGCACTTCCGACCGAGGCAAGGTTCAACATTCCTGGAACCCTTGAAGGAAACTGGTGCTGGCGGCTTGAGAGTCTTGATCCACTGGTAGAGATAAAGCATAAATTCCATTCACTCAACCGCCTCTACGGACGCTGATTCTAAACCTCTAACTCGTTCGTCGGGTTTTATAGTCGTTAATCAGTCCGTTGGTTGAGCTATCATGATTGCTGACTTCTCCATCCTGTTCCAGCTCAGGAAGAATTTTACTCGCCAACTGTTTGCCTAGCTCCACTCCCCACTGGTCAAAAGCATTGAGATTCCAGACCACGCTCTGCACATAAATCTTATGCTCATACATGGCAATCAGTGCGCCCAATGTATGTGGCAACAGTTTCTGAAATAGAATGGAATTAGATGGCCGGTTACCTGGAAATACCTTATGCGCCAATAGTGCTTCCAGCGCATCACCACTTAACCCTTCGGTCTCAAGCTCAATGCGCACTTCCTCCTTGTTCCTACCGAGCATCAGTGCCTCTGTTTGCGCAAAGAAGTTAGATAACAGCAGAGCATGATGCTGTCCAATCGGGTTTATAGTATCAACCGGGGCCAGGAAGTCTGCCGGAATCAGTTTGGTCCCCTGGTGCATGAGCTGATAAAAGGCGTGCTGACCATTGGTACCAGGCTCACCCCAGACGATTGGCCCGGTCGAGTAATCCACCACCTTCCCGTCACGGGTTACGCGTTTACCGTTGCTCTCCATATCAAGTTGCTGAATATAGGAGGGAAAACGATGCATATACTGATCATAGGGTAAAATCGCATGGGAATCAGCGTCGAAGAAGTTGTTATACCAGACACCCAGCAGCGCCAGAATCACGGGCATATTCTCTTCGAAAGGGGCAGTGCGGAAGTGCTCATCCATATCATGGGCGCCAGCTAGCAGGTCCTCGAAACTGTCCATGCCGACATAGAGTGCAATGCAGAGCCCGACAGCACTCCATAGTGAATAGCGGCCGCTAACCCAGTCCCAGAACTCAAACATTTGCTCGGTATCGATGCCAAAGTCCTGCACTGCTTTGGCATTGGTGGAGACCGCGACAAAATGCTTCGCTACATCAACCCTGTTGCCGCCGCGGCTTAACAACCAGTCACGTGCGGTAATGGCATTGGTTATGGTTTCCTGGGTAGTAAAGGTTTTAGAGACCACAACAAACAGGGTAGTTTCACGAGATAAACCTTTCAGCTTCTCAACAATCTGGGTGCCATCCAGATTGGAGACAAAATGAACATTCAAGCCTTCCTGGGCGAAAGATTTTAAGGCCTCGCAAACCATCACAGGCCCGAGATGCGAACCGCCGATACCGATATTTACAATATCCGTAATCTGCTTGCCTGTGCAACCAGTCCACTGCCCACTGCGTACTTTTTCGGTAAATTCCCGCATGCGAGCCAGCACATCATTGACCCCCGGCATCACATCGACACCATCCACCAGGATCGGGCGGCTGCAGCGATTGCGAAGCGCCACGTGTAACGCGGCACGATCCTCTGTATTGTTAATCTTCTTACCTGCAAACATGCGCCCAATCGCCGCTTTCAAATCTACTTCCCGGGCAAGTTCAAACAACAGTCGCATGGTCTCCTGATTGACCCTGTTTTTGGAATAATCGAGCAAAATATCCTTGAACCGAAGGGAGAATTTGTTAAAGCGCTCGCGATCTTGCTGAAACATATCCCGCATATGAATATCGGGAATTTCCTGATAGTGTGCTGTTAATGCTTTCCAGGCCGATAGCTGCATCAGTGCGGACATGGGGGCTCCATAGAAATGTTAATAAACATCAAAAAACGATGGGCAGAGTAGTAAGTAAGACTATCCTAGTTCAATTCTTATAAGCCTGACAAACTTTTGTTACGTGGTTACTATAGGGGTTCTTATCAGGAGGGATTAAATGGTCAGGCTCAATATCGTTTTCATAGCATCGGAGACAACTCCGTTGGCAAAAACAGGAGGCCTGGCTGATGTGGTGGGTTCACTGCCCCTCGCCCTGAAAAAACTGAAACATCAGGTAAGTGTCATTCTCCCTTTCTATCGCAAGCAACTGGCCAGTGCCGGAATCAAAACCAGGCCCATGAAAGTAGAGATTGAAATGTGGGCCGATGGCATTCAATACCTCTGCCCGTTGCACAGTGCCAATGTTGGTGGATTAGACTTTGTTCTTGTCGAGCAGGATGACCTCTATGGCCGCGATGAACTCTATGGTCCACCGGGCGGAGCCTATGAAGATAACCTGCTTCGTTATCTGCTGTTTGGTCGTGTAGCCCTCGAATCGGCTGCCAGGCTCGGCAAAAAAGTCGACATCATCCACTGCCATGACTGGCAGACCGGCATGATACCACTGCTGTTCAAAACGCAGTATCAACACCATGCAAAAATCGTTCATGCCAAAACAGTCTATACCATTCATAATCTGGCTTACCAGGGTATTTTCCCGGCCGACTGGATACACAGACTTGGCATTCCATCGCATCATTTCCATCCCGGAGGCTTTGAGTTTCACGGTCAGATTAACTGTATGAAAGCGGCTATCGAATCTTCTGACGCCATCACCACGGTCAGCCCCTCTTATGCCGAAGAAATTCTGACTGTCAAATATGGATGTGGACTGGAAGGTTTTCTGCGTGAGCACATTTCAAAACTTTCCGGCATCGTAAACGGCCTGAACATAAACGAATGGAATCCTGTTACCGACTCTGTTATTGAAGCCAACTATGGCCCTGGGAATATCGCCGGAAAAAAGAAGTGCAAACAGGCACTGCAGAAACATTGCAGTTTCAAAGTTTCTGCAGAAACCCCGCTGCTTACGCTCATCTCAAGACTGGCAGAGCAGAAAGGTATCGATTTCATAATCGCCAACATAGAAGCCTGGATGAAGCGTGGTTATCAACTCGTAATCCTCGGATCAGGGCAGCCGGAAATCGAACGATTGTTGCAAAAATTAGCCAGGAAGTATTCTCAACAGTTCTATTTCTGCCGCGGGTTTAATGAATCACTGGGCCGACAGATCTATGCAGGCGGAGATCTATTCCTGATGCCTTCACGCTTTGAGCCATGCGGGCTCGGGCAAATGATAGCGATGCGTTACGGTACAGTGCCCGTGGTGCGCGCAACGGGTGGCCTTCGGGATACAGTGACTGACTATAACGCCTCTAAATCAAAAGCAACCGGCTTCCAATTTTCAAAGGCGACATCCAGGGCTTTTGATATTGCCATAAAGCAGGCCGTTTCGCTCTATAACACCCCGCGTATATGGTCACGCATTCGCTCTAACGCACTCAAGCGTGACTCGTCATGGGATATTTCGGCACAAGCTTATGTACGACTTTACAAGTCCCTTATCAAAACTCAAACCGGTAAATCAGGATGATCCTGGAAGCCTCAGTTGACCGCTAGAGATCTTAATTAACATGTTGATAAATTTACTGCTCATTGCTTTTATCGCATTCACCTGTAGGGTGAAGACCGCTATCACGATCAATGCACCTGTTAGCGCACCGCTGACGGCGTTACAACTCCTTGAAAGAGCTGGCTATTCCGCGTCGTCGTGCCTTGTCACCAGCACGCTACCAGGCGCCTTGATCGCGATTCAACTGAGGTTTCCAGGATAATCCTTGCTGCAGATATCGGTGGTACAAATATCCGTGCCGCCGTAGTTACCCCACAAGGTGAAATTGCCGACAAGACGCGCTCTCAAGTCAGTCTGGGTGAAAGGAATATTTCAGAAAATGATCTGATTCAAAGCCTTTCACTGTTTTTTGGTGGAATTATCCAGAAAAATCGTTCGATTAAGGCCCTTGGCATCGGTTTCCCGGGATTCTTTCTTGGCAATTCAGGCGTATTGGTCTCTTCACCCAATCTTCCCTGCCTCCATGATGTCGATCTGGCGACAAGGCTTTCGGATGAGCTCAATATTCCGGTTCACCTCCAGAATGATGCTCTCTGCGCAGCCCTCGGCGAGCACCGTTTTGGCGCTGGCAAAGGAGTAGAAAACCTCCTTCATATCACGCTCGGAACAGGCATAGGTGGCGGGCTGATATTAAACAATTCCGCTTACACCGGTGAAAGCGGCATGGCGATGGAATTCGGCCACCTGAGTGTCGACTATGACGATTCAGCCAGAACTTGCGGTTGTGGCAGCAAAGGATGTGTTGAGGCCTATGCATCGGCAACGGCTATCGCTGCAAGATACCTTGAAACCTCTGGCATTCAAACCGATACCCGGGATATCTATGAGCGTGCCTGCAAAGGTGATAGCCAGGCAAATGAGATCATTGAAAGTGCTGGGCGTTATCTCGGCATCGCCATTGCCCAGTCCATCAAACTTCTGGATATTCATACCATTAGCGCTAGTGGCGGACTTACCGGTGCCTGGCCGCTGCTTCACCCCGCTATCGCCCTTTCGCTGGATGCACAGCTGATTACCCCGTTGAAAGGTAAAATCAAGGTGCTTAAATCCACCCTGAATGATAATGCGGGTCTGTTGGGGGCAGCAGCCCTCGTCAGCTAAAATCCGCTTGCCCCTACTATCTGTTAAAAGTGGTCGCTTTGAAGCCTTCCAGGTTCAACGGGGATCAACAGGATCCAGCTTCCAGATATCACGGTTATAATCCTGCATCGTTCTATCGGTGGAGAACTTACCGCTATAAGCCGTGTTATAGATACTCATACGCTGCCATCTCTGCTGATCCCTATAGACTTCGGAAGCAAGCTGCTGCGCATTTACATAGGAGCGAAAATCGGCAGCCACAAGCCAGGGATCATTGCGGTTGCGGATCGCACTCGTAATGGATGAGAAAAGGCCCGGCTCAAACTGGTTGAAATGGCCACACTCCAGCAGTTCCATAACCCGGGCGAAATCCTCATCCGCTGCAATAAGGGCATCTGGGTTGTGACTGGCGCGTGCCTCTTCGACCTCTTCTGCGGTGAGACCGAAGTGGAAGAAGTTCTCATCACCCACCTCTTCACGAATTTCAATGTTGGCCCCATCGAGTGTGCCGATGGTCAAGGCACCATTCATCATGAACTTCATATTACCGGTGCCGGAGGCTTCTTTACCGGCAGTAGAAATCTGTTCGGAGAGGTCGGCAGCCGGACAGATCACTTCCATCGCAGAAACCCGGTAGTTCGGAAAAAACGCCAGTTTCAGCCTATCACCTATAAACGGATCACTGTTCACCACTGCAGCCACATTACTGATTAGCTTGATGATCTGCTTGGCCATGTAGTAACCCGGTGCAGCCTTGCCTCCAATCAATACACAACGATTTGTCCAGTTATCGGTATCACCTCGCTTGATCCGGTCGTAGAGGTGAATGACATGCAACACATTCAAAAGCTGGCGCTTGTATTCGTGAATTCGTTTAACCTGAATATCAAACATCGCATCGGCATTGAAACTGACACCACATGTCGATTCAACAATGCTTGCGAGGCGCTCTTTATTCTGACGTTTACAGGCAGCCCATTTTTTACGGAAAGCGGTATCGTCGGCAAAAGCTGCAAGCTGTTTCAATTCATCCAGCCTGGTAATCCAGCCATCACCTATCGACTCGGTAATCAACCTGGACATCGGTTTATTGCACCACGTCATCCAGCGACGCTGGGTCACACCATTGGTCTTGTTGTTAAACTTTTCAGGCCACATGGCATAAAAATCAGAGAACAGGCCCTCAACCAGCAGGTCCGAATGAAGCTGTGCCACACCGTTCACGGAGAAGCTGCCGACGATGGCAAGGTAAGCCATGCGAACCTGCTGCACGTCACCCTCCTGGATAATAGACATTCGACGCTGGCGGTCAACGTCACCCGGCCACTGCTTGGCAACCTCGGAGAGGAAGTGAGTGTTGATCTCATAAATAATTTCAAGAACCCGCGGCAGCAGGCGGCTAAACAGGTAGGCCGGCCAGCGCTCCAGGGCCTCGGGAAGAAGCGTATGATTGGTATAAGCCATGGTTTTACTGGTGATTGCCCATGCCTCATCCCACTCCAGACGATACTCATCGACCAGCATACGCATCAGCTCAGCTACGGTGACCGCCGGGTGGGTATCATTGAGCTGGAATACGTTTTTATCGGCAAACAGACTAAAATCAGCGCCATGCTGCTCAACCCACTGGCGCAGTACGTCTCCAATACTGGCTGATGCCAGGAAATACTGCTGACGCAGGCGAAGTTCCTTACCATTTTCACTGGCATCATTCGGATAAAGCACCATCGAGATATCTTCCGCCTCATTCTTTGAGGCAACCGATTCTGGATAACTCCCTGCATTAAACTCACCCAGATCAAACTCGTCGGTCGCTGTCGCCTTCCACAACCGTAGCGTATTTACTCTTCGATTTTTAAACCCGGGGATCGGGGTGTCAAATGGAACTGCCAACACATCCTTAGCATCAACCCAGCGACTGCGCTGTATGCCATTCTCATCACGATACTGTTCCGTACGCCCGCCAAAGTGTATGCGCTGTGTGTATTCAGGACGCTCAAATTCCCAGATATTGCCATTTCGAAGCCAGTGATCCGGCTCCTCCACCTGGCGACCATCGACAATATGCTGGTAGAACACGCCATATTCGTAGCGGATGCCATAGCCGGTCACCGGCAGTTTCAGGGTGGCACAACTATCTAAAAAACAGGCAGCCAATCGGCCCAGACCACCATTTCCCAGGCCGGCATCGTGCTCATCATCAATCAACTCTTCAAAACTAATACCCAGTGCATTGAGTGCTTCTGTGGTGGGATCATCGAGTCCGAGGTTAAGAACTGCATTCCCCAGAGCGCGACCCATGAGAAACTCGAGCGACAGATAGCAGGCCCGCTTACCACTTTTCAAATGGGTGGCTTCCTTGGTTGCCCGCCAGTCCTCCATCAGGTAGTCGCGAATGGTGTATGCCAGAGCCTGGTATTTATAATGACTGGAAAACCCGTCGTGGTGAACACCGAGCGTATGAACATAGTGACGTTTAATACCATTGATCATGCCATCCGTGGTTTTGCTCAACGCTGGCGCATCTAAAATATCGTGGCTAGTGGTAGATTTTTCGGTCATGACCATTACTTTGCAACTGTGTAAGAAGTATAGACACCATTTTACTTGCATGCTAACAAGCACGCAGCTGGATTATCGAACACGGCCCTGCAATCTGGTGGAATTGATGCCGAGGTTGAGGGCATAATTTAGGTTTTTTGCTGGTTAGCTCAATCCTACTAGCTATACAGTTTTTCACGCACAAAAAAATACCGTCATACCGGCCCCCGAGCCGGTATCCATTACACGGTGTTTACTGAATGTTCTGGAAGTTTCCTTGGGATGGATACCGGGTCGAGCCCGGTATGACGCGAAAATTTTTAACCTCCCTTCGAAGCTTTCTTTTGCGACACAGGCCTTGGCGCCGGCACGGCATCAAACTCGATAAACTCGCGTCCATGATAAACCATGAAATGTCTGCCCTTGGCGCGGGCGATCAAGGTGACGCCGACTTTTTGCGCTATGTCGAGTCCCATTCGTGTAATTCCAGAGCGAGACAACAATACCGGGATACCCATTAAGGCGACTTTGATTACCATTTCCGAGGTCAGGCGTCCGGTCGTGTAAAACAGTTTTCCGTTGCCCGGCAAATCGTTCAGCCACATGTAACCGGCGATGGCGTCGACTGCATTATGGCGGCCGACGTCTTCGATGAACTGCTCTATACCGAGGTCGTCGCTGCATAGCGCACAGCCGTGGACAGCACCCGCATTTTTGTAAACCTCGTTATGTTCGTTGAGCGTATTCAGCAAATCATAAATGGCGGACTGTTTGAGTATCGGTTGTTGCAGCTTTACCTTGTCGATGTTGTCCATCAGGTCGCCGAACATGGTGCCCTGACCACATCCCGTGGTGACGGTTTTGTGGCTTAACCTGTCGTCGAGGTTTTCAACTCCTGCGTGCGTGGTGATTGCCACCGATTCGGTTTCCCAGTCGACCTGTATCGCCTTGATCGCCTCAATATCCTCGACCAGGCGTTGATTGTGCAGCCAGCCCAGTATCAGCAACTCGGGGTGGTTGCCCAGAGTCATCAGGGTAACAATTTCGCGTTTGTCGAGGTAAATGGTAAGTGCGCGTTCGACCGCAACCGAGCCATCGACGGCCTCGTTATACTCGTTATAGGAAATGACGCTGGCAGTTGCGTCGAGGCCGGCGTTGGTTAGTTGTGGCAGGCGCCGTGACTGCTTACCAACGGTGGAGGACATGATCTTAGCCGCCAGTCAAATTCATGTGGCGCAACAGAATGGTTTGTGAATTCAGGTTGAAATCATGGCCTTTGGGCTTGATTTCCATCGAATCGATAAGTGCCTGTTGCAGGGTTTGTTGATCACCCGGGTTGGCGCGTATGACGTGGCGCAAATCAACCGAATGTTCCTGCCCCAGGCAAAGTAGTAGCATACCCTCGGCGGTGACACGCACGCGATTGCAGCTTTCACAAAAATTGTGGCTATGCGGTGAGATAAATCCGACGTGCGTATTTTCATGTTCGCTGAGACGAAAATAGCGGGTCGGGCCGGCGGTTTTCTTCGTCGCCGGCAGGATTTCGTAATGTTGGCGAAGGTCTGCGAGAATCTCGTCGCTGGAGTAGTAGGATTCAGCGCGATCATGATGGGTGTTTTCACCGAGCGGCATTTCTTCGATAAAGCTGATATCGATGCCGCGGTCAATCGCGTAGGCGACCAGGTCAAACATTTCATCATGATTGTGGTTCTTCAAAACCACGCTGTTGAGCTTGATCTGATCAAAATCACAGGCGATAGCGGCATCGATGCCATCGAGAGTGGTCTTGAGGTCACCAATACGAGTCATCTTGTGAAAACGATCGGCATCCAGGGTATCGAGGCTAACATTGATGCGCGTGACGCCCGCGTCTTTCAGGTTGCGTGCGTATTTCTTTAACTGTGTGCCATTCGTGGTCAGGGTTAAATCCTTTAGCGCTTCGATCGAACCCAGGTTGTTGAACAACTGAAGAATATTTCTTCGCACCAGCGGCTCGCCACCGGTAATACGTATCTTGTCGACACCGAGATTAATAAATGCGCGGCCGACGGTTTCCATTTCTTCCAGGGTTAACAGCTGCGTACGCGGCACAAACTTCATCTTTTCCGGCATGCAATAGACACAGCGTAAATCGCAACGATCGGTTACCGACAGGCGTATATAGTTAACCGTTCGACCAAAGCGGTCGACAAGCTGGTTTTCAGGATTGCTGGGCGTTGTGGAAGTAGCTGTCATAGTCCGTGTGATTCTATCAACAATCGAGCACTTTGAAAATTCACATTTTCTATAGGGTTAAAGCACCGTATTCGGAGTGCGTCGTGACTTTTGGCTAATATCATAAATGTGATAAGGTATCTTCAAGCTTTAGTCTGAGATACGCAAATGTCGACTTTCCTTGCCGCCTGCATACAGAACACAGCGACACGAGATATTGCCGCCAATATTAGCTGGGTTTGCGAACGCATCGGCGAAGCGGTTGCTGCCGGCGCTGCTTTTATTACCCTGCCCGAAACCGTTGGCCTGATCGAACCGGACAATGACAAAATTCCTGACAACTGTTTCGAGGAAGACCGCGATGCTGGATTAGCCGCTTTTCGGGCAGCGGCACGTGAATTCGAAACCTGGATCCTGGTCGGATCGCAGTTGATTAAAGATTCCGACAACGGCATCGTCAATCGCAGCCTGTTACTCGACGCACAGGGCGAAATTGTTGCGCGTTACGACAAAATACACATGTTCGATATCAAGCTTTCGAATGGCGAAACTTATTCTGAATCAGATGTGATAACAGCGGGAAACAGGGCAGTGATAGCAGACACTCCCTGGGGCAAGCTTGGCATGACGATTTGTTATGATTTACGGTTTGCTGCTTTATACCGGGCTTTGGCCCAATCCGGTGCAGAATTTATTTCCATTCCGGCGGCTTTTACACAGACCACCGGCGAGGCACACTGGCATACCCTGGTTCGTGCCAGGGCAATCGAAACAGGTTGCTATATCATTGCGCCTAACCAGTGTGGTCATCATGTCGACAAGCGTGCTTCCTACGGACATTCCCTGATAGTCGATCCCTGGGGTGAAATACTCGCCGATGGCGGCCCCGAGCCTGGTATTGTCATGGCTGAAATCGACCTGGCTAAGGTCGAAAGCGCGCGCAGCCGCATCCCCGCGCTAACCCACGATCGGCAAATAGTCGTCGAGCGTTCGGCTTAACTCAGGAATCCAGCGCACAATTTCCATCCCCGCTCAGCTTACCCTCAGACCATAACGCCAGGCATACATCGCGTTCAGCCTTATCCAGTTCGCTAATGTTCTCGACCGTGTCGAAAAAGGCGCTAAAGTCATAATTCCGGGCTTTCAAAATGGCGAGGAATGCCGGCAATTGCTCGTGGTAGGCTGACACCGAACCGAGCTTGGCATTGTTCAGTTCACCCGCGAACCAGCTTTCAAATCCACCATGATAATTCAAGCGCTGCGCGAGGGTGGTATAGCTTTCGCGCGTGTTGGCGAATATAACCTGCTTTTGCGCGCGTTTAATCGCTTCGTCCTGGTCGCCCTGGTAAAGTTCAGCCAGAGTTTCGCGAGTTTGTTCGATTAGCTCTACTACTTCGCGTTGATAGTCGATCCCGCGCCTG
>JBGUEB010000019.1:0-22247 GCA_041821565.1 Gammaproteobacteria bacterium | reverse complement strand
GCCACGCCATCCTACAAATCCGACTCGTTTCATTTTCTGTTATATCTCTGGCGGGTAGTTACTCAAATAAGTGAATCTATTCAAATTTCAGGGAGCGGAGTGCGGCGACAACAGCATCTCCCATTTCAACCGTGGTGACGGTATTCCCTCCTTCGGCAATATCAGCGGTCCGAAAGCCCTGGTTCAGGACATTGCCAACCGCGATATCAATTTTGTTTGCGAGTTCGACTTCGCCCAGGCTATAGCGCAACATCATCGCCACTGATAGTAAGGTTGCGAGCGGATTAGCAATACTTTTGCCGGCGATATCCGGCGCAGAACCATGAATGGGTTCATACATACCCTTGCCATTTTGATCCAGCGAGGCTGACGGTAACATGCCGATGGAACCAGTCAGCATCGCCGCCGTATCGGAGAGGATATCTCCAAACATATTAGTGGTAACTATGACATCAAATTGCTTTGGTGCCCTCACCAGTTGCATCGATGCATTGTCGACGTACATATGCGACAACTCCACCTCAGGATAATCCTCGCCGACGCTAATCATCACTTCTCGCCACAATTCCGAAACCTCTAACACATTTGCCTTATCTACCGAGCACAGCTTTCGGTTTCGGAGCATTGCAATATCGAATGCGGAGCGGGCAATTCGTTCTATTTCATGCTCGCTATATATTAATGTATTAAACCCCTCGCGCTCGCCATTTTCCAGCTTCCGAATGCCACGCGGTTTGCCAAAATAAATGCCCCCGGTTAGTTCCCGCACGATCATGATATCGAGTCCCGATACTATCTCGGGTTTAAGGCTCGAGGCATTGGCCAGTTGCGGGTAAAGCATCGCCGGGCGCAGGTTGGAAAATAGCTCTAACGAGGAGCGTAAGCCTAACAAGCCTCGTTCAGGCCGTAGATCACGTTCTAGCGAATCGTATTGTGGTCCACCAACCGAGCCCAGCAGGATAGCGTCAGCCTGCTGGCAAAGTGACAGTGTAGCCTCGGGTAATGGATGCCCGGCGGCATCGTATCCGGCACCGCCAAAGTCCGCAGTTTCCAGTTCAACCTCGAGGCCAAATTCCTGTTGCAGGCATTGCAGCAGTTTTTCCGCCTCGGCAACGATCTCCTGGCCTATACCGTCGCCTGGCAATATCGCGATTTTTTTACTCATGAGCCCGCATGTTGCATGAAGAGAACGAAGTTCAGGCACAAACTGTAATTTTCAATCATATCAATTTTCTCCAATAAATCATTGAATTGTAATAATATTCATCGATTTGAGTGCCGCCTTCGTGCAATATGCGGGTTAGGCTAACCAGGGTGCTTTTTCGTAATACTGCTGCTCGAACTGCCTGATCTGCTCCGCATGCTGCATCGTCAGACCAATGTCATCGAGGCCATTTAGCAGGCAGTACTTGCGAAATTCATCAATCTCAAATGACATTTCGAATCCGGCCGCATTACTGACTATCTGATCTTCCAGGTTTACCGAAAGCTGGTAGTCCTGGTGCTGTTCAAGCTCGGCAAATAACTGGTTGACCAGGCTCGCATTCAGGGCAATCGGCAAGAATCCGTTTTTGAAGCTGTTGTTATAGAATATGTCGGCGAAACTCGGTGCGATAACGACCTTGAAACCAAAATCCATCAGCGCCCAGACCGCGTGTTCGCGCGATGATCCACAGGCAAAATTTTCTCTGGCAAGCAAAATCTGAGCATGCTTGAAAGGCGACTTATTCAATACGAAATCCGGGTTTACACGGCGATCAGCATTACTTTTCCCTGGTTGCCCGGGATCCAGGTAACGCCAGTCGTCGAATAAATTGACACCGAAACCCGAGCGCTTAATCGATTTCAAGTACTGCTTTGGAATAATCGCATCAGTGTCTATATTAGGGCGATCTATACCTGCCACTATGCCACTAAAATTTGTAAATTTTTGCATGATTCACCTCAACCCAGTTCACGAACATCGACAAAATGACCATACACGGCGGCGGCGGCGGCCATAGCAGGGGACACCAGGTGAGTGCGTCCACCCTGCCCCTGTCGCCCTTCAAAATTTCGATTTGAGGTCGACGCGCAACGCTCGCCCGGTTCCAGTCGATCTTCATTCATCGCCAGGCACATTGAACAACCTGGCTCACGCCATTCGAAGCCGGCTTCGATAAAAATACTGTCCAGGCCCTCAGACTCGGCCTGCTGCTTTACCAGCCCTGAGCCCGGTACGACCATCGCCAGCTTAATTGTGTCGGCTACCTTGCGTCCTTTGGCTACCAGGGCGGCCGCACGTAAATCCTCTATGCGTGCATTGGTACATGATCCTATAAATATCTTGTCGACCGAAACCTGATCACAGGGTGTATTAGCTTCCAGCCCCATATAGTCGAGAGCACCTTGCATGCCGCCAGCTCTGATCGCGTCAGACTCACTCGCTGGATCAGGAATGGTGTCGGTGATTGCTATCACCATTTCCGGCGAAGTACCCCAGGTAACCTGCGGCGCGATTGAGGCACCATCGATATGGACCTCCTTGTCGAACACGGCGCCTTCATCTGAATGCAAAGATTGCCAATAGGCCACCGCCTTATCCCAGTTTTCATGCGTTGGTGCAAACGGACGTCCGTTAACGTAATCAATCGTGGTTTGATCGCAGGCGACTAGTCCCGCTCTCGCCCCGCCCTCGATGGTCATGTTACACAGGGTCATACGGCCCTCCATCGACAAATTGGTAATCGCTTCACCGGCAAATTCAATCGTATGTCCGGTGCCACCGGCGGTGCCGATCTCACCAATGATTCTTAACACGATATCTTTGGCCGTGATTCCCTCGGCCACTGGCCCATCTATAGTGACTCGCATGTTCTTCGATTTTTTCTGGATCAGACATTGAGTCGCGAGCACATGTTCGACCTCGGAAGTACCGATTCCAAATGCGAGCGCGGCAAAGGCCCCATGCGTGCTAGTATGCGAATCTCCACAGACGACTGTCATGCCTGGCAGCGTGGCGCCCTGTTCGGGCCCAATCACATGAACTACGCCCTGGCGAATATCACCCATCTTAAATTCAACCAGCCCGTATTTATCGCAGTTTTGATCGAGTGTTTCTACCTGCAATCTCGAAACCGAATCGGTGATACCTTTTTCCAGGCCAATGGTCGGTACATTGTGATCGGGAACCGCAACAATCGATTGCTTGCGCCAGAGTGGTCGATTCGCCATCTGCAGGCCTTCGAATGCCTGTGGCGAGGTGACCTCGTGAACCAGATGTCGATCGATATATAACAGCCCGGTACCATCGTCATCCCGCCGCACCTCGTGCATCGCCCATATCTTGTCATAAAGTGTTTGTGCTGCCATAGCATGTGCCTTTTCAGTTATTCCAGCCACGACCAGTTAAAGTCATTAACGGGTCATTTAATGATTGCGCAAATTTTAAGCTTTAATGCATAATAACTCAAATTCATATTTTTCATTAATTCAATAACTAATTGGAATATGATATTGTTTATTGCTCCCTTCTCGAGGTATGCATATGCAAATATCACAAATCAATGCCTTTCTTGCTGTTGCCGAATTACAGTCCTTTTCGCTCGCAGCCGAGCGCCTGCACATCACTCAACCCGCAGTCAGTAAAAGAATTCGGCAACTCGAAGACGATATGAAAACCTCGCTATTCGATCGTATCGGCAAAAAAAGCATCCTAACTCCCAGCGGACAGTCACTTTTACCTCACGCTGAGAGGATCCTGCTGGAACTAAAGACTTACCGGGAAGAACTGGCTCATGATCACGACAAGCCATCGGGCACATTTAGTCTCGCAACGAGCCATCATGTCGGTCTGCACCGCCTGCCCCAGGTTTTGCGTGACTTTAAAATAGAATACCCCGAGGTCGATCTCGATCTACATTTCATGGATTCTGAAGACGCCTGCATAGCAATCGCTAATAATGAACTCGAACTTGCGATTGTCACCCTGCCCGAAAACCCCGACGGCAGGTTATACCTTGAGCCCATCTGGATCGATGTTTTACAGATTGTACTCGCTCCCGATCATGCCCTGGCTGGTGAAGTATTGATCGATAGTGAACAACTTCTCGACTATCCTGCGATCCTGCCTTCGAACGGCACCTTTACGCGCAAAATCATTAACAACTATTTTGCTACAAGTAAGGAATCGATGAAGATTATTCTGGAAACTAACTACCTCGAGACCATTAAAGTTATGGTTTCTGCCAATCTTGGATGGAGTATGCTGCCAATTAGCATGCTTGATAGTACGCTAATCGGTAAATCACTGAGTGGGCTCGATATCAGGCGCTCACTTGGCATAGTGACGCGACAAAAGCGGACTTTATCAGTCAGCTCGAGAGCCATGATTAAAATGCTACGGGCGGCAAAAACCTAAATATGTCGCAAAAATGATCGCAGCGTAAAAAACAGGGCCTATACTGTAAATTAGACAAACTATTGGTGTAGTTTGCCATTGCATCAATCACGGAGAATAACTATGCGACACATTCTTAAAATTGCACTACTCACAATGACATTGTGTATCGGCGGCAACGCGTTTGCAGGCACAATCAGCCGCGCCCTGTTTACGATTGGTATCGATAACAGAGAACCCGTAATCATGGTCGATAGTATCAGCGCTGACTCATATAACTCGATTTCCTTTTTCACCGAGCTGAATGGTATGAGCGGTGAAACAGTGACTCACCAATGGATGTTTGACGACAAGATAATGTTCGAGAAATCATTCGAAGTTGGTGCCGATCGCTGGCGTGTATGGACCAGCAAAACTCTACTACCAGACTGGACCGGTACCTGGACAGTCAAGGTACTAAACGAGGATGGTTCTATACTGGAACGAAAAACTTTCGAGTATCAGTAACAAAACCAGGTTTTATCCAGCCAAACCCCGCCATGCTGCGGGGTTTTTTTTGGTATGGATTTTTCATCCCCAAACAGGAAGGCTTGTAATTGCAACCAATCCAATCAGGCTATAAACCAGATTTCTAAAAAAGCGTTCACTCGAAAACTGGAAAAATTGAGCACCAATCCATACAACTAACGCATAAACAGGCAGTAGTGTGATTGCCAAAACGATCGCCTCCCTGGTCAATAGATTGCTGACCCAGAGTCCAGTACCCGCAACAATCGATATGTAGGCAAAAAATATTATGATATTGGCACGAATGGTTTTCGATTGTGTGTTACGGCTCATCCAGAATAACAAGATCGGTGGACCGTACAGGGTAGAGATGCCACCCAGAAAACCGGATAAATTTCCGAGTCCAAAAAGACCCAGCGATGATACCGATTTACGATAGCGCCAACCGCTGGCAAGAAGCGCCACAAATATTAGAATGATAATAGATATCAGGTAGCGCAAAACTATCGGATCACCCGATGAGAGAAAATAAATCCCAATCGGTACGGTAACAGTGGCGCCCAGACAGATGGGTAATACTTCGCGAATATGGTACTCTCGAATGGCCCCTGGCAACAACGGAATTGCAACTATAAAATCTATTAAAAATAACAGCGCAATTGCAAACTTGGGTTCGTACGCAAGACTAACAATTGGGGTGAACAACATGCCAGCGCCAAAACCTGAAAACCCGCGTGCCAGGCCAGCCAGCACGGTCGCCAGCAATGCCCATTGAAAGGCTTCATCGGATACCAGAGTTAGCAGATAATCCGTTTCGTTGTTGGTCACACTGGTTTTTAACAAGATCAGTTAGCATACATTAATATGCCGGGCCAGCCCCCATATTGCACAAAGGCGGCGCCCATACTGATGAGTATTTTTATAATTCAATCATTTAATCTAGAATGCTAGCATGATTCAAAATTACAATTTATGCCTGACCTTATTCACATGGATGTGATGTATGCAAGTAATGCAGGAGCATTTACTTGCCCGCCCTTCATGCACTATGCGGACTAGCAAGGTCATACACATGGTTTCATGCCATGCCGAGGGTGAAGTCGGCAACGTCATCGTCGGCGGCGTGTCCGTGCCACCTGGAGATAACCTATGGGATCAATCACGCTGGATTGAAAATGATGCAACACTTCGCCAGTTTGTTCTGAATGAACCTCGAGGTGGGGTATTCAAGCACATTAACCTGCTGGTGCCGGCAAAACATCCACAGGCCAAATTTGGTTTCATCATCATGGAACCAGAGTTTACCCCGCCAATGTCGGGATCAAATTCGATTTGCGTATCGACCGTATTACTCGATACAGGATTGATCGAAATGCAGGAACCCGTTACCGAATTTAATCTGGAGGCACCTGGTGGATTAGTCAGCGTAAAAGCTTATTGCGAACAGGGCAAGGCACAAAGTATCGAAATCAACAACCTGCCCTCGTTTGCAGACCGGCTCGATGCCGTGCTTGAAGTCCCAGGCGTTGGCACACTCACCGTTGATACCGCCTATGGCGGGGATAGTTTTGTTATTGTTGACGCTTTGGCGCTCGGTTTTGAGATAAAACCAGACGAAGCGCATGACCTGGCCAGGGTCGGTACAAAAGTTACCGCCGCGGCCAACGAGCAACTCGGTTTCAGGCATCCGACCAATTCGGACTGGAGACATATCTCATTTTGCCAAATCGCCCTTCCGCTAAGCGAAGAAAATGGCGTACAGGTAAGTCGCAATACCGTGGTTATTGAGCCCGGTAAGCTAGACCGTTCACCCACTGGCACCGGATGTTCAGCGAGGATGGCGGTACTGTATGCCAGGGGCCAGATGAAAGTCGGTGATCGACTGATCGGTCGTTCGATCATAGATTCCCGTTTTGATTGTGCAGTCGTCGAAGAAACCACGATAGGTGACAAAAAGGCCATTATTCCTTCGATCCGGGGCAGCGCCTGGATCACAGGCATTCATCAAATCATGCTCGACCCCGATGACCCCTGGCCACATGGCCACATGGCTACAGGCTAACCGATACCTGGCCTGGTCCTCCCTAATCAATAATACTGTCATCTTTCAATAGCCTTATTTGGATCGAATCCAGCTCCAGTAAATCAGATAAAACCGCCTCGGTATGCTGCCCCAGCATCGGCGCGGCTTTATCGTAAGTGACAGGAGTTTCCGAAAACCTGATCGGATTACCCACACTGGCGACTTTTCCCGCGACAGGATGCTGCAATTCAAACTGCATGCCACGATGCCGTACCTGCGGATTCTCGAACACCGCATCGATATTATTGATAGGACCGCATGGAATACCATGCGCATTGAGCTGGTCAAGCCACCAGTCGCTGTCTTGTGATAACATGATATCGATTAGCTGTGGAATCAGGTCATGACGATTTTTCACCCGATCGCTATTTTTTATGTAGAGCTCATTGCTAGCTAAATCAGGTCGTCCGGCAAGTTCGCAAAAGCGTTTGAACTGGGCGTCATTACCCACCGCCAGAATCAGGTAACCATCGCGCGTCTGAAATGCCTGGTAAGGCACTATATTGGGATGAGCATTACCCATACGTTGTGGATTCTTTCCGCTCGCAAGGTAATTCATCGCCTGATTGGCGAGAGTCGCTACCTGCACATCGAGCAGGGCAAGATCAATATACTGCCCTTGCCCGCTGCGCAACTGATGGATCAGGGCGGCCTGAATTGCATTAGATGCATACAGGCCGGTCATCACGTCAGCGAGAGCAACCCCGACTTTCATTGGCTGCCCCCCGGGTTCACCGGTAACACTCATTAACCCGCCCATCGCCTGAATCATGAAATCGTAACCGGCGCGTTCGGCATAGGGACCGGTCTGCCCAAACCCGGTAATCGAGCAATAAACCAGCTTTGGATTAACGTGTTTCAGGCTATCGTAATCGAGGCCATATTTCTTTAATCCACCAACCTTGAAGTTTTCTATTAGAACATCGCTCCTGGCGGCGAGTTTCCGAATCAATTCCTGCCCCTGGATTGACGAAATATCGATACAGACTGAATACTTACCGCGATTTGCTCCATGGAAATAGGCTGCTTCAGCGGTGGCGTGACCCTCTTCATCGGGCATATAAGGAGGTCCCCAGGAACGCGTATCATCACCCACCTGGGGGCGTTCAATTTTGATCACTTCAGCACCCAGGTCCGCCAGCATCTGACTGGCCCAGGGGCCGGCCAGTATGCGGCTCAAATCGAGAACACGGAAACCAGCAAGCGGACCCGACATTAACTAAATGCCTGTAACCCGGTTTGAGCCCGTCCGAGAATCAGGGCATGAATATCATGCGTGCCCTCGTAGGTATTAACCGCTTCCAGGTTCATCAGGTGGCGAATCACGTGAAATTCATCTGAAACCCCGTTACCACCATGCATATCGCGTGCAAGCCGGGCAATATCCAGTGCCTTACCACTATTGTTGCGCTTCATCATCGATATTAGTTCGACAGGACAATTACTCGCATCCATCAACCGGCCCATCGCCAGACAGCCCTGTAATCCGAGGGTGATCTCAGTCTGCATATCCGCGAGTTTTTTCTGAATCAATTGTGTCGCAGCGAGCGGTCGCCCGAACTGATTCCGATCCAGAGTATACTGGCGCGCAGCATGCCAGCAGAATTCGGCAGCGCCCATGGCTCCCCAGGCAATACCATAGCGCGCTCGATTCAGGCAACCGAATGGGCCTTTTAATCCTTTGGCATTAGCTAACAGATTGTCTTCAGGAACAAATACATTTTGCATGACAATCTCACCGGTGACCGAGGCCCGTAATGAAAACTTGCCTTCTATCTTCGGCGTTGTCAGGCCATCCATGCCGCGCTCGAGGATAAAGCCCCGCATAACGCCGTCGAGTTTTGCCCAGACAATCATTACGTCGGCGATCGGTGAGTTGGTGATCCACATCTTCGCGCCCTTAAGCGTGTAGCCACCATCGGCCTTTGTTGCAACGCTCTTCATACTGTCGGGATCCGAACCAGCATCGGGTTCCGTCAACCCAAAGCAACCCACCAGCTCACCGCGTGCTAGTCGAGGCAAATACTTTTGTCTTTGCTCTTCATTGCCGTAGGCATAAATGGGATGCATTACGAGCGATGATTGCACGCTCATTGCCGAGCGATAACCACTATCGACACGTTCGACTTCACGGGCTACGAGGCCGTAACAAACATAATTTGCGCCAGCACAACCGTATTCCTCGGGAATAGTCGCACCCAACAATCCTAGTTCGCCGAATTCATTCATAATCTCGCGATCAAAGGTCTCATCGCGATTCGCCTGCTTCACCCGCGGCATCAACTTGTCCTGGCAATAATCATGGGCGGCATCTCGAATCAGTCTTTCTTCATCACTGAGCTGCTGGTCCAGAAACATAGGGTCTTTCCAGTCGAAGCTAGCCCTGGCGCTGTGTTGCTGGTTTGATTCAGTCATGGTTGGGTTCCTTATATTTTTGGACACGGATTATTGAACACGATTGATTAACATGGTGTTTCACTGCTGCCCCGTTAACAAACCGAAGTATTGCAAGCAAGCGGTGATGTTGCAAGATTTGGCGTGTTACGATGCGCCCGAGACATGGATTGGTAACACCTGGCTGAGACCGTCACCCGCATGGATGCGGGTGCCGAGCCCCCATGGAAGGGACGGTCCGACGCATCGGGACGGCGTGTCTCAGCCAGGTGTTACCGATTCATGTTTCTACGAGTTAAAGGGGTAGCAGTAATGGTGCATATAAAATTTTTGAGTAAATATTCTATGCGCGATCCTGTTCAAATAATAGCGCGGTATTCAATTTATCACTGGCTTTTAAAACTACAGGTAATCTCTAGCGTTGATCGACTAGCTGCAGAGCAAGTGTCCCATATTCATAGTAAGCCGCCTTCACGGCCAGCCAGGCTTCTCGCCTCAGCGGCTGAATTGGGAACGGAAATTCCTTGCGGTTATTGGTGATCAGCAAGTCTGCGAGCTGCTGGCCGATAACCGTGCCCGGCCCTATTCCCCGTCCATTGTAGCCCGCTGGCGCGATGAGTCCCGGCGCCAGTTCCTGGACACGAAGTAGTTTGTTCGATGTCAGGCCAACCTGACCGCTCCAGTGATACGACCACTCGACCCCCCTGGTCTGCGGATACAGGCGATTACGCAGGCGCTTCATCCAGTCCTGGCGAATAAGCTTCTGAAATCCATGCAGAGGTCCGGCGCTGCTCATCAGCAGTCGGTTGCTACCGTCAATTCTGCTTGAAGTGAGCAGTAGACGGGTATCCCAAATACCATGGCGTTGCGGAACTATGCCCGCTGCAACCTCGGCATCTAACGGTTGAGTTGCGCAATGGAAGATAAACATCGGCACTGCGGACTGCTTTACGCCAGAACAGTACTCATCCGAATAAGCATTGGTAGCAATTACAACGTTGTGCGCCGTCACTATTGCATCGCGAGTTTTTGCCTGCCATTGACTGCCTACCCGTTCCAGGCTTCGCAACGGAACCCGTTGAAATAATTTTGCGCCCTGTCCAGCCGCAGCCCTGGCTAAACCCCTGGCATAGTTTAACGGCTGGATAGTACCCGCGTTCGGGTCGAGGATGCCACCATGGCAATAAAGCGGCGACCCGGAAAGTGATTCCGACTGCTCGGCATTCAGAAGTTCCACTTCCGAACCACGATCCTGAATCTGCCGAAATCGATTCTCCAGGTAATCAAGGGCCGATGCCCTATGCGCGATATTAATCGTACCTGTACGCTCGGCATCACATTCAATTTGATACTTTTGAATGAGTTCAAATACCAGCTCGGGAGAATCCCGTAAGGCAAGATTAAATCGCTCGCCGGCTTCTTTGCCGAGTTGTTGCTCGACATATTCCGGCGTTTGCCAGACACCGGCGTTTACCAGGCCGGCATTACGCCCAGAGCCTCCGAATCCAAAGTTTTTCGCCTCGAGCAGCATTACCGCTGCGCCTTGCTGGGCCAGATGTAAGGCGCAGGACAAGCCGGTGAAACCACCGCCAACGACCAGTACGTCAACCTTATGAGAACCAGTCAACTCGGGTGTCTCGATATCAGGAACCTCTGTATCCGCCCAAAGCGACTGTTCGCCGGAATCCTGGGGTAACAACCTATGGGGTAACAAGTTTTGTTTCATCGATATTTAGTTTTACGATTAAATGCAAACGGCATTCTCCCGTATCGCTATTTCTATTGCCAGAATTTTGATGCCAGGCTGCCGGAAACTAGATAAACCAGTGTATATTTAGCGCAACACTTGCTTATCAGCCCGCAATATATGTGCCAGACTGCCGACTAAATCATCCTATCAATTCTACAGAGGCGAAAAATGCTGACCGTATTTAGTGAAAAACACAAGTTGCGTGATGCCAAAACCGAACTCTACGGTGGGGAACTGGTGCCGCCTTTCGAATGTCCGGCACGGGCTGAATTCATACTGGAACGTTTGCAATCGGTTAACTTGGGTGAAGTGATCGCACCTGATGAGTTTGGCCTCGAACCGATAACGCGCATACATGATCGTGAATTTCTGAATTTTCTCGAACAGTGCTGGGATATGTGGGTAGCGCAAGGATACACCGGTGAGGCTATACCCACGTGCTGGCCTGCCCGCGGTATGCAACAGCGCATACCAAACCACATAGAAGGCAAATTGGGCTACTATGCAATGGCCGCTGAAACCACATTTTCAAACGGTACCTGGGAAGCCGCGCGCGCCAGCGCCAATGTTGCACTTACCGCACAGGCAGCAATGAGTAAAGGAGCTAATGAGGCATTCGCCTTATGCCGGCCTCCGGGTCATCACGCCGCCAGTGATATGTATGGAGGCTATTGCTTTATCAATAATGCCGCCGTTGCCGCGCAGGCCTTTATTGATCAGGGTGCCAGTCGAGTAGCGATTCTTGATGTTGATTTTCATCATGGCAACGGCACCCAGGCGATTTTCTACAACCGCCCAGACGTGATGTTCCTGTCATTACACGGCGACCCTAAGGACGCTTTTCCACATTTCCTCGGTTATGCCGACGAATCTGGTACCGGTAATGGCGAGGGTTTCAATTTCAATTTTCCGATGGGGCCTAATACCAACTTCGCAACCTGGGGTTCAGCACTGGATGATGCCTGTAAGAAAATAACCAACTTCGGGCCCGATGCACTGGTGATATCGCTGGGTGTCGATACATTTGAGCATGACCCAATATCGTTTTTTAAACTATGCAGCGATGACTTCAAACGTTATGGCTCGACTATTGCGGCACTTAAGTTACCTACCTTGTTCATCATGGAGGGCGGTTATGCGGTCGAGGAAATTGGTACCAACACGGTCAATGTGCTGCAGGGGTACGAAGGACTTTGATTCAATCTGCAGGACCACTGTTGTGCCGTTAACGGGAGATTAAAGAGGCATGATTCAAGCCTTGAAACTTGTTCCTATGGTGCTATCAGTAGAAAATGACCTGAGATTTTCCGCTCAGTAGGATACCCGAATCTAGTAGTCCTGTTATGGTAAGATGAAATTTGGCTGTAAAATAAAAACAAACCACGGCACAATAAGTTATTCAATTCCCCAAACTAGAGCTGCAACTGTTTATTTGAGGAATTGAATAAATACATGGGAATAACCAGTTACAACGAGACCTAAATGGCAACTGCGGCTATAAATATTCATGGAGTTTCCAAGGTGTACAACCCTGGAAGCCTTCAGGCGGTTCAGGCACTTGATACCGTATCTCTCACCATTCAAGACAATGAATTTTTTACTTTGCTCGGACCATCGGGCTGCGGCAAAACGACCTTGTTACGCCTGATTGCGGGTTTCGAACAGGTAACGGGGGGAGAAATTCTGCTGTTCGAAGAAGGGATTGAAAACCTGGAACCAAGCCAGCGACCGGTGAATACGGTATTCCAGCATTATGCCCTTTTCCCCCATATGACGGTCGCCCAGAACGTCGCCTATGGGCTTGAACGATTGAAAAGACCAAAAGATGAAATCAGGCAAACCGTCAAGCGAGTTCTTTCCCTGGTTAAACTCACCGAACTCGCCAACCGGCGCCCCAATCAAATGTCAGGAGGACAGCAACAGCGTGTCGCATTGGCCCGTGCACTGGCTCCAAGCCCGAAAGTTCTGCTGCTCGATGAACCACTATCGGCACTAGACCTCAAGTTGCGCCAGGCCATGCGTGAAGAACTCAAGCAACTGCAGAGAGAAACCGGCATTACATTTGTGTTCGTAACCCATGATCAGGAAGAAGCCCTCGCGATGAGTGACCGAATAGCGGTTATGTCAAATGGTGAGGTGCAGCAGATTGGCTCTCCATCGGAAATCTACGAACACCCGGTAAATCGATTCGTCGCTGACTTTATTGGCGATACAAACTTTATCGAAGGCGAGATCATCTCCATCCAGGACGATCTGGTATCCTGCCGAATCGGAGCAAATACTGTATTTGAAGCGGAGAATAGTGGGGATCACAAGCCTGGTGACCAGGTCACCCTGTTCTTGCGTCCGGAAAAGATAACACTCACAGCGCACGCGCAGATGTTAAACGGCGAATCGCATCAGGGCAAAGTTGTCAATATTGTATACCTCGGCAATCAGGCCTTGCTGAGCGTGGATTTAGGCAATGATGTTGAGCTGACGGCTCAGACTCGCCCGCGTGAAGATGGAAACCTTCCCTTCGCCATCGGCGACTCGTTGTTTGTCGAATTCTCGAAACATGCCCTCAGGGTGCTGGCTAAATGAGTAACTGGCTCCCCACCAGCCCATCATCCCGGCGTTGGCTTGGCCTGGCACCAACCTATCTGGTGATTGGCATCTTCATGTTAATCCCCATGCTCATTATGGGCGTGTATTCCTTTATGGAAGCCAACCCCTATGGCGGCGTTAATCCCGTGTTTTCAAAGGCAGCCTATCTTCAACTGGCATGGGAAAGGGACCTGGATGATTTGCTGGTGTTCAACCCTGGCTATCTTAAAATTATCTGGCGATCAATCGAGTTATCAACCATGGCGACCGTGATCTGTCTTATTTTTGGTTTCCCGGTAGCCTATTACATTACGCTTCAACCAGAGAACCGTCGAAATTTCTATATCTATCTTATTACCATTCCGTTCTGGACCAACTTGCTGATCAGGACCTTTTCCTGGATCATTATTCTGGGCCGCAACGGCGTAATCGAATTACCGCTGCTAAAACTTGGCATTATCGAACGCTCCCTGGGAATGATGTATTCTGACGGCGCTATCGCCATCGGCCTGACATACAGTTATCTGCCGCTCATGGTCCTGCCGATTTACGCCAGTCTGGAAAAACTGGATTTCCGCTTATTGGAAGCGGCAAGCGATCTGTATTCTTCGCGCCTGGAAATCATGACCAAGATTGTCATCCCATTGAGCAAACCTGGTATTATTGCTGGCTGCATCCTGGTTTTCATTCCCTGTCTTGGAGCTTTCATCGCCCCCAACCTGCTCGGTGGCGGCAAAAAACTGATGCTGGGTAGCCTGGTTCAGTTCCAGTTTGCATCGGCCCGTAACTGGCCCTTTGGATCGGCCCTTTCGATGCTGATGCTTGCCGTTGTCGTAATAGCATTAATTCTCTACGCACGTGCGGCGAAAAAACGCGCAGCCGGAGAAACAGGGGCAGAATCATGAGCGATCGATCAAATAGCCCCACCAACCCACGCAAGATCCTTCCGGTAGGACACTATCGAGGCCTTGGCCTGTGGAATATTGCTTTCCTGATATTTCTATATATGCCAATTGTTGTACTAATTTTTTATTCCTTCAATGATAACCGAATGGTCATGAATTGGAGCGGGTTCAGTTTTAACTGGTATGTAAAAGCATTCAATAACAGTGCGATTCAGGATGCTGTTCTGAACTCGCTAATCGTCGCTGTTTTTGCAACGGTAATTTCCACCGCAATCGCGACCATCGGCGCACTGGTGCTTGCCCGCGGCGGCAACTTCAGAGGCAAGACCGTGTCCCTGGGGTTAATCACCCTGCCACTAATGGTGCCGGAAATCGTCACGGCTGTAGCCATGCTGATTTTCTTTGCAGCTATGGGTATAAACTGGGGCCTTGGGAATGTGATTATCGCCCATGTGACATTTTGCATTCCCTTTGCCTTCATGCCCATCCGGGCACGCCTGGAAGGTATGGACACATCGCTGGAGCAAGCTTCGCGTGATCTTTATGCGTCGGAGTGGGAAACATTTCGGTTTGTCACCGTGCCCCAGTTGATGCCGGGTATCGTCGCCGGCGCGATGCTGGCTTTCGTTATTTCCATGGATGACTTTATCATTACGCTAATGGTCAGCGGCGCGGGCTCAACAACACTCCCGGTATACATTTACAGCATGATCCGCCGTGGTTTAACGCCGGAAATAAACGCGGTGTCGACCTTGCTATTATTATTTTCAATCGCTATCGTAACGGCCTACTGGATCGTATCAAACAAGACACAGACTGAAACTGTGCATTAGCCCGTTTTAACACGACAACTGAAGAGGAAAATTAAATGAAACGCATTTTATCAACTTTAGCCGCAGCCACTCTGGCACTATCGGCTGGCATGGCCCAGGCGGCCGGCGAACTGTTTATCTATAACTGGACGGAATATACACCGCCGGAACTGGTCGCAAAATTCGAAGCGGAAACCGGCATCAAGGTTACCATCGATACTTATGATTCCAATGAAACGCTGCTTGCCAAACTCCAGGCCGGCGCGACTGGTTATGACCTGGTCGTACCCAGTCAGAACTTCGTTCCAATTTTTATCAGCGAGGGTTTAATCCAGAAAGTCAACGTCAGTGGCATGTCGAACTTCAAAAATATCGAGGACCGCTGGCGCAACCCTGCGTGGGATCCAAAGCAGGAATATTCCGCGCCCTGGCAGTGGGGCACGACCTCATTCTCCTATAACAGCGAGAACTATTCAGGCAAAGGAGAATCCCTGAAAGAATTCTTCGAGCCAAATGAAGAAGCCTCTGGACGCGTAAGCGCCTTCCAGACTCCGGATGAAGTCGTAAACCTGGCAAACATTTATCTTGGTTTACCGTTTTGTTCCGAAGACCCAAAGGAAATGAAAAAAGTCCAGGACCTGCTGGTCGCCCAGAAAGAACACATCGTCGCCTATAACTCTGAAACCATGAGTGACATGCTGGCAAGTGGTGATGCTGTCATAACTAACCACTGGAGTGGGTTTTCCAGGCTCGGTCGCCTGACCGGTGCACCGATCGTCTATGCCTATCCGAAAGAAGGCGTGATTGGCTGGTACGATAGTCTCGTTGTGCCTACTAGCGCCAAGAACGTTGAAAATGCGAGGATATTCATGAATTTCATGATGGACCCGGTGAACATGGCAATGTTGACTGTTAACCAGGGTTACGGTGATTCCATAAAAGGTTCTTCTAAATACTATACGGACGAACTAAAATCCGCCCCGGAGGTTAATCCTCCCGCTGATTTGCCAGTTATTTTCGCTGAGACCTGTTCACCGAAAGCCCAGTCTCTGATCGACAAGGTGTGGACCAAGGTAATGCAGTAAAAACTTTTGTCTAACATTTGTGGAGCTGCGGTCTCATGACCCGGCTCCATTTTTTCAAAACCATGCGCGTTCTTCCCAGCAGATCACCCTTTACTATAATCCGTACCGTCGTTCTCGGCCAACTCTCCACTGAGGATTAGAAATTCCTCCGGAAGGTAATCCCGGGTAGCCCAATTCAGGATTTTATTGCAACCAGTCCCGTACTTTATTAAAAATATCACTATCGGTTTCTGCCAGCCGATTAATCACATCGTAATGATCGACTCCGGGCTCGATAATGGTCTCAATCGTCGTGCCAAAATTTCTCCATTGCTCAACAAACTGGTCCTTTTGCGAATGAAATTGACCGGTTTCAGCACCACCAAGCGCAACCAGGATCGGTGCTTCAGTCGATGGCTGAAGAAATTGAGGACTATTTTCATGCGCACATGATGCATCCATTCCGAGCGCATCATTTATTGTCGTATGGCGTAGCGGCTCGAGCTGAAATAAACCGCTAATCGGAATTCCCGTTTTCACCAGAAAGACTGGAACATCGGCTGCAACCCGGTTCCACTCGGTCGCTAGCATCATGGCCGTCAATTGTCCGCCGGCCGAATGACCGCAGAGATTAATGCGATCAGCCGAAATACCCAGCAACCTCGCATTTCTCCACAACCAGACCATTGCTTTGCGAATCTGGCTCACGATCGAGCTCATACTGGTATGCGGGCAGAGTTGGTAACCAATCAGGGCCAGATCGACACCAGAGTTGACGAAGGCGTCGGCAATAAAACTGAACCAGTTTTTGTCACCCCGCTGCCAGTAGCCGCCATGAATAAACACCAGCAGGGGTGCATTGCTATTGCCACAGCGAAACAGGTCTATCCTGTCTCGCGGGCCCCGATCATAAGCACAATCGAGCCGCGAGTCCGCACTAATTCGGAATTCTTCGCTGCGTCTTATCCATTCTTTTAGAAGGGCCTGGAAATCATCACGCGACAGGCTTACGTTGTAACCTCGTTCCAGGTCTGAATCTATCGGAAACACTCTATCCATCAGCAACGCTATTTTCAGCTTCCGATCAGACCAGGGATCAGGCTAGTGGTCGAACAACTAGTTGGGCCATGCACTAAAACGTAAACCGCGCACCTATATGTAGCCGATCATCGTCGAGTCGGACGTCACCTTGTGCTTTAGTATCAACTTCTAAATACCTGTATCCGATAAATGCGGTTGTCTGAGGTAAAACTTCGATTTGAAAACCGAGGACAAAGTCCAAAACCTCTTTGGAATCTGCAAAACTGGTGATGTCTGGTGCCCAGTTTCCATTAAGATAAATTGCCATCGGCATTTTGCCGGGGAAGGTATATCGAGCTTCGCCGCTTATCGCCAATGCAAAAATATTTTCACTCGGATTATCCAGGGATCCCAGATAAGCTTTTGCACCTACTCCCAGGCTAAATGGATTTTCTTCTGAAGGGGGTCGTAATTGCATCAGGCCCACCTGGCCCAGAATATCGCTGTTATCGTTATAAAACAGAGAGAAAGCCAGGTCTGCGCCGCCCCAGCCAATCATGCTGGAATCTGATCTAAAGGTAAACTGGGCAGTATCTTTACTCAGCGCAAGTTCCACATCGTTAGCGTGAAGCTGGCTCGATAATCCGCAAAAAACGAGTGCGCCGATAGTTAAACGTAACATTTTCATAGGTATTAGACGACTAAATGAAGTGCGCCAATAATACCACAGCAACATCAAGTTTGATGCGCCTTAAAGAAGATTATTAGAATTTATGAGAACGAATAAATGCAGGGTTTGGCTGGCGCTTGGTCTGGCTTTCCGACTGATTAAATAGCGGCCTTACTTCTGCGGATTCGCGAGCCACGGGGCTATCTAGCCAACGGATAATGGGTGCCCATTGATCCCGGTCAATTTTAATTCGGTGTGAACTAATTTCCTGGACACCTATGCCCAGTTCAACCGCTTTGTTATATAGCTGGGTATCGCGAAGGCTGGAGATGAAAGGTGTATTCAGGCTAAATAGAAACCGTTCCAGGGAGTGATACATGACTGTGTTTTTACGAACCCTGTTAGCAATTACAGCAAGGCGAATTACTTTACTCTGGGTCCTGCAAGTGGTTAGCAAATCCTCGATGAATTGAGCAGTGGCATGAATATCAATTGGTGAGGGTAATACCGGAATTAGCACCGAATCATTGGTTTGAAACAGTGCCACCAGTTCCAGTATATCTACTCCGGCCTGCGTATCTATGACGGCGACGTCGGTCTCCGGCGGGACACGTAATTGCCAGGACCGGGTCAGACGATGATCGGCATTTTTCGACGCATCGACACTATGAATCAAATTCTCCGTCTGCGGACGACGATCGATCCAGGCTAACGATGATCCCTGCCTGTCATGATCAAACAGGCGCACATTTAAATTCTGAGCGGCGTAGTGTGAGGCAATGTTGGTGGCTATAGTAGTTTTACCACAACCGCCCTTTGCGTTTGCAATTAGTATTCTTTGTAATTTCACACCCTAAATTCTAGGCGGTATCTGCAATAATTCCAATTAAATTGCCCTAATTGAACCGTTATTCGGAAAATTAAGGCTTTTAGTGACCGATTATGGATCAATCAAGTCTGGCTCTATAATAAAATCAGGCTTTTCCTGGGAATACCGCGGATATTTTAGTGCTTTTTCCTGGCTTGCTTTGTCACTCGCAATTTCTTTTTTTGTAGGCGATTAGCGGGTTTATTCTGATTTTCCGCGTACGGATTTCGACCCGACTTCAATTCAATGCGTATTGGCGTGCCTTTCAATTTAAGCCTGGCAATAAAGAAACTTACCAGGTAACGTTGATAGGTACTGGGTAAATGCTCTGTCTGACTTCCGTGAATGACGATAACGGGGGGATTTCTACCGCCCTGATGAGCATAGCGTAACTTAATTCTGCGCCCCTTATGTAGCGGCGGGTTATGCTTGAATACCGCCTCTTCAAGCAGATCAGTCAAATGGCGCGTATTTATGTCCTTGAAAGCCGATGCGTAGGCCTGATCAATTGAAGTCATCATCTCTCCGACCCCGGTGCCATGCAATGCTGAAACAAAGTGCTGGGCCGCGAACGACACGAAAGATAGCCTGCGCTGCAGGGTTTTTTTATTATAGTCGCGTTGTTCGGGCTCTAGCCCATCCCACTTGTTAACCGCTATAACCAGTGCCCGCCCACTATTCATAGCGAACCCTAGCAGAGTCAGGTCCTGATCGGTTAATCCATCACGAGCATCGATTACGAGAACAACAACATTGGCTTTTTCGATAGCTTCCAGCGCCTTTATTGCACTGAATTTTTCGATAACCTCGTGCACCTTGCCAC
Source organism: Gammaproteobacteria bacterium (assembly GCA_041821565.1). Classification (GTDB taxonomy): domain Bacteria; phylum Pseudomonadota; class Gammaproteobacteria. The sequence goes on along the minus strand of JBGUEB010000019.1, from coordinate 2,387 downwards.
GCTTTCGAACGCCCGCCGTGTCGATCAGGGTGTAATGTTTTCCGCGTCGTTCGAAGGGTACAGAAATGGTATCCCTGGTGGTGCCGGGCTGATCGAAGGCAACCACTCTTTCTTCGCCCACTAACCGGTTAATTAGTGTCGACTTGCCAACATTGGGACGGCCAATGACGGCGATCGAAGGCCCTTCAGTATTATCCTGTTGCAACTGTTGCTCTGGATACTCTCCCAGAACGATATCGAGCATTGGATTGATACCCTTTCGATGTGCGGATGAAATCAACTGGATTCGGGGGAACCCTAACGCATAAAAGTCCGCCTGGGCCCTGTGCGGGTCAATACCGTCGACTTTATTGATTACGATACAGGTCGATTTTCCGGACTTGCGCACCAGCTCTGCGATCACCTCGTCACCACTGGTCATACCGTCCCGGGCATCAACCATGAACAGGACCTCATCGGCTTCCTCGAGTGCCAGCAAAGTTTGCCTGGCCATTAAATCGTCCAGATCCTGTTTCTCGCCGCTTAAGCCACCGGTATCAACAACGATGAATTTTCTGGGTCCACGTATGCCAATCCCATACTGACGATCACGCGTTAGTCCTGGTTCGCTTGCGACAATCGCATCCCGACTTCGTGTTAAAACGTTAAACAGGGTCGACTTACCAACATTGGGGCGGCCAATCAATGCCACTACCGGGATCACTATCGAACTCCTTTACTCATTCTGGAATCACGAAACATCAGCAGTGTTGATAAGGGCTTTTGCGGGTGTTGGTCTGTAGCATAAAGTCGCGGGACCAGTGCAAAACATTATCACTTGAATTTTCGATCATCGATACGAACCCCAGCCAGCAGACCGGTGCTATCGATAATAATAACGCTGTCTTGCCATATCAGCGGTTTTGCAATATGCCGATTTTGGGTGGGGCGAACTCGACCCAGTAAAGAGCCTTCCGACTTGTCGAACAAGTGCAGGTAACCTTCGAAGTCGGCGACCACCAGCTTTTCCCCGATGATCATCGGCGCGGTAATCTTGCGTGCATGCAACACTTCCTGTTTCCAGAATGCACTCCCTGTTCTACGGTCGATGGACCAGATATGACTATCATCGCTACTGAGATACAGGGCTTCGTCATCGGCGTCGATAGCCTGGTAACTGGAAAACTCGCGAGACCACAAAACGTTGCCATCTATCGCCTGAATTGCTGCCAGTCTCCCCTGATACGAGCTTATATATATGATGCCATCCCTGAGGATAAACTGGCCATCAAGGTCTACCAGCCGTTCAATTTCTGTACGTCCGCTAGGATTACTAACAGTGGTTTGCCACACAGTCTGTCCATTCTCGCGATTGAAAGCGGATATCTTGCCATCATCAAATCCAGCTATGACCAGATTACCCTGTACCAGGGGCTGGCTATTACCAGTCAATGATAAAGCTGGCACACGGCGAGAGACTGTCCACTGTATACTACCGTCCAACAGCGACAGCGCCGATAGTTTACCGTCCACTGTTCGCACAAATACCTGTTGATCAGAGACTACCGGAACCGCTCGAACCTCACCCTTTAATCTTATCGACCACCTTAACTTCAGGTTTTTGTCTTCAATATCGTATGCGTTTAAATCACCATTTTTTGAACTGGCTATGACCATACCTTCGGTACCCGAAAGCCCGGTAATAGATGCCAAGCGCGTAAAAGAAACCCAGTTTAGGCGTCCATTTTCGGCATTAATACTACTCACCATGCCCTGTGTATCAATGCTGTAAATCGTGTCCTGAATCAACAGCGGCCGCATATTATACGACGCGGTATCGATTCCAGCCCCGGTTTCTACTTTCCATGCCATATACAGCGGTATTGGCTGTTCTATTTTGGTCAGGGGTGCCGGTGGCTCGCTATTGTCTTTGCTGCTACAGGCTAGCTGTAACAGCGAAATGCCAATGATTACCAGTATCAGAGCCCGATTTAGCATGATTTATCCGGCAACTCCGAGGTCGTCAATTTTTTGTTGAATAAATTCCCTATTAGCTGGTGCTGGTTCCCCGCCCTGGGCCTTGCGATAAGCGTTTGCGGCCTCGCTTAGATTGCCCTGACTGGCATAAATATCTCCTTTCAATTCCTCGATCTCAGCGCTAAAGGCTGATGGAAACTCAACTGCGAGTGTGGCCAGTGCCTGATCCGGTTGCGCCAATTGTAACTGCACCGCAGCCAATCGCTTGCGTGCCAGATATCCCAACGGGCTGGTCCCGGCGGTGCCAACAATTTGTTGCAATTGTTGTTTTGCCTGATCGTATTCTTCGCTCGCGACAAAATTACGTGCGAGCGCGAACCTGGCAAGCGTCGCGTATTCTGTGCCTGAATAATCCGCGATCAGAATTTCGG
>JBGUEB010000018.1:0-22736 GCA_041821565.1 Gammaproteobacteria bacterium | reverse complement strand
CTCGTACAATTATTCGGCTCTGCCATAAAGGGCTGTTCTTGGAACGAAGCTGTGGTTATCGTTTCATAAAATTTTGACGGAGCTCAAAAGTTACTGCAAGATACTGTGAAATGTTGAAATCACAATTAGATGCTTTCACAAAAGAGCTCCTGGAAGACGTAGGATGCGACGCTGAAAAATTGTTCGCTGGCCAAATCGACCAGGCTCGAAAATTTCGTATTCCGGAACTCGGTTTAAGTGTAGGTGCGAGCGCCCCAAATTTCTCACTGCCTGATGCTACCGGCGCAACTGTCGAACTAAATCGCCTAATGGCCAACGGACCTGTTGTGCTTACTTTTTATCGCGGTGGTTGGTGCCCATACTGCAATATTCAACTACGGGCCTATCAAGGCATCCTCAACGAGTTAAAGAAACTTGGCGCTAGCCTCGTCGCTGTGTCTCCAGAAACACCAGACAATAGTTTAGACACTCGACAAAGAGAAGAGCTCGAGTTCCATGTGCTCAGCGACAACGGGAACGTAGTTGCGAAACAGTTTGGGTTGGTATTCCCGGTATCGACTGAAGTGCGTCTGCTTTTTGAAGGATGGGATATCAATCTTGAAAACCACAATGGTATCGAGGGTGGCGAAATTCCAGTGCCGGCGACTTATATTATCGATGAGGCAGCCACCATAATTTTTGGTAAACCCGATGTTGATTACCGCACCAGAGTTGAACCAAAGGAAATTCTACGTGCTCTGAGTTCGCTTTAGCTCCGCAAAATATTTAATTCATACATTTCGTCAGTGAACGCATACCCGAAGTTTGGTATTTCCTATGCCCGAGAGGAGCTCATGCAAACGGACAAAGTATCCGCTACCAAGTGATTTGAATAGGCCGCTATGGATACGAAGCGGAAATTTGCAGGTTGAATCTGAACGGCAACTTTCCCGTTAGCAGACCTTCAACACATCACTGTGAACGAGTGCTTCCGGCAGATACTGTTGAAAAACTTCAAATTTTTCGACTGGACAAAACCATTTGCGTTTTAAGCTTCTTATCAAACTTAACACACCGAGGGGATTATATTAATTGTGATCTGTTCTTACAGAGTCACTGCTAAACTCTCGAACGTAACAACAAGTGAAGTTCAGGTTAATTTGGTTTTCACCGGGGATTCTCCTATCCAAATTATTGAGTTTTTCAACAGTATCGACCCAAAACAGACTCTGGATGAAATTATTCCCGTGCGAGAGAACGGCAACTAGCAGTTACCTGTGTTCCACAGCGACTGGCAGCTACATTACATAAAATAGATGATTCTTTGCCCATAATTATGCTATTGGCTTGGAGAATGCATCCCATAAAATTCTATTCAGTTAGTCCGGCCGTGCGAAGGTCGCTAAAGAAGCGATCCAATAGTTTTTTATTGCCAATGGGCGCTGTCTTGTGCAAGTGAGCATAGGTGTACTCCGGGTGCGCCATTTGCGCCTGCGTAATCTCCCATTCTGCCTCATCTACCTGTCCAAGGTTCACATAACTGGCTGCTAGGAATAAACGGGGGTAACCTGCTGACTCATTACGTTCTAGCGCTTGTCGAAGATAGGGCACCGCTTTCTCATATTCGCCCAGTGCGTAGTAAGCGCGACCGAGTTGATAGATGTAATCCCAGGTGTAATGTGGGTTCAACACCATTGCCTTTTCAATCAACGGTATCACCTCATCCGCTTGTCCAAGGTTATTTTTGACGAGCGCAAGCAATGCATAGCCATCGGCATAGTTGGGGGAAAGTGATACCGCACTTTCAGCAGCTTGCAAAGCCTCATCAAATTCTTTTCTGTACATATGGATGTATCCCAGTGACCACTGTATCTGATGCGAACCTGGATCCATGTCTGCAGCTTTGCGGGCTAACTCCAATGCGCGATCCCTCATACGGACGGGCGTATCAGTGAACCCCATAAAGAATTGCCTAATACGCGCAAGGGCTAGTGCGCCATGGGCATGGGCATAATTTGGGTCAAGGCGGATTGCTTGTCGGTATAGCTCGACAGCTTGGGCAATAGCTTCTTCCGAGAAATCCACGGAAACCTGCTGACCGCGAAGAAACAGGTCATAGGCTTCAAAACTCGTTGGCACATTCCCACCCAAGTGTTTCTGCTCATCTACACTAAGCCGAATCGACAAGGCAGAGATAATCTCGCGCGTAATTTCGTCTTGCAGCAAGAAAATATCTGTGAGCCCATGATCGAACCGCTCCGCCCACAGTTGATGGCCGGTCTTAGCATCGACGAGCTGGGCTGTGACCCGTAGTCGATTACCTGACTTTTGTACACTACCCCCTAAGATGTAATTTACTCCCAAATTCTTACCGATCTCCTGAACAGTCGTCGTCTTATCCCTAAAGTTGAAAGACGAATTTCGAGCGATTACGGTAAGCCCCTTTATCTTAGAAAGATCGGTAATAATGTCTCCGCTTATACCATCACTTAAATATTCCTGGTCGGGATCGTTACTATTATTGGCAAATGGCAGCACTGCGATAGAGGGCTTGTCCGGTATGGGCAATGACATTTGATCCATCGACGTCGGGTATTCCTGTTGCCCGCCCTTGTAGGCAAGGTAAATACTTACGCCTATTATTATCAGAACAACTATCACGAGGCCGTACTGTTTCCGAAAATTCTGGTGTAATCTGATCTGGCTTCTTGATTGTGGCGGTGAGACCGTTTCGCCGGACTTTAGCTTCACGCTAAAAACTTTGACCGGATTGTCAAAACCTTTCAAGGTCTGCTCACCAAGGTTGTTAAATTCGACGGGCAACCGCTTAGAAAGAGATTCCTGAACAGCAGATGAAATACAAAGCCCACCAGGGTTTGCCAATTGCTCAACGCGTTGTGCCAAGACGACCCCAGCCCCGGTAACAGTATTATCGGCGACAACTACTTCGCCCATAGCTATACCAACACGTATTTCTGGTTTCAAATCTCCTTCGAGGGACGACAAATATTTAGAATGATTCGATTGAAATGAGAGAGTCGCGGACACTGCATCAGAAGGGCGGTCAAACTCGGCCAATAGCGCATCGCCGCGCAGCTCTTGAACACGACCATGGTACTTCCCGATTGTGTCACTGAAGCGCCGAAAGGCATCCTGGATACGCTCGTGGGCCAGATGCTCATCTTGTTGTACTAACTGGGTTGAACCTGCAACATCAGCATGTAGGATAACTGCAAGTTTGCCTGACAGACGGTCCTTTGCCATTGATAGCCCAAATGGAATCAGAGTCAGAAGATATTATCACATACCAATATCTGTTTTATTGGCTGTTAGACTTTATTCGAGCATCTCTTGTTGGCCGAATCCGGTCCTGCCAGTTGAATTTGTGAATGGCGGCTATTGGGAAAACCGACCTTGAGAAATTACTTGCCAAGAGCAGCTAGCAACCCATTCTGTTGGAAAACTCTTTTTTTGGTGGTCGAGAAAAATTCTTCACCCCTGTGATGAGTTCCGTCATTTTGATACCGGGGGTTATATTAAAGTATCTAAGCTCTCGGCACAGACCGTCTCATCACTCCCTCGATAAATATTGAGTAGTTTCTTTGGGAAAAATTGAATTCAGTGAAAATCTGGCCTTACTAATTTATCGAGTTTTTTAACAGAATAGACCGGTCTCAAACACCACTGCGAATCCGGGTGAACCTATATTTTAAGGTGAGCGAAGGATGTCTGGAAACTTACAGGGCTTTTAAAAATCAATATCTTAACGGTTTTTTTCATAAAATTTTCATAATTTCATAAAATTTCGTTTTCGCTTATATTAAGGCTTGAAGTAACTTATTGAAATATAGATAAAAATTGGTGCCGGCACGAGGAGTCGAACCCCGGACCTACTGATTACAAGTCAGTTGCTCTACCAACTGAGCTACGCCGGCATAATAGATTTGCTGTTGAACCGCGTCTTTGCGGTTACCAGGTTGATGGGATCTTGCGTCCCATACCCGCTCTTTCGAGAGGCGCGAATTCTAGTGTTTTTGCCTGATATTGGCAAGTACTAATCGGTCTCAGGGGCACTGCTGCGGGATCTGACTGATACCTTTATCGGCATCATTGGCGTCCAGTAAAGTCAGCATTTCTCTATCGCCAGATTGCTCGTTATATACCCAGTAAATGGTACGTTCCCGGTAGCGCAGTTCAGTTTTTGCCGGGTATTTTAATTTTTTCAGGCGCGCTACATACCGATCAGCATTTTTCTTCAGACCAAATACGCCTAACGACAGCGCATAGGTTTTACCTGGTTCGTTGATGATTAGATAGTCACGAATACCTTTCGCCGCTAGTTTTTCTGCGGTATTTATCGCGTCCTGCCGACTATTATTCCCGGTCAGATAAACCATCACGCCAAGATATTCCTTTTCGAGGCTGGATTTTAATTCTGTTTTGACCTGATCGTTAGAATAACGGCGACTGACTTCGAGTGCACGCGTCCTTTCCTTGAAAGGTCCTATGGTGTAACACAGGCGCGTGTCGATAGTTTCCTCGACTACCAGCAGTTCACTAATTTGTTCCGGGGCCTGTTCTGGTTCACTGATACTGGCTTCTTCAACCAGTCTGGATTCAACCGGTTCGTCTAGCAGGCGTAGTTCTTCGGCGACTGGGAATTTCTTATTTTTCGGGAAAAGCTGATCATAAGGCATCAACCATTGCATCAGGCCAAAAGCAATGTTGGCAATTAGTAACAGGCTAAAAAATATCTTCATTACTGGCTTCCCAGTTGTCGCCGCATTCCGCGAAACACCAGATCAGGCATTATCAGAAACCGATCTTCTTCGTGCCTGTCAATAAGGCCGGCATCGCCACCGCTAACAATCAATACCGCGTCAGCCGCGAGCCGCCCAATCCAGCGGTCTACCAGTTCCCTTAGGATCTGCGCATCGGTCGGCAGGTAGTCTATATTAATACAGGCCTCGGTAGAACAGCCCGGTTCATCCGTTTTTGCAATATCCGGGTGATCAAAATCAGCTGTACGCATGATCGCCTTAAAACGCGCAAGCGAAGTATTAAATCCAGCTAAAATTGCTCCCCCCAGATGCTGCCCATCAGCTCGTATCAAGTCTATTGTAATCGCACTGCCGGCATCGATAATCACTGCATCCTGTTTTACCCGTGCGGCGGTCCCAAGCAGGCACAACCAGCGATCGACGCCGAGCCCTGTGGCTACCGGGTAGGCATTGTGTACGCCGTGAAATGACTTCAATGCGGCAAACTTTTCAATTTTTCCAACATCGAAACTCTGCCTGAGACTAGCAACGAACTCGCCTTCAGCCTGTTCCCCGAGTACCGATGAATAGTAACAATGACCGGCTTTGATTTGTTTCAGATATGCCTCGAAACGGGGCAGCCAACCAGACCTGAAACGACAACTGAAACTATTCTGCAGTTCATCATCACGCCACCACTGGGCCTTGATTGCGCTGTTACCAAGATCCAGCAATAACATTAATCGACGCCCCTGACGGATATATCCGCTGCCGAAAACTGTTGCCGGCCCTGCTCCGTCTCAAGCTCCAACTGGCCGCTAGTGTTAATACCCTTATTCAAACCGTAGATCGACTCGCTCGAAGTCGTCACGTGGATTCGCTGATTGTGAAAAGCATCATGATGGTTGAATTCTTCGACCAGCTCTAAAATCGAGGACTCATCAAAACCATGAATCATCTGCACGACCTGTCGGATGACCTGCGCCAGGACAAAATTGCGAGAAATCGAATCGCCGCTAATCAAGTTTACACTGGTCGCTGCCTGAGGTATTGCCTCGAGATCTTGCGCCGTCATCGATACATTAATTCCAAATCCGATCGCGAAGTAATAATTACCCTCTGTGGTTGGCCTCGATTCGATCAATATGCCCCCCAGCTTTTGATTTTGATAATAAATATCATTGGGCCACTTGAGTTGTACCGCGTTGCCGGTACTACGACTCAATGCCTTACAAAGCCCGATCCCGGTTAGAATACTAATCAGGCCCAGATTGCGCGCCTCGATCGACCGGTGAATGCCGATGGTGCAATATATATTTTTGGCAAACGGCGATATCCAGTGCCGCCCGCGTCGTCCCTTCCCGGCGCTCTGCATTTCCGCCAGCGCTATGCAGGGTTTTTGATGGGTTTCAAACAGTGTCACGGCATCGGCATTGGTCGATTCCGTTAGCAACCGGTATTGCCAGTCAAAGGCAGCGACCACCTCTCTATCACCAATCTGAGTTTGAATCGCTTCCAGTTCTAATAAATCGATGGCCGTATCGATTTCCAGGAATTGAGCACCGCTTCGAACCACGACGCCCAACGAGTCCAGGGCTCCGAGCAGAGCCGATTCATCACCGCCCAGCTTATTACGATCGAGTTTTCCCTGCGAACACAGTTCCACGATGTGGGAATGTGAAACCTCGTCAATCACCGCTTCAAGCGCCCTGCAACCAGTCCTTACGGCGTTGATGTTGTTCGCCTGCCTGTAATACGACTGTATTCTTCGTTGCAGCGGTCAGGTCCAGGTCAAATTCCATTAGCTCGTCGCGTCTGAAAGCATGTATTTTCCATTGTTCGCCGACACCGGCGAGTAACAACTGTTGTTCAAGTTTGGCCAGTGTTAATTTCAACCCATTTACCGCAATAATGACGTCGTTGGCCGATAGTCCCGCGCACTGGGCCGCACCGTCTTCGCGCACGCGCGCTATCGCAAGGCCACCCTCTTTCTCCTCCAGAAAAGCACCCAGTTCGACCCCCGGCAATGATCCCTCATGTGGCTTGCCGCCCTTGTCTTTCTGGTTACTGGCTTGCCTGATGGCCAACTCAACTCCGACCGTGGCGAGTAATTCTTCGAGTGGCAGTTCGGTACTGGTGTAAATCAGGAGATGTAAAAAATCGTGTAAATCAGCGTCTACAATCGAGCAAATCAAATCCTGAATCGTATGTGTTTCGATACCGGCGCCGCTCTCAAGCCGTAGTTGCCACAATTGGTGCATGACATCGTCCAGACTAACCCTGGACTGGCTTAGCTGGCGCATTTTCAGGTCTATGCAGAGGGCTATCAAACAACCCTTGGCGTAATAGCTGACAATTGCATTCTGTGCGTTTTCATCCGCTTTATAAAATTTGGTCCAGGCATTAAAACTCGATTCGGCCGCAGACTGCCGACTGCTACCCTTGCCGCGCAGTACACGGGTCATTGTCTGGGCGAGTAATTCGAGGTAAGTAGTTTCATCAATCAGGCCGCAACGCACCAGGGCGAGGTCATCGTAGTAAGAAGTTATGCCTTCGAAAGCCCAGAGCAGATCGGTATAGACCTCCTGCTGTAAATCGTAAGGCTGGTAAACGGCGGGCTTGATACGCTTCACATTCCAGGTGTGGAAATACTCATGACTGCAGAGCCCGAGGAATTCTCGATAGGAATCGGTGACCTCGGTTTGACCCGGTTGCGGCAGACTGTCGCGCTCACACATCAGGCTGGTACTCGACCGGTGCTCGAGCCCGCCATAACCCTGGCCCACGACCATGACCAGGAACTGGTAATAATTCATCGGCGCGGGATCACCGAAAAAGCGGATATGATGTTCGCAGATTTTTATCAGGTCGTTTCGCAACCGCTCTTCGTCACAGCTAAATCGACCACTGAGAATAATATCGTGCGGAACACCACAGGCTTCAAAATGTATTGGCGTGAAATCAGCCATTTCTACCGGGTGATCAATCAAATCGTCATAATCACTGGCCCGGTATAAACCGAATTCAAATGGACCGGCATCGACTCGTTGCAGCGTGGTAGCCACCTTCCAGCGCCTGCAATAATCAGCAGCGGGCCGCTCGATCAATACTTCACAGGGATGCTGGGACTGATCCATGACTTCCATAAACAGGCTGGTGCCATTGTAATAACCGTGCGTTTGATCCAGGTGCGCGCCACGCACTGACAAATCCCAGGCATAAACCCGATAATCTATAGTCACCGGCCCGCTACAGGGTTCAAGACGCCAGCTGGATTTGTCCAGCTGTTTGATCACGACCGCCTCCTCACCACTACTTGCCTGCAACATCAGAAGATTTTTGGCGAAGTCTCTAATCATGTAACTGCCCGGTATCCAGTTAGGCATACGCAGACACTGCCCCGCCGGATCAGGGCTGTCGATAATTATCTTTACCTCGAAATAGTGGGTGGCTGGATTACTACTGCTAAGCTGGTATCGAATCATGAACTGGCACGGCTCTGACGACGAAAAAACCCGAGTTTATCACTTTATGCGGGGCAGGGTTTTCCGATTTATGCGGATTAATGGTGCTGCCAATTTCGGCCTGGTTTACTTACTCAATTGATTCCGCAAAAGAATAAATGATCCGTAGTAGTAGGGTGTACCGACCATGGATTGCGACACCCGATGCAACATTTCATTGCCTTTTTGCCGTATCAGCGAATCAATGCCGGGCGACTGCATCACCACGTCCAACCATGCGCTTAAAGCTGAAGGCGTTACCCTGTCCTGGATTACCCACAGGCCGGTATCGCCGGGGATTAGTGAACGACTGGTTAAATGCCAGCGATCATGCACAAAGAATTGCTGGTATGCGCGGGTCGCGAGATTCTCGGCCAGGCGAATTGCCTGCGCATCCTGAAATGCCTGGCCATATCGATAAAAGGCCAAACTGACATATGCATAGTCTTCGAATGTGGTTTCAGCCAGTGCGGCATTGCCGGCAAAGCGCACCAGATTATCACCCTCGATAAAATTATTGCGCATAACCTCAAACAGGCGTGACGCCGCTTCATGGTATTGTTCATCCAGGGAAGCCGCGGCAACCAACGCCTGCAACATCAACGCATTCCAGCTTGCCAGTCGCTTGTCATCGATCGGCATCGCCGGCTTATCGACTGCCTGAAGTTGTTGCCGGATTTTACTATTTCGCATCACTTCTCCCCTGCTGCCAGGGCCAATCAGCGGTTTTGCGAGGAAATCTGATGCCGATGAGTTAATCTGGTCCAGTTGCCAGATGTCAGCCAGGTATGCAAAATCCTCGTCGGGTAGAATCTGCGCCAATTGTTGCCTGTTCCACAGGTAGCCGCCCCCCTCCTGATTGTTGACATCAACGGCGGAAAGGCTGGAAACGTAACCACCCTGGGAATGCTGCATCTGTGATTGTAAAAACTGCAGCGTATCTTCGGCAATCTTGCGGTAACCCCTGTCTGGCCAGAGGTTTTCCGCACGGAGGTATAGCAGTACCATTTGCGTATTGTCGTATAGCATTTTTTCGTAGTGCGGGGTTTGCCAGTCCGGGTCGGTGGTATAACGAAAAAACCCGCCATTAATGTGGTCAATCAAGTTAGCTTCAGCCATTGCTCGCAGAGTGAGATGTACAAAATTTTCAACCTGATCGCGATCCTCCATCTTCGCGTCGATTAAATTCATCAGGCTAAACAACTGCGGAAACTGGGGGAATTTATTTACTTTACCAAAACCACCCTGGAGTTCATCTGCGACTGACATCGCTTGCCCTACAAAATCCCGCACCAGCGTATCGAGCGGCCAGTTATGCATTGTGGAATCCTCGATACCGGTATCCCTGTCCTGTAATTCCAGGTAAAACTCTTTTGCTGCCAGGGCAATCTCGTCGCCGCGCGTTCGCCACTGCTGCTGCAACTGGATCAGTACATTGCTAAAGTCTGCCTTTGGCAAATAGGTAAAACCTAACACAGGATAACCGTCGGGAGTTAAAAACACGTTTAAAGGCCACCCGGCTGTCCCACGAGTTTCTTCGACAAAATGTATTAGACGCCGATCAAGCTCAGGCCTCAGCTCACGATCCACCTTGACCGGCACAAAGTCCCGATTGAGTAATTCTGCAATGCCACTGTCGCTATAACTCTCGCGTTGCATTACGTGACACCAGTGGCAGGAAAAATAGCCTACGGAAATATATATTAGTTTGTCTTTATCTTGCGCTTGCTTGAGTACCGCTTCATCCCAGACCTGCCAATCGACGGGGTCGTCCGCGTGCATGGCCAGGTAAGGCGAGGGATGATGCGCCAGGGAATTGGCTGCGACAAGTATCCCTGGCGTGCTCGTTAACACCCCTATCAAAACAAAAACCCGTATGCTTTTACGAATTATCACTCTATTACCAGTACATAGTTGGCTATAATCATATGCTTTTAGCCTGCTTAGACCTAACAATGAATCACCATTTGCAACTATTAGAACGGTATTCGACCCCAGCCAAAAATCTGACCGAACCCGCTCCCGACGATGCTCAATTGCGACAGATTTTCGGGCTTGCGATGCATGCTCCAGACCACGGTCGCCTTCGCCCCTACCGCTTTATTACCATCCGTGGTAAGGCGCGCCACGCCCTTGCTGATGTATTTGCTTCCGCGACTCAAAAACGCGACCCCGAGGTTACCCTGGCCTATTTGAAAAAACAAAAACAAAAACCGCTACGTTCGCCCCTGATTGTGGTTGTCGTAGCCTGCCTGAGTGACAACCCCAAGATTCCCGAGATCGAACAAATGCTGAGTGCCGGCGCCGCGGCACACGGTATACTGTTAGCCAGTAAAGCGATGGGGTTTGGGTCAATCTGGTTAACTGGTGACAATGCTTACGACAGGAGCGTTTGTGAGCCGCTGGGCCTCGATTCAAACGAGAAAATTGTGGGTTTTATCTATCTTGGTACCGAAACATCGGCTATACCGCATCCGCCAAAGCCCGATCTCGACGAGAAGATTACCCGCTGGACTGGTGCGGTGTAGATGATTAGTTCTGGAATATCACCCTCACCCCTGCCCTTTTATGCCCTCCTCGGGTACTCCCTCAAGGGAGAGGGAGTTTATTGTACAAATAAGCAATCGATAATATTCAGCTTTTCCCGCTTATCGGTTAAAATGCTGCGCTTCTATCTTTAGCAGATACCCTTTCCCATGTCAGATTCTGGTCGTGTCGACGATGACACTTCAAATTTTATCCGTGATGCCATATCGGCAGATATCGCCAGTAACAAAACGACGACGGTTATCACACGTTTTCCGCCCGAGCCCAATGGGTATTTGCACATTGGTCATGCCAAATCGATTTGCCTCAATTTTGGCATAGCTCGCGATTTTGGCGGCTATTGTAATTTACGCTTCGACGACACCAATCCCGAAAAAGAAAATATTGAATATATCAACGCTATTCGCCGCGACGTCGAATGGCTCGGATTTAGCTGGCATTCCAATCCATTCGCCTCGGATTATTTCGACCAGCTATACGATTATGCTGTACAGCTAGTGAAACAGGGTGATGCCTATGTCGACAGTCAGGATGCTGACGCGATCCGGCAAAACCGGGGCACCCTGTCCGAGCCGGGTATAGCCGGGCCGTATCGGGAGCGCAGTGCGGAAGAAAATTTGGGTTTGTTCGAAGACATGAAAGCCGGCAAGTACGCCGATGGCGAACATGTGCTGCGCGCCAAAATTGACATGTCGTCGCCCAATATCAATATGCGCGATCCGGTTCTCTATCGCATTCGGCACGTCACGCATCACAACACGGGCGACAAGTGGTGTATTTACCCTTTATATGATTTTACGCATGGACTCTCCGATGCAATCGAAGGGGTGACGCATTCTCTTTGTACCCTGGAGTTTGAAGATCACCGGCCACTCTACGACTGGATTCTCGACAGGCTGGATCCGCCCAGCCACCCGCGTCAGATCGAATTTGCGCGTCTGCAGCTCGAGTATTCACTGACCAGCAAGCGCAAGCTCAACCTGTTAGTCAACGATGGGCTTGTCGAGGGCTGGGATGACCCGCGCATGTTGACTATCTCCGGTATGCGTCGGCGAGGCTTCACACCCGAGTCAATCGTCTCTTTTTGCAACATGATCGGCATCACCAAGAAAGACAGCACGATTCAAATGGGTGTGCTGGAAAATGCCCTGCGTGAAGATTTAAATACCCGTGCGGAAAGACGCATGGCGGTTATAAATCCACTCAAAGTCGTGATTGAGAATTACCCAGAAGATCAGGAAGAACCCGTGGCTGGCATCAATTACCCGCAAAACCCTGACTCTGGCACACGTGAAATTCCATTTTCGCGTGAGATTTACATCGAGCGAGAAGATTTTATGGAAGACGCACCTAAAAAATTTTTCCGCCTCAGTCCGGGACGCGAAGTGCGGCTTCGATTCGCCTACTACATCACCTGCAAGGAAGTAGTTAAAAACAAAGACGGTAGTATCGATTCACTGATATGCAGCTACGACCCTGAAAGTCGTGGGGGCAAAACTGCTGACGGTCGCAAGATTAAAGGCACGATACACTGGGTTAGCGCGCGCCATGCAATCAAGGCGCGGGTTAATTTGTACGACCGCCTGTTTAATCTACCCAACCCAGGCGCCGCGAGCGACTTTGTTTCTGCGATAAATCCAGAATCAATTGTCGTTAGCGATAATGCCATGCTGGAACCCTCGATCAATCTCACTGACAACGCGCTTGCCTACCAGTTCGAGCGACTCGGTTATTTTATCAGTGATATTGAATCGACTAATGAAAACCCGGTTTTCAATCGCACGATTAGCTTGCGCGATAGCTGGGCAAAAATCGACCAGTCAAAATAGTAGGCGTAGTGAAAAAGCCTGCATCCCAGGTAATTCTTGAATTTCTTTCGATTTTCCCGATCGGCATTGATTACTGGTTAGCGCGGATCCTGGCATTTATCGCCATCCATACGCCTAACAGCATTTCCGGGCCGACCGAGAGGAATATTCAACTATGCCTGGCTGACCTGCCAGCCTCGCGACAGCAATACCTGGGTCGAACTTCAATTCGGCATACCAGTTATTCCTTATTTGAGCTGGCAGCCGTATGGTGCTGGCCCGCGCATAAGATTTTATCCAGGGTTACCAGCGAAAAGGTATGCGAAGAATTTAACCAGTCGAGTAAAGGTCGACTCATTATCGCACCGCATATTGGCAGTTGGGAGTTACTCGGTATCCGTATCGCGAATAACAACGATCTTTTCAGCCTCTACAAACCGCATAAAAATCCTAAGATTGATGCATTTGTCCGGCAGGCGCGTAGTCGTAACGGTGCACAGCTAGTACCGACTGACCCTTCGGGTCTGCGCAAACTCATGAAAGGGCTGAAGCGCGGCGCAACCGTAATTATTCTACCCGATCAAAAACCCCATCATGGTAGCGCCTTCGTAGATTCGACTTACTTTGGCCAGGCAGCTTCGACAACGCCGCTGATCAAACATATCTGTGACAGGGTCGAATGCGACGTATTCATAGGGGCGATGTACCGGGAGGAGAATTCAATCACCTTCAATTTGAGTATTGATACGCTGGATTACGGTCGACTAACCGCAGCGGAGTCCGATAGTGCACAGTATCTCAACGATGCGATCGAAGCGATGGTGCGTTCTCACCCTGACCAGTACCAGTGGAGCTACAAGAGATTCAACCCCACGGTATATGATTCGCTATGAGTCGATACCGAGAACTGTTTTATATCGACTCGAGATCAATGCGAGAACTAATTGCGCGTGCTGAAGATAATATATGATGGATGAACCGAAATTGAAATGGGTCGATTTGACGGTGTCATTCCTGTTCGCTCTCTACAATAAAATCGTTCTGCAAAAACCAGTCGTCACGCTTGTCGCAATCGCTGTAATCGTCGGTTTTTTTCTCGCTCATGCATCGCTCTTCGAGCTAGATGCTTCCGCTGATTCACTGACGCTGGAAAATGACGCTTCGCTGAAATACTACCGCAATGTCCGCGAACAGTACGGGTCGGACGATTTTTTAATCGTCACCTATAGTCCGGTAGAGGCATTGTTCAGTACGGCTACCCTGTCCGATATTCGCAATCTTCGAGATGAACTTGCCATCATTAACCAGGTAGACTCGGTAATTACATTGCTCGATGTGCCCCTGGTCAGGAGTCCTCCGACGACATTGTATGAAATGTCGAGGGGGGTACGCACGCTTGAAAGCGATGATGTTGATCTCACGCTTGCCGAAAAAGAATTAACCAGCAGCGCGCTCTATGAAAATCTGCTGGTCAGCAGCGAGGGCGACATCACCGCGATCCTGGTTAACCTCGAGCAAAACGATCGAATTGCGGGGCTAATCCAGGAACGCGATTTGTTAATTGAAAAACGATTGACAAGTTCGCTTGACCAGGATGAACAGCTACGACTTGATAGCCTCAGACTGGAAGTAAAAAATATCAATTTACAGCGCCAGAAAGGACTGGACCAGACCATCCGCAAAGTACGAAATATCATGGATGCGCATCGCCATGCTGCGACCCTGTACCTCGGCGGCGTACCGATGATCGTAACCGATTCGATCGACTATATTCGAGGAGACTTAAAGGTTTTTGGTGCCGGCGTTGTCGGCTTTATCATCGTCATCCTGGGCCTGTCTTTTCGTTCTTTTCGCTGGGTTGTGCTGCCCCTGGCTACCTGTATAACCAGTGTACTTGTGATGATAGGGTTTCTGGGATGGCTGCAATGGCCGGTGACAGTGGTTTCTTCTAACTTTATTTCACTACTTTTGATAGTAACCCTCTCGCTTATCATCCATTTGATTGTGCGATATCGCGAGTTAGCCAGTATACAGACAGAATCCTCACAACCTGAACTGGTACGTGAAACCGTCGAAAGTAAATTCGTACCCTGTCTTTACACCGCGATTACGACGATGGTCGCCTTCGGATCACTGCTGGTCAGTGGAATACGCCCTGTGATTGATTTCGGCTGGATGATGGTAATCGGCATATCCATTTCGTTTGTACTCGCATTCACACTATTCCCCGCGATTTTAATACTGTTACCCCGGCTCGATCAAAAAGTTGGCAATGACCTTACGGGCACTATTACCTCGTCGATTGCACAGTTTATTCATAATCATAGCAGCGAAACATTGCTAGCATTCGTGATGTTGGCCGTCATAGGACTAACCGGCTTACCGCAACTATCGGTAGAAAACCGCTTTATCGACTACTACAAGGCGGATACTGAAATCTTTCAGGGCATGAGTCTAATCGATGAGAAACTCGGCGGCACGACCCCGCTCGATGTCATCGTCGATGCGCCGCCGGATGAGTTTGCCGGCATGTCATCAAACGCCGATATTACTTCCTCGAGCTACTGGTTTAATAGTGAGGGCCTGCTCGAAATTACCGAAATGCACGAGTACCTTGAGAGTCTGCCGGAAACCGGCAAGGTATTATCATTACATACCGGGATGCAATTATTAGAGGCATTAAACGAGGACAAGGCCTACCGAGACTTTGAGCTGGCCCTGATGTATAAGCGTCTACCCGATGAAGTCAGGAAAACACTGATTAACCCCTACCTGTCAGCCGATGGTAATCAGATTCACTTTAGCATTCGCATATACGAATCGGATAAATCGCTAAAACGACAGGCCCTGATCGATAAAATTCGTCATCATTTCGTCGACGAACTCGGACTCGAAAACACGCAAGTCAACATCTCGGGGATGGCGGTACTTTACAACAATCTTTTGCAAAGCCTGTTCAGGTCGCAGATTCTGACAATTGGCGTGGTGTTCCTCGCTATCCTGGTTATGTTTATCCTGCTGTTCAGGGCGATTCGTCTCTCGATCGCCACCATAGTTCCAAATATGATCGCCGCGGGCCTAATCCTCGGACTGATGGGCTGGTTCGGAATACCACTCGATATTATGACGATTACGATCGCGGCTATTAGTATCGGTATCGGTGTCGATGATTCGATCCACTATGTCCACCGCTTCAGAACTGAATTTGAAAAAGACCAGGATTACTGGGCGGCGATCAAACGATGCCACAGCAGTATCGGCTACGCACTTTATTACACGACCGTAACCGTGGTACTTGGATTTTCGATCCTGGCGCTATCGAATTTTATTCCAACAATATATTTCGGTTTATTGAGTGGTCTGGCGATGATAACGGCACTGGTAGCAAACCTGATGCTGCTCCCCGTGCTGATTGCCCGGTTTAAGTTGGCTTAACAGGCCTGTTCACTGAACTGTCAGGGTTATATAATTAAAGCTGCCCACCTAAGGAGGGATTAGCAACTCATGTATATCATCTACACCCTGGTAGCAATTTACATATTGTCGATCGTTTTTGTTCGCGTCCGCAACAAGGACAAGTTTAGCCTGACGCGCCAACTCAGTGACTTCTCGACTTTCATGGTGATTTTCAATCTACCGGCCTATTTATTATCGAAAGTACCGATCCAGCCATTTTCCGATATAAAATACTATCCCGAGTTGCAAAAAATCGAAGACAACTGGGAGGTTATACGCGACGAAGCGATGGCATTATATGATGGTGGTTATGTTGGTGTCGGCGAGGACTTACCCGCCAGCGGTTTTTACAAAAATGGCCGCTGGAAATCTTTCTACCTGAAATCGTTTAGTAATAAAATCCCCTCCGCCTACGAACTGGCACCTAAGACCATGGCCTTGATCGACCAGGTACCATCGATGCACATGGCGCTGTTTGCGGTACTGATGCCCGGCAAAGACCTGAAAAAACACCACGACCCGTTTGCCTTTACCCTGCGTTACTCGCTGGGATTGAGTACACCGAATTCCAGCGACTGTTGCCTGGTGGTCGATGGTCTCGACATGCCCTGGGAGGATGGCAAGAGTTATATATTCGACGAAACTTACATGCATTCAGTTTATAACAATACCGACCAGATACGCATCATCCTGATGACCGATGTCGATCGCCCACTCTATGCTAAGATCGTGCAGAAGATTTACTACCATTTCGGCGCCTTTTTCAATCGACTATTTGCTGTCGACAATGTCGATTCAAAGTATTCGGGCATCGGTAATAAACTGGGAAAGGGAATTCTCGCCTACAGCGCCATGCTGAAAAAATTCAAACACAAAAACAAACCCCTTTACGTGCTGACCAAGCTAACGGTCACCTTTTCGATCCTGGGATTTATTGCCTACCAGTTGATTTGAGTTTACTGAATAGCTATCTGTATGAGTTATTTGTAAACCTCTCTATCCAGATGATATTTCTTCATCTTGTCATAAAGGGTTTTTCTCGGCAGGCCGAGTAAATCCATGGTATGTTTAATGATGCCGCCGGATTCTTCCAACGCTTGTTCGATTAGTGCGCGTTCAAAGGCTTCAACATGTTTGGGCAGCGTCATTTGTGCGCCGGGAGCCAGATCATTCCGCTTGTCCATTTGCAGGCCCGGGTCTCCCAGCAATACGTAGCGCTCGGCGGTGTTGCGCAATTCACGCACGTTACCGGGCCAATTGAACAGCATCAGTTGTTGCGTGGCGTTTGCTGGAATTGGCGGGACCTCCTTGCCATAACGAGCTGCCGCAACCAGCACAAAATGCTTGAATAATAATGGAATATCTTCTCTTCGGGTTCTCAGTGCAGGCAAATCGAGAGTGACGACGTTTAATCGGTAATACAGATCCTCTCGAAACTCACCCTGTTCGGCTGCTTTTGCTAAATCAATCTTACTCGCTGTTATAACACGAAAATCTATCTTGACGGTTTCATTCGATCCCAGTCGTTCGATTGATCGCTCCTGTAGTACACGCAATAATCGCACCTGTGCCGGCATCGGCATGGATTCGATTTCATCCAGGAAGACAGTGCCACCGGCGGCGTATTCAAATTTACCGATACGCTGCATCTCCGCTCCGCTAAAAGCACCTTTTTCGTGACCGAATAGCTCACTTTCGATCAAGTTGTGCGGAATTGCGCCACAGTTAACCGCGACGAAGTTTTTGTTAACACGGCTGCTCTTTTCATGCAATGACCGCGCAACCAGTTCTTTGCCGGTACCTGTTTCGCCCATCAACAGGATATCGGCATCTGTATCGGCAAGCCGGTTTACAGAATTGCGTAAGGCCTGGATAACCGGGGTTTTACCGATAATACGGGGGCCGAGTATATCCTGGGCTTCAAGCTCACTCTTCAGCTTGCGGTTTTCTAATACGAGCCGTCGCTTGTCCAGGGCGCGCTGCGCAATATCCACCAGGCGATTTGCTGAAAAAGGTTTTTCGATAAAATCATAGGCACCCTTGCGCATGGCCTCGACTGCCATGGCGATATCACCATGACCTGTAATCAATATCACGGATAAATCCCTGTCTATCTGTTGCACCTCGGATAGGCAACTTTGTCCATCCATGCCCGGCAAGCGGATATCGCAAATGATTACGCCAGCCCATTGGTCATCAAGTAATGGCAACGCTTCTTCTGCTTTTTCAAATAGCTGTACGCCGAAACCGGCAAGTTCCAGCGTTTGTTGATTGGCCAGGCGGATATCCAACTCGTCATCAATAAAGAAGATATTGGTTTGCACTGCGCTCATGTGGTTTTCTCTACAGCCTGCAAATCGATACTAAATCGCGCACCCTTGAGGTCCAGGTTAGATGCGGATAAATGCCCCTGCATACTCTCGATTATTCTTGCAGATATTGATAAACCGAGACCCATGCCTGTTTTGCGCGTGGTAAAAAACGGTTCGAATATCTTGCCCAGATTATCTCCTTCGATTCCGGGTCCGTCATCGTCGACGTGAATCTTGACCCGACCGCCGTGTACTTCCGTGCTAATTGTCACCTCACCCTGATTCTGTTCACCGATGGAATACATGGCATTGTTAATCAAGTTGATCAATACCTGTTCCAGTTGAATTTTTTCTGCTAATACCAGAAGTCCGGCTTCAACCTGATCGATATTGATTCGGACATTAAAATGCTTGAATTGCGGGTCCACTAATTCGATCGCTGAATGAATAATTTTATCAACCTTTACTTGTTCTAGTTGCCCGGGAGATTTACGCGCAAATAATTTCAGCTGAGAACTGATCTTACCCATGCGTTCTATTAGACCCGTAATTCGATTAAGATTTTCATCCACGTCCTCAGCCTTGTCCAGTTGTAGCAATTTTCTGGCATTATCGGTATAGCTACGAATTGCAGCCAGCGGATTATTGAGTTCATGACTGATGCTGGCTGACATCTCCCCCAATACAGCGAGTTTTGCAGTTTGAATCAGCTCATCCTGTGTGTCCTGTAGTAGTTTTTCGGTTCGCTTATGTTCGGTAATTTCATTTCTCAGATCGACGGTTCTCACCGACACTTCCTGCTCCAGCAGTTTTTTAGTTTCTGCCTGAAAGTGTTCTTTTTCCTGCTGGCGCCTGTAACGTTGTCTGGCCAGGAAAGCTATCAGCAACAGCAAAGCCATCGTCATCAACAACACTACTATCGTGATCATACGGGTTTGCCTGACCTGGTTCAGCGGGGCCAGAATCATCACATTCCAGCCAGCGGTCGACATTTCCTGCCGTATCGTCAGGTACTCTCTGTTTTTTGTCTGGTTTTCCGCATTAATTTTCAAAATAGAACTGTCTGCTGAAAAAATCTGCACCTGTTCGTGTTCCAGATTCTTGATACCGATATTACTGTAGTGTTGACTGAGCAATATTTGCTGCCGGGTTTCTGCCGATAATGGTTTGATGCTGTGATACAACCACCCGGGTTGCGTGGTAATAAATATTATTCCGTCCGGGTCGGTAACCATAAACTGAACAGGACGCTGCGACCAGTGCTGTTCTATGTTAGATAAATCCATCTTGACCACTATGACACCCAAGTATGCCGCGGCGTAGGTAATGGGGTAAGCAAAGTAATAGCCGCGCTTGCCCGAGGTTGTTCCGAGCGCAAAATAGCGTCCCAATCTACCTTTCATGGCATCGGTAAAATAAGGTCTAAAGCCAAAGTTTTCACCAACGAACGTGAATTCATCCTGCCAGTTGCTCGCGGCCAGAGTCATTCCCTCGGCATCCATTAAATAGGTGTCTGATGCGCCGATGATATTATTGATATCTTCTAAAAAAAGATTCACCAAATCGACCCGGGGAGTACTCTGCGGATCCTTTAATAATTCAAGTAGTGGTTGATTTTTGGCAATGAGCTGCGGAATAAACTGAAAACGGGCAAGCCGAGCATCGAGATGACCGATAAATTGATCCAGCTGCAGGCGACTGTTATCTCGAAGTTTTTCGATGCTGATATTCCAGCTGATATAGGCACCGAGCCAAACTATCAACAACAATATCGTAGCCAACATTATAACCGATAAGGTTTTGGGGAAATGCTTTTCCTGTTCTGCCATGGTGGTATCGATTAACGTGTATTTTAAGTTGATAATGGTTTATTAAACTCGAGATTACAACCTGCAGTCTGCCTAGGATGGGATTCCATCCATGGTTTTCCTGTCAATGGGTGGAATCTGACCCAAAACGATATTGATAGATAAAAATGTAAATATTCGAATTCCGGTTTTAATCAAAGACTTATAGGTTCTTCACACATACTTTCCATTTTTGGCACAAATACTGCCTTATCTACAGGGTTAAATAAAACACTGAATACATAACCCTGCCCCTGGAGGTATAAAATGAGTAAAGTACTATTAGGCCTGTTCATTTCAACTGTGCTGGCCGTATCCACAACAAACGCACTGGCAAATTGTGATGACGGTGAAATCGTGATCAAGTTCAGTCATGTCACCAACACCGACAAACATCCCAAGGGAATTGCAGCTTCATTGCTGGAAAAACGTGTCAATGAAGAAATGAACGGTAAAGCCTGTATGCAGGTGTATCCCAATTCAACCTTGTACAATGATAAAAAGGTGCTCGAAGCCATGTTGAATGGTGATGTTCAGCTAGCCGCACCCTCTTTATCAAAATTCGAAAAATTCACCAAGAAGTTCCGTATCTTTGATTTACCGTTTGTTTTCGAAGATGTAAACGCGGTAGATCGTTTTCAAAATTCTGACGCCGGCGAAAAACTTAAAAATGCTATGAATCGTCGTGGACTGACGGGTTTGGCATTCTGGCATAACGGCATGAAACAAATGTCCGCCAGCAAACCTCTGATCAAACCCTCCGATGCGAAGGGTCTCAAGTTCCGTGTTCAGGCATCTGACGTCCTCGTAGCACAGTTTGAACAGCTTGGTGCCAACCCTCAAAAGATGTCGTTTAAAGAAGTTTATGGTGGCCTGCAAACCAAAGTCATCGATGGCCAGGAAAATACCTGGTCAAACATTTACGGTAAAAAATTCTTTGAAGTTCAGGATGGTGTAACTGAAACCAATCACGGCATTATTGATTATCTGGTCGTGACATCCGCCAAGTGGTGGAAAGGTTTACCCGACGATGTACGCTCGCAACTGGCGACTATTCTGAAGGAAGTTACCGAGGTTCGAAATGGTGAATCAACCAATGTGAATAACCAGAACAAGGAAAACATCATCAAGGCCGGGGGCATAGTGCGTACTTTGGACACCGCACAACGTCAGGCCTGGGTTGATGCGATGAAACCCGTTTGGGAGAAATTTGAAAAAGATATCGGTAAGGACCTGATGGATTCAGCTCTGAAAGCCAATATGTAATAACAGCAAAGTTCAGCTAATAATATTTACAATGGTTTACGCGGTCGACCGAATCGGCCGCGTATATTGATCATAAATTCAATAATAAAGCCAGGGGGAACTGACCATGCATCACCAACCGACATCCAGGCTTGAACGGGTGATAGACGATATTGAGGAAACCAGTATCGCCGTTTGTCTGGGTGTAATGACACTGATCACCTTCGCTAACGTCGTTGCACGATACATTTTTAATGCCAATATTTTGTGGGCACTTGAGTTAACCGTGTTCCTTTTTGCCTGGCTTGTGCTAATGGGCGCCTCCTACGCCGTTAAGAAACATATACATATCGGTGTCGATGTGGTCATCAACGCCGTACCTCCTGCGATGGGTAAATTTCTAACAATAATTGCCGTCGCCGCCTGTCTGGCATTTTCCATCATGTTATTAACCGGATCCTGGAATTACTGGTATCCCTTTATTACCGAACGCGCCTGGCTGGAGACAGAAGACATTCCGATGCCAGAAATGTTTATGTTTTTGGCAGACTGGTTCAATGAAGGTGAACGCTACGAAAAAGTACCGCGATTTATTCCTTACCTGGCCTTACCACTGGGTATGGCATTGTTGACTTTTCGATTTCTGCAAATGGCCTGGCAGGTGTTAACAGGCAAACTGGACAAGATTATTGCCAGTCATGAAGTCGAGGATGAAATTGAAGAGGCACGGACTAATGTAGAAAAACAAATCCATTCGAAAGACAACGGGGAGGATGTGTAATGGCTATCCTGTTTCTTTTCTTGATGGTAGTCGGTTTTATGCTGATCGGCGTACCAATCGCTGTCTCGCTAGGCCTTTCCAGTATGATATTTTTGATGATGCTTTCGGATGCCTCGCTGGCATCGGTGGCGCAAACCCTTTTTTCCGCATTTGAAGGACACTACACCCTGCTCGCCATTCCATTTTTCATACTGGCATCTGTATTCATGTCGACAGGTGGTGTTGCAGGTCGAATTATCCGTTTTGCTATCGCAGTAGTGGGATCGTTTCGCGGTGGCCTGGCTATGGCTTCGGTGTTTGCCTGCATGATGTTCGCGGCTCTTTCAGGATCATCGCCAGCAACCGTGGTCGCAATCGGTGGCATCGTCATTGCCGGCATGGTACAGGTGGGTTACACCAAAGAATTTGCTGCCGGCGTCATCTGTAATGCCGGTACGCTGGGTATTTTGATACCACCTTCCATTGTCATGGTGGTCTACGCGGCCGCTACCGATGTAT
>JBGUEB010000017.1:0-23423 GCA_041821565.1 Gammaproteobacteria bacterium | reverse complement strand
CATTGATATAACCACAGCAACTGACTTAGTCGACGTCCAGAGATTCTACCCGTATTCGGTGAATCTCCCCGTGCACGGTATCGAGCACGCGAATCTTGTCAATTGCCTGATTCATCTGTAATTCCTGGATTTTTTGCGTCAGCATGATGATGGTCGCCTGCTCTACGCCAGGTTCGGGTTCTTTTTGAAGAATGGCTTCTATCGATATATCGTTCTCCCCCATGATTCGGGTAATATCAGCCATAACCCCGGGTATATCGTCCACACGCATACGCAGGTAATAGGCCGTCGAAACCTTCTCAATCGGCAATACAGGTATATCAACAATTTGATCGGCCTGAAACGCCAGGTGCGGCACACGATTCTGTGGGTCGGTGGTAATGGTACGGGCGACATCGATAATATCAGCAATAACAGCCGAAGCGGTTGGATTGGCGCCTGCGCCAGCACCGTAGTATAGCGATGGCCCGAGTTTATCCGCCATCACCAGCACAGCATTCATGACACCATCGACATTCGCGATCAAACGCTTGTCGGGAATCAAAGTTGGATGCACCCGCATTTCAATACCCTGATCGGTGCGCCGTGCAATCCCCAGATGTTTGATGCGATACCCCAACTGACCGGCATAAACCACGTCCTCCGTGGTAATCTTGCCTATGCCCTCGGTATAAACCGCATCAAACTTTAACGGAATTCCAAACGCAAGTGATGACAGTATGCAAAGTTTATGAGCGGCATCTATGCCCTCGACATCAAAGCTTGGATCGGCCTCAGCGTAACCCAGCGCCTGCGCATCCTGCAAAACGCTGTAGAAATCACGTCCCTTGTCTCGCATCTCGGTGAGGATGAAATTACCGGTACCATTAATGATTCCAGCCAGCCACTGGATATGATTCGCACTCAGGCCCTCGCGTATCGCCTTGATTATTGGTATACCGCCCGCGACCGCGGCTTCAAACACCACGTTTACTCCTTTTGCCTGTGCCGCGGCAAATATTTCGTTACCATGCAATGCAATTAATGCCTTGTTTGCGGTCACCACATGCTTGCCATTTTCTATCGCCCGCAGTACCAGTTCCCTGGCAGGTTCATAGCCGCCTATGAGCTCGATCACTATATCAACCTCAGGATTATCTACTACCTCAAAGGGATCGGTACTCAGTGGAATGTTTTCAATTTCTGCCGGTAGACCATTGCTAATGGTCCTGCGTGAAGCATGGATGATTTCGATGTCACGACCCGCCCGTCGTGCTATTTCTCTGGCATTATTTTTCAGCACTAAAGCGGTACTGGCACCTACCGTACCGACACCAATTAAACCTAGTTTCACCGGTTTCAAGCTATATCTCCAGGTCCAGATAAGAGGGGAATTTTCGAACGCGCAACGATAAGTAATGTATCCCCGACTGTCAATCAGAACAAATCGAACAACCGGCTGGATTGATCGACGCCGGAATTTCATTTATTCTGTGAGGCATGCCGCTCGCCGAAGATAAAATTACCAGTCGTTATAGTATTTCAGCCTATAACGCGGATGAAATAGTTATCAATGAACAAATTTACCGACAAAGTCTGGTGCTGTCGGCAGAGTTTATAAGCTGTCCCTGGCCAGTACGGTCAATCAGCGAACTTGACGAGTCCAGTTTAGAAATAATACTTGATATGAACCCAGACGTGCTCCTACTGGGCACCGGTGAACAGCAACAGTTCCCCGAGGCAAGGATTTTTGCCCTGCTAGGACAGCAGGGTATCGGTCTTGAGGTGATGAATAACGGCGCACTATGCCGTACTTTTAATATTCTCGTGGCCGAGGATCGTGCGGTTGTTGCCGCTATAATGCAAGCAGGCTAAACCAGTACATCGGTCCTATCCGATAGTATCTTCTCTCGAATACCCGCTACGTTCTAGTATGCGGCGTAATTTACGTAGCGCATCCATTTGAATCTGACGCACCCTCTCACGCGTAACCCCAAGTTCGAGCCCGACTTCTTCGAGTGTGCCGCGCGGATAATTACGTAGGCCAAATCGTCGTACGACGACATCCCGCTGCTTCTCGTCCAGTTCATCAAGCCAGTTGTCGAGATGATCAATCACCGATGCATCCTGCAAAATAGTCGATGGATCGAGGTTATTGTCGTCCGGGATTATGTCCAGAAGTGGTCGATCACCCTCGCCACCCATGGGAATATCGACCGAGGAAACACGATCAGCCAGGCGAAACATTTTTTCAACATCTTTAACCGGCTTTTGCAGAAGCTGGGCCACGTCTTCCGCGGTGGCTTCCCGATTAAGTTCCTGAGTTAGTTTACGGGCTGCTCGCAAGTAGGTGTTGAGCTCCTTTATTACATGAATCGGCAGGCGGATAGTCCGCGTCTGGTTCATTAAACCGCGTTCTATTGTTTGCCTTATCCACCAGGTCGCGTAAGTCGAGAAGCGGAAACCACGCTCGGGATCAAATTTTTCGACTGCGCGAATTAGACCAAGGTTTCCCTCTTCGATCAGATCCAGCAGGGCCAGCCCTCGATTCATATATCGCCTGGCAATCTTGACTACGAGCCGCAGATTACTTTCGATCATTTTATCGCGGGACTTGGTATCACCTTTCAAAGACAGACGCGAGTAGTAGACTTCCTCTTCGGCTGTCAGCAAGGGCGAGACTTCAATTTCCTTCAGATAAAGCCGCGTCGGGTCAGCGTCTGAAGCACGCCGTGAGTTAACTTTCCTGCGCGCATCAGTTTTACGCCGATCGTCTACCTTGGTGGCTTCGGTTTCAGGGTCCGCGAGTTCACCGTCACCATCACTCGATTTAACGATGACAGCGTGATCGTCGTCCTCACTATCATCATCGAGTTCACTTTTCTCCCCATCTTCCACAAGATCTTCTACCAGTTCTTCTACCGGTATTTCTGTATCTTCAATAAGGGAGGAATCGTTCGACTTTGTCATTCATGTTGCTCCAATATGCGATGATTCGATTCATCGCTTCGGTAGATATTTAAGAGGGTCAACCGGTTTACCATTTCTTCTAATCTCAAAATGCAACCTGGTCGAGCCGTTACTACTGCGTCCCATTTTTGAGATTACTTTACCGGCCTTTACCGTCATGCCTTCGTTCACCAACCTCTGCTGGTTATAGGCATAGGCACTCAAATACCTGTCATTATGCTTAATAATAATGAGGTTACCATATCCGGCTAAACCATTACCACTATATACTACTTTACCGTCGGCCACGGCATGCACCGGCTGCCCCAGCTTGCCCGCAATATCTATGCCTCTTTGATCGAGCTTGTTGAGTGCAAAGGTATTTAACACCTTTCCCTCGGTAGGCCATCGCCATTGTACCGGGTTACTATTGCTGGTCACAGACCCACTAGACTTTGGTTGGGATGTGGTTTTAGACTGTTTTGTCGACTGGGTCTGCTGGTTATTTTTCGCTTCCACTTTCCCGCCAGCCGGGGCCAGCAGCTTTAGTTGTTGACCGGGTTGAATCACGTAGTCGCTGGAAATATTGTTCCAGCTCACTAACTGCTCATAGTCCAGTCCGTAACGCCAGGCAATAGCGTAAAGCGTGTCTCCAGATTTCACCGTATACCATCCGGGGCCAACGTTTCTATGAGCTGATTGTGACGTCGTGCCGCAGGAAGTTAACAGGCTAACAATTAATACTAATTTTAGAATCCGGATAACTGCTTTCATTTTGATTCTATTGAGGCATACATCTCAACTATAATAAATAGCAATAACTATAATGAGCGCGACGACTATACCCCATCCGATTCTTTCTATATAAACAAGCAGTTTGGGTTCGATAGCTGGACCAAATTTAGCCAGGCTCCAGGCAACCAGGTAAAAACGAGCTCCACGTCCTACTATTGAGGCCAATAAAAATGGAACAAAGGCCAGGCCCAGGGCGCCTGCTGAAATTGTGAATATCTTGTATGGTACCGGCGAAAACCCCGCGATTAAAACGGCCCAGAATCCCCATAGCCCAAACCAGTTTGTTACTGTTTCGAAGCTGGATTGATAACCCCAATCGACAATCAGCGGCTGAACCAGATCCAGCAGAAAGGCACCGATCAAATAACCGACAATTCCACCGAGCACCGAACTTACCAGGGTCAGGGATGCAAAGTATATGGCCCTGGCGGGGTTAGCCAGCGACATCGGTGCGAGCATCACATCTGGCGGTGGAAATGGCAGGATGAAGGATTCCACAAAACTAAGCCCCGCGAGATACCAGGGTGCGTGACCGTTACGGGAAAATTTGATTACCCGGTGATAGAGATTTTCGAATATTCGCATTAAGCGAGCCCGCGCAACAGGGGAACAAACGATACCTTTTCCAGGGATTTGCCGACCAGGCCCTGGGAGGTATTTGTTATCTGGGTCAGGGTTTGGTCTCGCCCGTTGTCGAATGGAAAGATCATGATACCGTCTTTTGCCAATTGCTGGGTCAATGCCTCCGGCACTTCACTACAGGCAGCAGTAATCATAATGCGATCGAAGCGATAGCTTAGATTGGGCCAGCCACCATTGCCATCGGTGTGACGCAATTGAACATTGAACAGATCCAGTTCAGCAAGTCTTTTTTTCGCCTGTTTATACAGGCCTTCGATGCGTTCGACGCTATACACCTGTGGAAAAATATTTGCCAGTACCGCGGTTTGATATCCACAACCGGTACCGATTTCCAGTACCGAATTTGGCATACCCGGATCTAACAGACACTGGGTCATCAAGGCTACTATATAGGGCTGGGAAATTGTCTGTCCATATCCGATTGGTAACGCGGTATCTTCGTAAGCCCTGTGGGCAAGGGCCTCGTCCACAAACAGATGTCGTGGCACTCGACGCATCACATCCAGCACCGTCTCATTATCGATGCCCTGATCCTGCAAGCGCTGGATCAACCGATCGCGAGTTCGCTGCGAGGTCATACCTATGCCCTGATGATTCTTGCTACTAAGGTTCATTCTTGACTAATCCAGTGCTGAAAGCCATTGTTGCAGTGGATTGATGCTCTCGTGTCGGGTTAAATCAATCTGAAGTGGCGTAACCGATACCTGATTGTGTTCGACCGTATAAAAATCAGTGCCGGGGCCAGCATCCTGTGCTGCACCGGGTGGGCCTACCCAGTAAACAGGCGTACCGTGCGGATCCTGCTGGGTTAGCATCGATTCAGCCTTGTGACGAAATCCCAGGCGCGTCGCCCGTACAGGCCCGATTTCATCCAGAGTCAAATCCGGTACGTTAATATTCAAAATGGTATCGACCGGCAGCGGATCTCTAATCAGGTTTTCAATAATTCGGCGGGTTACTTCGGCAGCAGATTCATATTGCTGACGCTGGCCACTTACGAGCGACACGGCGACAGCGGGTAACCCCAGAAACCTGCCTTCCATTGCTCCGGCAACGGTTCCGGAATATAGCACATCATCCCCCAGGTTAGCGCCCGAGTTAATACCTGAAACCACCATATCCGGTTTTTGATCCAGCAGGCCGGAGATCGCCAGGTGCACGCAATCGGTGGGCGTACCGTCGACAGAAAACGAACCATACTCGGTTAAAGACGCACGTAGTGGACGCTTAAGCGTTAGCGAGTTACTCGCCCCACTCCTGTCCCTGTCCGGCGCCACTACTGTGATATCGGCAATTTTCGACAGGTACTCAGCCAGAATCTGGATTCCGGGCGCTAGGTAGCCGTCATCATTAGTGATAAGAATATGCATCGCTGGGTATACTGCTAAAATATGCGGAATAATAAACCAAATCAACACCTTCTAGGGACTTAATTTGCGCCTTTATGCGTGGTTTGAGAAGATTGCACCAGGTCCGGTTCTGGAAGCGTGGATTCAGGTATACTAATTTCAGCCATTGATTAGCGGAAATAGAACCAACGTGAAAGACAAATCCAGGGACCCTCCCAGTTTTGCCGATTTAATGCCGGGTGTGAAGAAAATCGAAGATGATCGCATCAATGTCTATCGTGACAGGAAAAAACCGGCTGCCCTGCCGAAAACTCGATCTCAGACAGCAAATTTGAATCCTGATTTCGCCAGTATCGACTATCGGCAACGATCTGAAATCGCGGAATCCCAGTTCGACGCGGGTATACAGAAAAAGCTACAACGTAAAATACGACAGGGCCAGCTAGCGATAGAAGACCGTCTCGACTTGCACGGCTACTACCAAAATCAGGCTATCGCTACACTAAACGAATTTCTTCAACAGGCACTCATAGCTGAATTTAGAATGCTTATCGTCATTCATGGTAAGGGCAATCGTTCAGATAGTGATGCGGTGCTAAAACCACTCGTACGACATTGGCTCGCTCAGCAAGCATCGGTGCTGGCCTGGTGTCCTGCGCAACCGAAACATGGTGGTGAAGGCGCCAGTTACGTCTATTTGCGAAATCGTCCCAAATAATCCGTTAATACTGTTATTGAACATACCAGCCTATTTCAGCAGCGCTATAGGCGCCGATCACAACCTGGCCAAGTTTTTCCGGTATCCTCGCCCTGGTTAGGCTCACTGGTATCCTGCCACCCATGACTTCAGCCAGGTATTGCGGATATAAAGGCTCCAGGTAGGGATCTGCAAAACCACCCGGATGAACCGGCATATTAGACTGGTCGTACTTATCACTGGCACCCATGGTATGCATGAGTTCATGCGCGATTACAACATTATTTGAACCATTATAATCTTTACTCGCAAATCCATTGATCAGCCCTATCAGACCGCGCTGCAGGCCTACCGAGTGGCGTAGCGCATTAGTTGTACTGGTATCGTAATAACTGATGAACAAATTGATATCAAGCGATTCCCTGTCATTGCGATAGGACTGGTATAAAGCCCAACCGCGGAAATGCAGACTCCACAAAATATTATTCAACACACTGGCTTGCCGGGGTGGTTGTGGGGGTCCCGAATTCAGCTCACCGCCATAGTTGATTTTGATCGCATCGATAGGAATACCGTAACGTTTCGCTTCTTTGTTGACAAAGTTTTCTATCGGTTTGAAATCAGCAAGCTTTAAACCTTTAATGTACTTATCGGTTGCCGGCCTGCCATCGCCATTGATTGCGAACACCTGCACCTGCAGGGTTTCAGCCCAGCTCGTAACCCTGTCCTCTACCTGGTTTTCGTGCACTATCACAAATAACAGGATTAACAGTAAAACCAGGTAACGGAAATAACGAAAACTCTTTTTCAAAGCGGCTTAACACCCTCAATGCAGGGTTAACTAACCAGGCGTTCTGCTTCGTAAAGTGTTTGCATGCCTGCTGATTTTCGATAGGCATTTTCACTCAGGTAGCGTCGCCAGTGCCGCGCATTGGGCTCTCCATGATACAAACCAATAACATGGCGCACCATCCTCGTTAACGGCATCCCCTGCGCCAGGTGATGCTCGATATAGGGGTAAATCTCATGCAGCAGGGCCTGACGGGATTTAAGCCCTGATGCATGCTGTTCGAATATCAATTGGTCGACATTATGTAGCAGATAAGGATTTTGGTAAGCTTCTCGACCGAGCATCACGCCATCAACTCGCTGCAAATGCTGCTGGCTTGATTCAAGGCTTTTAACCCCGCCATTAATAATGACTTCCGTATCGGGGAAATCCTGCTTAAGTCGATAAACCCAGTCATATTTCAATGGCGGTATTTCTCGATTTTGTTTTGGACTGATGCCGTTTAGCCAGGCATTACGCGCATGTACGATCAGGGCCGCGGCACCCGCTTCGATTTGAATTGCAGCAAATTGACTAAAAATCATGTAGTCATCCTGTTGGTCGATGCCGGTGCGATGCTTTACCGTGACTGGCAATGAGCTTGACCTGAGTGCCTTGATGCAATCGCTCACCAGACCGGGGTCGGCCATCAGGCAGGCCCCGAAGCTACCCGACTGCACCCGATCACTCGGGCATCCACAATTTAAATTAATCTCGTCGTATCCATACTCTTCACAAATCTTCGCGACCCGGTATAGCTGCTCTGGATCCGATCCACCTACCTGCACCGCGACTGGATGTTCTTCTTCACTAAATCCCAACAAGTAATCCCGATCTCCATGGATAATGGCCGCAGCGGTCACCATCTCTGTATATAGCAGGATATTTTTAGAAAACAGGCGCAAAAAATAGCGACTGTGCCGGTCGGAACAATCCATCATCGGTGCAATGCAAAATTTTCGGTTTAGTTTGACCATCGCTCAGGCTATGCGCTTGACGTCCTGAACATTAGGAATCTGGCTAAGATTATCAATAATTGACACCAGTTCATCGACACCATGAATCTCAATTGTGAGCCTGGTGTAAACCATTTGCTCCAACTTGTTGGTTGTCGAGTTGATATTCAACAGGTTTATCTTCTGGTTTGCCAGGATGGTGCTGACATCTTGCATTAAACCTGTTCGCTGAAACGCGGTCAGGGAAATTTCCACCGGATATACTGACTGAGTATCCTCACCCCACTCAACTTCGATCAGGCGCTGGCGTTTTTGTTCTGGTAGCGCCAGCATATTGGGGCAGTTATGCTTGTGTATCGTAATTCCTGAATTGATCGTGATAAAACCTATAATCAGATCGCCGGGCACCGGATTACAACAACGGCCAAATTGTGTCATCAGGTTCCCAACACCGTGAATACTCACCGCTTCCTTGCTGCTAGGTGGTTTCAGTTCAGATTTTTTAAGCTTTTTAAATGGATCAGCCGATTCTGGTTCGGCCTGTAAAAATCCAATGATTTGCGCCGGGGTAATTAAACCGCGCCCCATATCAGCAAAAAACTGATCACTATCCTTGCGTTTAAAATGCTCGGTGAGTCCCTTCAAACTGGCCTTGTGAATCGAGTATTTTGTCAGTATACGATCGTACAAAGACTTACCATCCAGCAGATTTTGCTCAAAATCCTGATGATTAAACCAGTTTCGCACCTTCGAACGGGTACCCGCTGACTGTATAAACCCGAGATTTTTATTCATCCAGTCGCGGCTAGGTTTACTTTCCCTGGTGGTTAATATTTCAACTTCGTCGCCTGTTTGCAGCTTTTTTGTGAGATTGACAATACGGCCATTTACCTTTGCACCTCGGCATCTATGCCCTACTTCCGAATGCACCGTGTAAGCAAAATCCAGCGGTGTACCTCCATGAGGTATATCGATAACCTGGCCTTGTGGGGTAAACACATAAACCCTGTCGCTGGACGACTCGGTCGATATTTCCGACATCACATCCGAGACACCCTCGGCTGAACTGTCGAGCATGTCACGCATAGCCGAAATACTTTTTTCCATTCGTTGATCGAGATTGACGCCTTCCTTGTAGCGCCAGTGAGAAGCAACGCCGAATTCAGATTTTTCGTGCATTTCAAAGGTACGTATCTGCACCTCGACAATCTGGCCGCCTTCGGTAACCACCGCTGTATGCAAGGATCGGTATCCATTATCCTTGGGATTAGCGATGTAATCATCGAACTCCTTAGGGATATGTTGCCAGGTGGTATGTACAACACCGAGCACTGCATAGCAATCGGCTACCGTATCAACCAGAATTCGCACTGCCCGCACATCGAAAAGTTCGTGAAACTCCAGATTCTTCTTTTGCATTTTTCGCCATATGCTGACGATGTGTTTAACCCGTCCGGTTACCTTGTGCCTGATATCCTGTTCCAGCAGCAGGCTACTCAACTGGGCAGTGAACTCTTGAATAAATACTTCTCGTTCACTGCGCTTCTGTTCGAGTAAAGTAGCAATCTTTTTAAAGGCAAGCGGCTCCAACGCTCGAAAGGCCAGGTCTTCCATTTCCCATTTAATCAGGCCCATGCCGAGCCGATTCGCCAGGGGTGCATATATATCCAGCGTTTCCTGCGCGATACAGCGACGTTCTTCGTAGCTGGCATGTTTGAGTAGTTTCAGACGTTCAACCCGGTAACACAATTTAATCAACATAACCCGTACATCGGAAATTATCGCCATCAACAGTCGACGCAATTTTTCAGCCTGCTCGGGCGTCTTGATTCTCGACTGGTCACAGTCCTGTAGCGTATTCAATCGATTAACACCCTGGGTTAAAAGGGCTACCTTGTTACCGAACTCCTTTTCTATATCGGCGGTGTCGAGAGCCCCCCGCAATTCCGGGTCGCTGAGCAACGTAGCTAGCAGGGTATTGCGATCGGTACCCATTTCGAGCACACGTTTGGCAACATCGACACTACGAGGCCTGCTTTTATCAACGTGTTCAGCATTGAGGGCATAATCGAGAGCGTGTCCAATATCTTCATCCCAGTTTATCTTTTCACTGATAGATTTAACGAGTTGGTCTCTTTCGTTAGTCATCGGTTGGCTGTCTGGCATCAGGATCGTAGTATTTTCATCGGGGAAATATTATAGACCTTTCGGCTTACCAGGGTGCCGGCAATTGTCAATACAAGGCCTGCAGAGAAGAGACTGTAGATCCATAAAGCGGGAGAAAACTGATAATTTATATCAAAGAAATAAACACTGATAAACCATGCCGAGAGGCTTGCAAACAACGCCGAAAACAATCCAACCAGGCTACCCATCAAGGTAAACTCAAGCACATTAATTCGATATAGCTGACTGGTTTTTGCCGACATTGCACGCAGCAGGGCAGATTCCATCTGACGTTCTCGCTTGCCAGTCTGAATGGCCGCCAACAATACGATGAAGGCTGATGCAACTGCAAAAATAAAAAAGAACTCCAGCGCAATCGAGGCACGGTCGACAATGCCCCGCATGCGTGCCATCAACTCGGTAATATCGAGCAGGGTGAGCGCTGGGAAGCGTGACAGCAGTTGTTTAAGATCTAACATTTGAGCGTCTTTGATCAAAGCACTCAATAGCCAGGTCTGGGGAAGATCTTCGATTAACTGGCGGTTGGTGATGATATAAAAATTTGGCTTAAAATTTTCCCAGAGTACCGATCGAATGTTAGCAACCGGCGCCTCGATCACCTCGCTTCCAACCGTAAAAGACAGGGTATCACCGAGATCAAGCTGAAGTTTGTTGGCCATTCCCTGCTCTACTGAAAGTTGTGCCCACGGCTTAGACGAATCGATCCATTCACCTTCAACAACGGCATTGTCGTCTGGTAAATCCTCCGCATAACTCAGATTGAAAGTATGCTGTGTCAGATGATGCGCTCGGGGATCGTCGAACTCTATTGTGTCCACAGCCTGACCGTTGATATGGGTCATTCGAGCTCTTACGAGGGGATAGGCGGCCGATGAAGATATATCGTGATCGTCCAGAAAGCGCTTTATTCCATTTACATTCCCGGTCGGGATATTGATCAAAAAATAGTTTGGAATATCATCGGGTAACTGGGTCTGCCAGGAATCGAGCAATTCATCCTTGACCACCACTATGAGTAGTATCGCCATTAACGCCAGGCTGAAACCAGACATCACAAACATCGCCCCGCGCGCGCTGGTTTTTAATCGACTCAGTAAATACTGCCTTACCCAGAAACGACGTTTCGTGGTAGACAGGAGCAGTTTTATCATCAACTGGAAAATGAGCGGTAACAACAGGCCAACGACTAAAACGATAGCAAGTGTGGCAATGGCCAGAATCGAGTTTTGCATGAGAATGACCAGAACCAGGAATACCGAGGCAATAGCCACGCCAAAAACCAGCAGGTTTCGACGCATCGACTTCGGATCACTGATGTGACGAAAAACCTGCATCGGCGGCGTTGCTATGACATTCACCAGATAGGGAAGACTGAAACCGACGAGGCTGATAAAACCGACAACGGCGGCAATCAGGAAAGGCCTGATTGTGTATACCTGCGGCAGCGATTTGCCGAACCAGCCATCGAGCGCCCACTGCAATGGAAACTGCGAAAACCAGCCTGCGCCAATACCAATTATGGTTGCGATTATCCAGATCTTGCCCAGTTGCCAGGCGTAAAACCGGTACAATCTGGATTGAGAAATTCCAAACGCCCTCAACATGGCGACTTTGGGTGCCTCCCGGCTTGCCGTATATCGCGCGGTGATAGCAATTGCTACCATCGCAATAACCAGGGTTAGAACGATTGACAGGGCAAAAAACTTGCGCGTGCGTTCTAATGCCCGGCGCATCTCGGGTCGCGCATTTTCCAGATTCTGAATCCGCTCAGCCTCGGCGAGTCGAGGCCTTAACCAGGCGGTTAGCTCGGTAATTCGATCCTGCTCACCGGCAAATAGCAGGCGGTACTGGACCCGGCTACCCGGAATAACCAGCCCGGTGCCGGGTAAATCCTCGAGGTTCATTAATATTCTGGGCGCGAGATTAAACAGGGTGCCGCCACGATCAGGCTCATAACTCAGTAACCAGTTCGCCTTGAGACGAAGGCTGCCGAGTATCACAGTGTCACCGAGCAAAGAAATCAATTTTGAATCAAGCCAGACTTCTCCGATCGCCGGACCCTGATCCACCTTATTCTTTTCACCGACCAGGCCTGCGGCCTTTTCCAGTTGTCCTCGCAGGGGATAGTCTTGATCCACCGCTTTTAATTCGACCAGTTGAGCATCGTCGTCAATAAAGATGGCGGTGGTTAAACTGGTTGTTGTTGATACCTGTAAACCGAGTCTGTGCGCCTGCTGCGCGTAGTCGTCGATAAAAGGGTGGTTCGAGATAACCACCAGATCGGCAGCCAGCAACTCGCTGGCCTGACGATCCAGTAACAGACTGATACGTTGTGTGATCAACTGACTGGCATTCACAATCGCAATCGTGATCACGGTGGCGATCAGCATCAGCCAGTACGACTGAATCACTGGCAAGCCTGATATTTTCATCTCTGGTCCTGACTCTGCAATTGACCCGATTCGATTAAAATCTGCCGATCTCCGCGCCGCGCCAACTCGGGCTCGTGGGTTACCAGTATTAAGGAGGTACCAGCCTGATCGCGCAGACGAAACATCAATTCTGCTATTTGATGCCCTGTTCCAGCGTCGAGGTTACCGGTAGGTTCATCTGCAAACAATATCTCTGGCTTAACCGCAAAAGCACGTGCTATAGATACTCGTTGTTGTTCACCACCGGATAACAAATCAACCAGTGTATTATTTTTAGGTCCGAGCCCAACCTGCTGCAGGCTATCCATCGCCAGTTCAGCGGCAGCATCTGAACCACCTAGTTCCAGCGGTAGCATTACATTTTGTAGCGCCGTCGCACCCTGCACGAGTTGAAACGACTGGAATACGAAACCTACCCTGCCGGCTCGTATGGCCGAGCGTTGCTCCTCCGTCTTATCACCGAGCGAATGCCCCAGGAGCTCGATCTCACCCGAGGTAATGTTATCCAGGCCGGCCATCAATCCTAGCAGTGTAGTCTTGCCCGACCCGGACGCACCTTTAATAACCAGTGCTTCCTGGTATTCTACATTCAATGATATATTCTGCAGGATATCGAGACTGCCATCGGGCGTATCGACAGTTTTAGTGACTTCCCGCACCGAGATGCAAAAATTATTTTCAATCATTAGCTGTGTTTTTTTATTGTTGGTTCAGACCCTGGTTTGTGCCGATAATTCAGTTCCCAAAATATTGATTCTCGGTGACAGCCTGAGCGCAGCGTATAATATACCGATTGATAAGAGTTGGCCTGAATTGTTTCGCACCAATATAAGGGCAAGCCATCCACAATCAAGTGTAATCAACGCCAGCATTAGCGGTGAGACCACGTTCGGTGGAGTGCAACGGCTAGAGAAACTGCTCGAAAAACATGCACCAAGCCATTTGATTATCGAGCTTGGCGGTAACGATGGATTAAGAGGACTCAAATTTACCCAGTCCACCGCAAATTTGAGCCAGATGGTTACGCAGGCACAACAACGGGATATTCCGGTGATGCTAATCGGGGTTCGCATGCCGCCAAATTTTGGTCCTGCTTACAATGCGCGCTTTCAACAAATTTTTGAATCGATCTCGGTACAACAGCATGTTTACTACTTACCAAGGTTTCTCGAAGGAGTTGCTGCCAGTGAGGCCAGCTTGATGCAAAACGATGGTATCCACCCGACCGCCGAGGCACAACCGATTCTGGCCGATAAAGTGTTGAATGCGATGCAACAGCTATTAAGCAACCACTGATTCGTTCAAGAATCAACATTGGTTCTTTAAAAACAATTAGCGCTAAAGCAACAACTCGAGTTCGTGCAAATTGGATACCTGGTATTTGGGGCGCGGCAAGTCATCCGGCCATGCTGTTTTTTCGCGATTGATCCATACGGCCTGCAGACCCGCTTCGATTGAACCGACAACATCGTAGAGCGGATGATCACCGACATACAGGACTCGATCCACGGAGGCACCAAAACGTTCCACCAGGTGATGGAATATCAGTTTGTCTGGCTTTGCCACCTGCACATCGGAAGCGCTCACGGCATGTTCGATTAAATGGCCCAGGCCCACTTTCTCGACGTTGGCATTACCATTGCTGATCGCCCCAAGCCGATAACGCGACTGCAATCGCTCGAGGCTGGGCAAGACATCATCATAGAAGCTTACCTCTTGCCTGGCCGCATAAAACACATCGAAACCAGTCTCTGAAACTTCATATGGATCGTAACCGGATTCGATTGCCAACTGCTTTAGAAATTCATGCCGCATAAACGACATGTCTATCGCGAAGCGTTTATCCTGGGTCATAAAATGCTTACGAACAGCGACCATTTGTGCGGCCGTGTGGCGTTCAGTAATACGAGGATAGTGCTGTTGCAACCATCGATACAGGGTTCGCTCGGCACGTTCGATAGTCGGCATACAGGGCCACAGAGTGTCGTCGAGATCGAAGGCGATGATGGTTATATGTGCAAGCAAGTGAATTTCTCAGAATTTCAACCAGTCGTGATTCTAGCAGGCTGCCGCGAATAGGAGAAACCTGTGCTATGGTAGCGATAGTCCAACCAGTGTTATTACTTTAACTACAAGCCATAGTTCATTACTATAGCAGACCATTTCATTCTGGTTGCTGTGCATGACCCCTACAAATCGTCATAAAACTCTGTCGGTAACGATTGGCGACGTGCGCCTGGGTGACGGCGCGCCAATCGTCGTGCAATCGATGACGAATACGGATACCGCCGATATTCCGGCCACGGTCGATCAAATAAAATTACTGTCGGATGCTGGTTCGGAACTCGTGCGGGTAACGGTCAATAATGAGGATTCCGCAAAAGCGATTCCCCATATTGTCGAGCAATTAAACGCCCAGGATTATAGTGTACCGGTGATTGGCGATTTCCATTTTAATGGCCATAAATTGCTCAACAAGCATGAAGCCTGTGCCAGGTCACTGGCCAAGTATCGCATCAACCCCGGTAACGTAGGTCATGGTAAAAAACGCGATATCCAGTTCAGCGATATGATCGAGACCGCGTGCAAATACGACAAGCCGGTTCGCATCGGCGTCAACTGGGGAAGTCTCGACCAACAATTACTCGCCAACCTGCTCACCCGCAATGCCAACCTTGCAGACCCGCTAGCCCTGTCTGAAATTAATCGCCAGGCAGTTATCGAATCGGCACTTAGCAGCGCTAAATTCGCGCAGCAAATTGGACTCGATGCAAACCGGATAGTCATCAGTTGCAAGATGAGCCGGGTTTCCGATTTAATTAACGTCTACCAGTCACTGGCACAGCAGTCAAACTACGCCCTGCACCTGGGATTAACCGAGGCCGGCATGGGCGACAAGGGTATTGTTGCCTCGACCTCGGCGCTCGCGGTTTTATTAACCCAGGGGATAGGCGACACTATCCGGATTTCACTGACGCCCGAGCCAGGTGCCAGTCGTGAACGTGAAGTCAAAATTGCCCAACAGATACTGCAGGCACTCGAACTGCGAGCATTTACTCCAACAGTAATCGCCTGCCCCGGCTGTGGTCGCACCACCAGCGAGTACTTCCAGGTGCTGGCGAAACAGATTCAGCAACAGCTGGACAAGTCCATGCCCGCCTGGAAGCACCAGTATCCGGGAGTAGAATCGATGAATGTGGCAGTCATGGGCTGTGTCGTCAATGGCCCCGGAGAAAGTAAACACGCCAACATTGGAATCAGCCTGCCTGGCACCGGCGAACGACCGGTCGCACCCGTTTATGCCGATGGTGAAAAAACTGTCACTCTAAAAGGCGATAATATTGCCAATGAATTTATCGCATTGGTAAATGACTATGTGGCTAGTCACTACTCGTAGCAATAGATACCGTACCGGCTCGGAGGCCGGCATCGTAGCGCCGGCATGACGTAGCGGGTTAGTATGATAACAATTTTCTCTTACCAGCCCGCGAAAAAATGGTGTCTAAATCGGTTCGAGGGGTGGTGATAGTAGATTGAACAGGCGATTCATGTGCTCGGCAGCCTCGGCGCCTGACTCGGTTAGCTGGCCATCGCCCGACTGGGACAACATGCCTTTTTGGATTAATCGTGTCACCGCTGCGCCCACTACAGGATCGGCGCTTGCCTGCAGGCTGATTCCGTCCAGTGAGCTATCCTGACTCATTCTCCTGAGCAAGCTCAGCTCTTCGATCAATTCCGGGTCCAGGTGCATTTTCTGCCTCCCTAAGATAGATTTATCCGCTTCGGCCAATTATAACGCATAGTGCATTTGGTTCTTAACGGTTGCTTAAAATAAACCAGATTACGCTCAACTCCTTAAGGCCGCGCTAGCTCCTCGTCATCCTTTTCTGGCGCCATCAGGTCTTTACTCGAAAT
Organism: Gammaproteobacteria bacterium; assembly: GCA_041821565.1. Lineage (GTDB taxonomy): Bacteria > Pseudomonadota > Gammaproteobacteria. The sequence continues at coordinate 6,693 of JBGUEB010000017.1, read as the reverse complement.
ACCCAGTGCGAGTGCGGTCGAAGTAGCGACATAAATGGATGAATAAGTACCCACTACGACACCGATGATCAAAGCCAGTGCAAAGGCATGGATAACCTCACCGCCAAGGAAAAACAACGACAAAAGCACCAGCAAGGTTGTAAATGAGGTTTTCAGGGTGCGCGAAATGGTCTGGTTTACGGAAATATTAGTGATCTCTATCGTTGATTTTTTGCGGAGTTTGCGGAAATTTTCACGCACCCGGTCGAACACAACAATGGTGTCGTTGAGGGAATAACCGATTACCGCGAGGATTGCGGCTAGCACACTCAAATCAAAATCAAGTTGCAGCAGCGAGAACACGCCTAACGTTATTACCACGTCATGAATCAAGGCGGCAACCGCACCGAGCGAAAAACGATATTCAAATCGTATCGATACATAAATCAGAATTGCGATCAATGCATAGAGTACTGCCAATCCACCGTCTTCGGTAAGCTCTTCACCGACCTGTGGTCCGACATAGTCCACCCGCCGTACCTGTATCTGAGATTCACTCGCTTCATTTAACAGGCCGATAATTTGTGAACTGAGTTCAGCCTTATCCTGTTCAGCTTTCGGCACCAGGCGAATTAACACTTCCTTAGCGCTCCCGAAATGCTGCACGATGGCGTCGCCAAAGTCATTCGCCTCTAGTACATTGCGAATCGGTTGTAGTTCAACTGGTTGCTCATACCCAACCTCGATGATGCTACCACCGGTAAAATCGATGCCGACATTGAGTTTCAGGGTAAACAAACAGACTATGGATATCAGAATCAATAAAGCCGACAAACCCATTGCGGGTTTGCGCAACCCCATGAAATCGATTTCAGAATATAATTTTTTAGACATTACTTATCCGGGCTAAATTGCGAGTTTGGTAATCGATTTGCGGCCGTAAATCAGGTTGATAATAGCGCGCGTACCAAAAATAGCGGTAAACATTGAAGTAACAATACCTATTGACAATGTGACCGCAAATCCCTGGATTGGGCCAGTACCAAATCCGAACAGGATAATCGCCGCAATCAGCGTCGTAATATTGGCATCGGCAATAGTTCCAAATGCTTTTTCGTAACCCGAGTATATTGATGCCTGGGGTGTATTGCCAAGTCGAATTTCCTCGCGAATACGCTCAAATATCAACACGTTGGCATCCACCGCCATGCCTACGGTGAGCACGATACCGGCAATGCCTGGCAGTGTTAGCGTGGCCTGCAACAGCGACAACAGGGCTATTAAAAGAACCAGATTCAATGTTAGCGCGAGGTTGGCAACTATACCGAACACCTTGTAGTAAATCGCCATGAAAATTAACACTGCAATAAACCCGATCAATACCGAGATAAAACCCTTGTCAATATTTTCCTGTCCCAGGCTGGGTCCAACCGTACGCTCCTCAACGATCACCATCGGTGCACGCAATGCGCCGGCACGTAATAACAGCGCTAAATCCCTGGCTTCGCGGGTACTATCGAGACCGGTGATTTCAAAACGCTTGCTGAGCTGATCCTGGATCGTCGCAACATTAATAACCTGCGTTTCGGTCGTTCTGATACGGATTTTTTCACCATTGACTTCGCGAAAGTCGAATTTGTCTTCGATGAATACCACCGCCATCGGTTTGCCGATATTGTCCCGCGTGACCTTGCTCATGCGGTCTGCGCCCTTGGCATTCATCGTAATCGTCACATTGGGCGTACCGGAACGTGTGTCGATACCGGAGGCAGCACCGACAATCTGATCGCCGGTAACTATTACACTCCGTTTCAGCAGAACCGGGCTGGCATCACTTCGTCGATACAGTTTCGTACCTATGGGTGTCGTGCCCGATGCCGCGGCTGCACTCCAGTCGGTAAAGCTGCCGTGCACAAGACGAAATTCGAGTGTGGCTGTAGCACCGAGAATCTCCTTGGCGCGCACTGTATCCTGTACACCGGGTAACTGCACCACTACCCGATCATCGCCCTGGCGCTGGATTACCGGTTCGGCAACCCCTAGTTCATTAACACGGTTTCTCAGTGTCGAGATATTTTGTTCGATCGCGGATTTCTTTTCGGCGAGCAGCGCAGCCGCACTGAAACTCATTTCAACGAACCAGCTTTTATCATCATTACTATTGTTAAAAAGGAAATCGCGATACTCATCTTCCAGATTTAGCCTTGCTTCATTGCGCTCAGCCTCGGAGCTGAACCGAACGCTGACATTTTGCTTGCCGACCTGAACAGATTTATAACGAATTTTCTCGCCCCGTAAGAAGCTACGCAATTCGCCAGCATGGCGTTCCAGTGATTTTCCGACCGCCGCTTCGATGTCGACTTCCATGAGGAAGTGAACCCCACCGCGCAGGTCCAGCCCAAGATACATCGGTAATGCATTGAGGTCAGATAGCCATGCCGGTGTTGCCGGCGAAAGATTCAATGCCACACCGTATCGCTTATCGGCCTTGCCTAATATATCCTGAATTTGTGTCGCTGCCTTGAGCTGCTGCTCTTCCGAGTCTAAACGAACCAGTATAAAACCAGTTTCGAGGTCGATTGAACGAAATTCAACACCCTCGCGCTTCAACAAATCGCTAACATAGGTGAGCTGTTCCTGATCCATCAGGTTTACCCGATGCGAAATTTGTATCGCTGGATCTTCTCCGTATAAATTAGGTGCCGCATACAGCATGCCAAGCAGCACTACCAGGCAGAGAAGAACATACTTCCAAGGAGCGTATTGATTGACCATAAGGGTTTACAGACTCTTGATCGTGCCTTTGGGCAGTACCGTGGTAACCGCATGATTTTGAATTTTGACTTTAACATTATCGGCGATTTCACAGGTGAGGAAACTGTCTTCGACGTCGGTAACCTTTGCCAATAATCCGCCATTGGTAATTATTTCGTCGCCTTTTTTGAGGGCCGCGACCAGGTTTTTATGTTCCTTGGCTTTTTTTTGCTGAGGTCTAATTAGCAAAAAATAGAAAATGCCAAACATAAGGATAAGTGGCAGGATTGCAGTAAAGTCAAATCCGCCTGTTGCGCCACCTGCGTCTTGTGCGAGAGCATCATTAATGAAAAAACTCATGGTTGCTTACCTTTGGGTTATGTCTAAAAAGTCTTATCAGAGGTATCGATTATCATTCAGCCCCCCTGAGGCGGCGCGTATTATGCCACTAGCTCGAGGTTCTCACAAGGCAGATTGAACTATCAATTGGTAGATTTACGGGTTAATTTGATGATTCATAGTGCGCATAAAACTCTTTGCTAAACTCATCGTATCGATCTGCTTCGATGGCGGCACGTATGTTTGCCATTAATTCCTGAAAATAATACAAATTATGAATCGTATTCAGGCGTGCACCAAGAATTTCGCCACACTTGTCGAGGTGTCTCAAGTAAGCCCTCGAGTAGTATTTGCAGGCGTAACACCCGCAGTGCTCGTCGACCGGACGCGTGTCCTCTGCATATTGACTGTTTCGAATCCGCACAATTCCGTGGTGCGTGTAGAGGAATCCAGTGCGCGCATTGCGAGTTGGTATCACGCAGTCAAACATATCGATACCACGGCGAACGCCCTCGATTAAATCCTCCGGTTTACCGACCCCCATCAGGTAGCGCGGTTTGTCAGTGGGTAGCTCGGGCAGGCAAAGGTCGAGCATGGTATTGCGCTCATCGGCAGGCTCGCCCACCGCAAGACCCCCGATCGCGTAACCATCGAAGCCGATAGCCTTTAATCCTTCAATTGACTCGAGTCTCAGTTTTTCCCAGATACCACCCTGGACGATCCCAAACAATGCATTTGGATTGTCGGCGAAGGCAGTCTTGCTGCGCGCGGCCCAGCGTAGTGATAATTCCATCGAAGTCCGTACGGTTTCCTCATCCGCAGGATAAGCCGTACACTCATCGAAAACCATGACGATATCCGAACCCAGGTCACGTTGAACTTGCATCGACACTTCCGGACTCAGGAATACCCGCGAACCATCGACAGGCGAATTGAATTCGACTCCTTCTTCAGAGATTTTTCTCATCTTCGCGAGGCTAAACACCTGGAACCCGCCAGAATCAGTCAGTATGGGCCCCTGCCAGTGCATCAGGTCATGTAGATCGCCATGCTTCTTGATTATCTCTGTTCCCGGGCGCAGCATCAGGTGAAAGGTATTGCCGAGGATAATTTGCGCACCCAAATCGCTCAATTCTTCCGGGGTCATGGCCTTGACCGTGCCATAAGTACCCACTGGCATGAAAGCAGGCGTTTCCACAATACCACGGTCAAAAGTCATTCTGCCGCGCCGCGCCCTCAGGTTGGTTTTATCTAAACTGAATTCCATTAAGTATCTCTTTGAGTTCTGGGGGCCCTGCCTGAAATATACATGGCATCACCGTAACTGAAAAAACGGTACTCCTGTTCAACCGCATGCAGGTAGGCATCCATTATTAGTTGCCGACCCGCAAATGCACTGACCAGCATCAACAGCGTCGATTTGGGTAAATGGAAATTGGTAATCATCGCGTCGACAACATTAAACTTAAATCCCGGGGTAATAAAAAGCCTGCAATCGCCATCGAAAGGTTTCAATTTTCCGCTTGCGGCAGCCGCTTCAAGACTTCTTACTACCGTGGTACCAACGGTGACAACTTTGTTACCCGAATCATGGGTTCTCTCTACAGCATCGCATAATTGTCGCGATACGCGCACTCGTTCAGCATGCATCACATGCTCCGTTATATTATCGACTCGCACCGGCTGAAACGTACCCGCACCAACATGCAGCGTAACACAGGCGATATTCACGCCTCTTGCTGCCAGTTCATCGAGTATCGGCTGTTCAAAATGCAACCCCGCGGTTGGTGCAGCGACCGCACCCGGATGGCGCGCATAAACTGTTTGATAGCGTTGCCTGTCTTCGGCCTCGTCATCGCGATCTATATAGGGTGGTAAAGGTATATGACCATACTGTTCGAGCAGTTCGAGCCATGTCTGTGCACTGTCCTGATACAATACGAACAAGTCATCCTCGCGCTTTAGCATTGTGCACCGAATCCTGTCTTCCAGTATCAACTGGCCACCTGGCCTGGGTGATTTACTCGATCGAATATGGGCCAGTAAATGTCGCTCATCGAGGATTCGCTCCACCAGAACTTCAATCTTTCCCCCGGAAGACTTCTGCCCATACAACCTGGCTGGCACTACCTTCGTGTCATTCAAAACCAGCAGGTCACCCGGCGATAAAAATCCGCCAATATCATCAAAATTTCGATCGCTAAAAGAATGGCTATCAGGATCAACTACGAGCAAACGAGAAGCAGCGCGCCGTGACAATGGTCTCTGCGCAATCAGGGAATCCGGCAGTTGGTAGTCAAAATCACTCAGCTTCATTGCAGGTTCAGACGTGAAAAGTCGCGTATCATACCGCGCTATTGCGATAATTCCATCGATTCTGCCAGGGCAGTAACTATTAGGCTACAAATGCTATCACTCGGATTTATTTTGATTTAGAATTCGCCCCTCCCATGCCGGGGTGGCGGAACTGGTAGACGCGGCGGATTCAAAATGCACCGTGTCTACTTTAATATGCCTTTGTAGCTAGATTTTAGCAGTTTTTTTGTTTGTAAAGTTTATGGCGGGATGGTGGAATTGGTAGACACGCTGGATCGATGGGTCCACTTCATGAGTAATTGTGTCGATTAAATTGGATGAATTGCTGGAAAGCTAAGTTCGTAAGAATATGCCAATCAGCAGCCAAGCCTACAGAGTAGGAAGGTTCAGAGACTACCTGAGCGATTGCGAGATTGCTTAATAACAGGGTTTAGCGTCCAACACCTTAGCAATAAGGTTGATGATATAGTCCGACTACTGCGAAAGTAGATAGATAAATGTCAAAATCCAGTTCTGGCAACAGAGTGGGGGTTCAAGTCCCCCTCCCGCTACCATACTATGTAGCTAGGGGAATTGCCCCCTAGCTACATTTTTAAGAATCTTTTCAACGGTTGCCCTATGCTTTTCAAAAGAGATAGCCTGAACTAGTTCAGCTACTTAGATGTACCTATAAATGCGACGTCAAGCAGTCCACACTGCAACGTTTCAGCTTGTCACCGCCCAAAGGAGACGCTCATAAAGCTCCCGTGGGAGGCAACCTCCATCCATCTGCGATTTCCTACGATCGTCCAAGTGTCCGCCTGACGGTGGGACGAGTTCCTATCCGACCGAATGAATTACTTGACCCATGTCAAGTCGGCATAAAATTAGTAGGTATATGGTATCCCCAAGCGCACTCTATAAGCGCGTTTCTACCATTTAGGGATGACGGCTACCCTTCTTTAAGCTGCTCTTTGCAGCGATAGAGATAAAAAGAGAAAGCTATTTACTTTAATTTGGGATACACAAAATATAATCTGAAAAGGATGAAGAATATGAAATCATTAATCAAGAACGGTATAACAATGTTCTGCCTGGCAGTAATTTTCGCCGTAGCTCTACCAGCCCATGCTAAAGGGGAGGATAAGGATGGGGGTGGGGATAAGGATAAGGATTCGGATACGGATACGCAAACAATTTATCAAGTACTCCAGCATACGAATGGCAGTCAAGCCCTGTTTGCAGCGATATTGTACAATGATGAATGCTTCGATAACTATCTCCCAGTTGAAAACCCTGGTTGTAAGACCGAGATAAAGGAGTTGC
>JBGUEB010000016.1:0-23998 GCA_041821565.1 Gammaproteobacteria bacterium | reverse complement strand
GTACATCGGTTCAGTTTTAAACCGGTGAGGGAGTGTAATGTCTAACCAGTTTGTCCATTTGCATGTGCATTCCGAGTTTTCATTGCTCGACAGCACGCTGCGACTCAAACCCCTGGTTGCTGAAGTCAAAGCGCGGGATATGACAGCGATTGCGCTCACCGACCAGTCAAACATGTTTGCCCTGGTGAAGATGTTCAAGGCGGCAACGTCGAGCGGGGTAAAACCGATATTTGGTACCGATGTCTGGATTCTTCATCCGCATAGAAAAGAATCACTCAGTCGACTGCTATTGTTGTGCCAGGATGACACTGGATATTTAAACCTTAAGCGACTGGTGTCACGCTCTTTCCTGGAAGGTCAGATCGCGGACCGACCAACCATCAATATTGAATGGCTCCGACAGGCATCGACTGGTTTGATAGCCCTGTCGGCAGGTCTCGAGGGAGATATTGGCCAGGCCCTGAAGGCGCAAAATCGACAGCTCGCGGACGACTGCCTGCAACAATGGCAACAGGTATTTGAGGGCCGCTTTTTCCTTGAGCTACAGCGCACCGGCCGCCAGTACGAAGAAGAATATATTGCCCGCGCGGTAGATTATTCAAGTCAGCACCAGGTGCCAGTGGTAGCGACTAATGATGTACGCTTCATGAATGCCGAAGATTTTGAGGCGCACGAGGTCCGGGTGTGTATCTGTACCGGATATACGCTGCAGGATGAACGTCGTCCGCGCCTGTATTCATCGCAACAATATCTGCGCAGCAATGATGAAATGATCGAACTGTTTGCCGATATCCCGGAAGCAATAGAAAACACAGTCAATATTGCCAGGGCCTGTAATGTTAGATTAAACCTTGAGCAGAATTATCTGCCCGAGTATCCGGTACCGGATGGATATACCACCGATAGCTATTTCCGCCATGTTTCTGAACAGGGTTTGCAAAAACGACTGACCTTGCTGGAAGAGCGGGCGGAGACCGGTGAATCCATCGATCGTCAAGTCTATGACGATCGTCTCAAGCTAGAAATTGATGTCATTTTGCAGATGGGATTCCCGGGTTACTTTCTAATCGTGATGGATTTTATCGAGTGGGCCAAACAACATGGGATACCGGTAGGTCCTGGCCGGGGATCGGGTGCCGGTTCGCTGGTAGCTTATGCGCTCAATATTACCGATCTTGATCCCCTCGAATATGAACTACTGTTCGAGCGTTTCCTGAACCCGGAGCGGGTCTCTATGCCTGACTTTGATATCGATTTTTGCATGGACAGGCGTGATGAAGTGATTGAATACGTCGCTGACCATTATGGTCGCAACCAGGTATCACAAATCATCACCTATGGCACCATGGCAGCCAAGGCCGTGATTCGAGATGTTGGGCGGGTACTCTCCCATCCCTACGGCTTTGTCGATCGTATTGCCAAGCTGGTACCGTTCGAGATTGGTATTACGCTAAACAAGGCACTTGATCAGGAAGAGGCGTTACGCGAGCTATATGAGCAAGATGAAGAGGTGACTATGCTGATAGACATGGCACTGTCACTCGAGGGCTTAACCCGTAACGTGGGCAAACATGCGGGCGGAGTGGTGATAGCGCCCAGCGATTTAACTGATTTCACCCCGATTTATTGTGAGCAGGGTGGTGCAGGCCTGGTTTCACAGTTCGACAAGGATGATGTTGAGGCGGTCGGGCTGGTGAAATTCGACTTCCTCGGCCTTAGGACCCTGACTATTATCGACTGGGCGGTAAAATCGATAAATGCATCTAATCCTGACGTGAAGTTGGAAATTGAGCGCATTTCGTTAACTGATGAATCAACTTTCAGCCTGCTTCAGGCACATCAGACCACAGCGGTTTTTCAACTTGAATCACGGGGCATGAAGGATCTCATTCGTCGATTAAGGCCTGACAGTTTCGAAGATATTATCGCCCTGGTGGCCCTGTTCAGACCGGGACCTTTGCAATCGGGCATGGTTGATGACTTTATCAACCGGAAGCATGGTCGCGCAAAGGTTGAATACCCGCACCCCTCGCTAGAAGTCATTTTGAAGCCTACCTATGGTGTAATCCTGTACCAGGAACAGGTCATGCAAATCGCCCAGGTTCTCGCCGGCTATACGCTCGGCGGTGCCGATATGCTACGGCGTGCAATGGGTAAGAAAAAACCCGAGGAAATGGAGAAGCAACGCGAGATTTTCACCGAGGGTGCGGTCGCAAACCATGTTGATCGGAATAATGCCACCTATATTTTCGACCTCATGGAGAAATTTGCGGGCTATGGTTTTAACAAGTCTCACTCGGCTGCCTATGCCCTGGTTTCATACCAGACCGCCTGGTTAAAGTCCCATTACCCGGCAGAGTTTATGGCCGCGGTATTATCGGCCGATATCGATAATACCGATAAGATAGTGACCCTGATTGACGAATGTCGCGAGATGCAACTGACAATACTACCACCCGACATAAACCGCTCCAATTACCAGTTTACCGCTTCTGCCGGGGGCGTCATATTCTATGGTCTGGGTGCGATAAAAGGTATAGGCCAGGCTGCGATTGAGACAATTGTCGAAAGTCGAAAAGTATCAGCGTATCAATCACTCGATGATTTTTGTGAACGAGTCGAATCCTCCCGATCCAACCGGAAGGTGATCGAGGCATTGATTAAAGCTGGTGCGATGGATTGTTTTTCGACCAATCGTGCTGCGCTAATGGCTCATCTACCCTATGCATTGCAGTCGGCAGAGCAACGCCAAAATAATCTCGATGCTGGCATGAGTGATATGTTTGCGCAAATAACGCCGGTTGAGACGGTCAAACCCCTACCCGAGTGTGAAGCCTGGGATGAAAAAGTTCGACTAATTCAGGAAAAAGAAGCGCTGGGTTTATTTCTTACCGGACATCCGCTGTTAATGGTGGAAAAGGAAGTTCAGCAAATCACTTCGGTGAATTTCGCTCAATGGCTGAGCAGGCTGAATATCGGCATAGAGACGTCCAGCGGTTATCGGCAAAAGGATCAACAAACAACAGTTTGCGGTTTAGTGGTCGATATTCGTACTAAAAATGGCTTCAATGGTCGCGAGGCCTTTGTAACCCTGGACGACAGGAGTGGCAGAATAGAGGTTCGCGTACTGCCAAAAATGTTCCAGGAGATCGAGGAGATCGTGAAAAAAGATCTGATCTGGGTGGTAGACGGTGGTATCGCCTACGATGATTTTAACAATGGCATTAAAATTCGGGCCTCCAGTGTGCGGCTACTGGAAAACTATCGATTCGAACATGCCAAGGCGCTACACATTACGCTGAATGGAAATGCCGAATCGGCAATAGAAAGGTTGATCGACGATCTTGAGCGACATCGCTCGAGCGATGCCATGCCCGTGGTATTTCATATGCAGCGAGAGGATTATCTTTACGAACTTAAAACAAACGGTCAGTGGTCGGTGGCACCGTCGGAGGAATGTCTATTGGCCCTCGAGAAGCTGCTCGGGAAGGATGATTTTTATCTCGAGTATCGATGATTTGTGGCGCTAGCAGATCAGGCAATTTAAGTCAGATCCGTCGATTGTCGAAATTATAAACTTTCGAATCGGACTTTTATCGTTTCGATGATGCGAGTCGCTTCAGTCTCATCAATACCCAAACCGAATTTATAAATAGCTGGCCCATAGTTAAAGCTAATCATACCCCCGGATAATCCCCAGAATTCCATTCCTCCACTCATCTCGAGCGCGTAGGGACTGTTATCGGCCAGACGTAAATCGCTGATTAGTTCAGTCGTGTATTTATTTGACCTTGAGAAGAATACATATTCCCTGGAACGAACTAGTGCATGGTCGCTAATCCTCACGATTTCGCGACCTTTCATGTTCCAGAGCCAGATAAAAACCGCGAGTAACCCACTCAGGGTCCAGCCGCAAGCCCAGAACACCATAAAAGCGTCCGGTGTTTCACCTTCGTAGTTTAAAAGATTTCCAGTTATCTCTATCTCGCCAAGGCTCCAGCCAATCATCCAGAGCAGCAGGAAGAAATTGACAAAAGGACTCCGCCTTGCAGAAATAATCACTTCTACACCTTCTGGGTACTGGTTGATTGTCAGGTGATTGATTTTCAGCTTTATGACACCCTCTATATGCAGGTTCCGATATCTCGATGAGGAGTTTGCCGAACAACTATTCCATGGCCGGAGTGAATATTTCTCCGTTTTCCTGTAATTCATCACTCATCAAATACAGGAAAATGTCCACATGATCTTTCGGTAGCGGCAATGAATCATTGTCATCCGCGGCAGGAAAGGCCCGTATTTGCAAAGCCGTTCTGGTTTTACCGGGATTCACGCAATTAACCCGTATTGAGCTTCCCTCATACTCGGTCGCCAGGAGTTGCGCCATGGTAGCTACGGCCTGTTTGCTAACCGAGTAGGCATCCCAATAGGCGCCTGGTTTAGTGTCGCTCATAAACACAAGGGAAGCCCGGGTAGCGTGTTTGAGTAATGGGATGACGCTGCGAGTTAGCAAATAGGGTGCATGCAGGTTCACCTGGTGTACCTGGTACCAGGTTTCGGTATCGCTATGTTCGAACGGCGTCGGTGCACCGAGCAGGGCCGCACAATGTATCAGGCCGTCAAGATGCCCAAATTCTTTTTCAATATTCAGTGCGAGATCCAGGTAATCATGTTCGGTCGCACCCTGCAGGTCCATCGGGTAAATTGCCGGCTGCGGATATCCAGCCTGCTCGATTTCATCGTAGAGGGCCTCTACCAGGCGTAAATTTTTAGCCAGTAAAATGACAGTAGCACCGTGTCTGGCGCAGGCGAGAGATATTGTCTTACCAAACCCACCAGTAGCACCGGTAACCAGTATGATTTTACCAACCAGCGCACCGGCATCGGCTGAAAAGCTGTCTGGAATATGGGTCATTGTTTTAGTAGCGGGTGGGTTAACAGGTCTAACGGATGCTGGATAACACCATCGGCGCCCCAGTCATCGAGATTTGTGCACTCCTCGATGTAGCCATAAGCCGCGATCAGGGTTTTCATATTAGCCGCTGTCCCAGCATCTATATCACGCTTATCATCTCCAACATAAACACAGTTTTCGCAGGCAATACCAATAGTTTCGGCCGCGACGATGAGTGGCATCGGGTGTGGTTTTCTCTGTTTCAGGGTGTCGCCACAAATCACCACGGCAGTGTTTTCATGTAAATTGAGTTGCTCAAGCAATGGTGTCGTCAGCCACTCGGGTTTATTCGTGACTATACCCCAGGGTGTGCCCTGGTCCTGTAGATGTTGGAGTAGTGGTTCGAAACCGTCGAATAAAGTAGAGTCGTTTGCAACGATAGCACGATAGTGTTGCAGGAACCGTTGTCTCAGGGGTTCGATTTCTGCTTCGGCAACATGTTCGGAAAAACCCAGTTGAGTGAGTACCAGGCCTCCCTGTGACACGTAGGGTCGAATGACATCAAGAGGAAGTGGCGCCAGTTCCTCTTCGATTAACAGGTTATTTAATGCCCCACCCATATCCGGGGCGGTGTCGATCAGGGTGCCGTCGAGGTCAAATAAAACCGCCTCGATCATTGTCGGCCACAATGCATCAGGTAATTGACGTCGATATCACGGCCGAGTTTGTAGTGCCTGGTCAGGGGGTTATAGGTCATTCCGGTAATATCCCTTACTTCAAGCTGGTTTGCCCGCGCCGCCGAGGCGAGTTCGGAAGGTTTGATAAAACTTTTATACTCGTGGGTGCCTTTAGGAACCATGTTCAATATGTATTCGGCCCCCACTATGGCCAGCGCAAAGGACTTCGGATTACGATTAATCGTCGAAAAAAATGCCTGGCCGTCGGGCTTCATCAATTGGTTCGCGGCCGCTACTACCGAGCCGGGGTCAGGAACATGTTCGAGCATTTCGAGACAGGTAACAATGTCAAATTCAGCGCTATGCCCGATAGCGAATTCCTCAGCGGTACTCATCTGGTAGTCGATTTTCAAGTCTGACTCGTAGAGATGCATTTTAGCGACTTTAAGTGACATCTCGGCCATGTCAATACCGGTTACTATGGCGCCTCTCTGTGCCAGCGCCTCGCATAAAATACCACCGCCACAGCCGATATCCAGAATTTTTTTGCCCTCGACACCGCCACAGTTATTATCGATATAATCGACTCGCAAGGGATTAATATCGTGTAATGGCTTAAATTCACTTTCGGTGTCCCACCAGCGGCTGGCGAGGGCTTGAAATTTTTCAATTTCAAGCGGATCGATGTTTGTCTGACTCATTGTGATTTTTTTATCCTGTGCGCCCATGATCGAGCATTATTAATAATAGAAGATTCATCGAGATTGGCGAACTGATGGTCACGTAGCTGACATTTACCGGCAATCCAGACATGCGATACCTGCTGGCTATTGGCGGCGTAAACGAGTTCTGCAACCGGGTCATAAACTGGCTGTGTATTTAATCGGGCCAGATCGATTGCTATTAAATCTGCCTGCTTGCCAACTTCGATTGATCCGATTGAATCCCCGAGACCGAGGGCTTTTGCGCCATTCATGGTCGCCATTTGTATTGCCTGTTCGGCTGTACATGCGCTCGCATCGGCCGCGACACTTTTAGCCAGCAAGGCCGCGGTTCTCATTTCGCTAAACATATCTAGATCATTATTACTCGCGGCACCATCGGTTCCGAGACAAACGTTAATTCCTTTTTCCTGAAGCTGCGCAACCGCACAGGTTCCACTCGCCAGTTTCAAATTGGATTCGGGGCAATGGACTACATTGACACCAGTTTCAGCCAGGCGATCGATTTCAAAAAGATTGAGTTCGGTCATATGCACAGCGACTAGATTAGGGCTTAGCAGGTTTAACTGGTCCAGTCGTTGCAGTGGACGGACGCCGGAGCTTTTTTCCGCCTCGGCGACTTCAGCAGCGGTTTCATGGATATGCATGTGTACCGGTACATCTAGCTCATTGCTATACATGGCTATCTGTCGCATAGGGCCGTCAGATACGGTGTAAGGTGCGTGCGGAGCAAGCGTGCTGGTGACAAGTGAAAATTCCTTGATTTCATCATGAACGGCGAGGGCCTTGTGCAGGTAATCGTCGGCGTCCTTTGCCCAGACGCTGGGAAAATCGAGTACGATCAGACCGACAACAGTTCGCATACCCAGGCTCTGGGCCTCGCGCGCGACGACATCGGGAAAAAAATACATGTCATTCATGCAGGTAGTACCCGAACGAATCATTTCGGCGGCAGCGAGTCGATAGCCGTCAGCAATAAACTGGGGATCTACCCACGCATTTTCAGCTGGCCATATATAGTTGTTGAGCCAGTCCATTAACGGTAAATCGTTAGCAATACCGCGAAACAGGCTCATCGACGCGTGCGTATGGGCATTTACCAGGCCGGGCATTAAGACATGGTCAGGTAAATCAACCACTTCTGCCAGCCGATATTCCTCATCTTCGTCAATCTCGGCTGCGGGCAGCAAACACTTTATGCGGTCATCCTCGATGACGAGTGCATAATCGGTTAAAACCTCGAAATTCTGGTTAACCGTGACTAACCATTTAGGTAATAAAACCTGGTATTTTCTGCTCATTGTCGAACCTTACAAGATTTCTCAGCGGCTGCAAACGAAATTGCAGAATGGGATTTAATTTTGAACATTCTGGCCAGTAAAAAGATCGCTTCTGGTTTAAATATTGAAGTGCGTATAATTTACTAATTCTCTCTCAAATTAATCCTGAGAAGACATCTTAACCAGTAGTGCTCACCCTTGGGTTTGTGTTAAAATCTCGCAGATTCGAAATAAATCATTCCTGCGCCAAAATTAACCTCATGAGTATCGATTTTTATGGCTGAAATCGCCAAAGAAATAATTCCTGTAAATTTGGAAGACGAGATGCGCCAGTCGTATCTAGAGTATGCCATGAGTGTTATCGTCGGGCGCGCCCTGCCCGATGTCAGGGATGGCCTCAAACCGGTTCATCGTCGCGTGCTTTATGCTATGAATGTGCTCGGCAACGATTATAACAAACCTTATAAAAAATCTGCCCGTATAGTCGGTGACGTTATCGGTAAATACCACCCGCATGGAGATACGGCGGTCTACGACACTATGGTGCGTATGGCCCAGCCTTTCTCGATGCGCCATATGCTGATCGATGGCCAGGGCAATTTTGGCTCGGTTGATGGCGATTCACCCGCGGCGATGCGATATACCGAAGTACGCATGTCCAAAATCGCACACGAATTACTCGCAGACCTGGATAAGGAAACGGTTGATTTCCTACCCAATTATGACGAATCGGAATATGAACCGGCAGTATTACCGACGAGGACGCCTAATCTATTAATCAACGGATCTTCCGGAATCGCTGTCGGCATGGCAACCAACATACCGCCGCACAACCTGGCAGAGGTCGTCAACGCCTGCCTGTTACTAATTGATACGCCCGAAGCGACTATAGAAAACCTGATGGAGTCTATTCCTGGTCCGGATTTCCCCACCGCGGGTTTTATCAATGGTGCAAGAGGCATACGCGAGGCTTACCGCAGCGGAAAGGGTAAGATTTACTTGCGTGCAAAAACACATTTTGAAGAAGATAAGTCCGGTCGTCAGAGCATTATCACTACCGAGTTACCCTACCAGGTCAATAAAGCACGCCTGCTGGAAAAAATCGCGGAACTGGTCAAGGAAAAACGCCTGGAAGGCATTACCGGGCTGCGCGATGAATCGGACAAGGATGGAATGCGCATGGTTATCGAATTACGCCGGGGTGAAATTGCCGACGTGGTCCTGAACAATCTGTACAAGCAGACCCAGATGCAAAATGTTTTTGGGATCAACATGGTTGCCCTGGTCAACAACCAGCCCAGGTTGATGAACCTGAAGGCGATTCTCGAGGCCTTTATACTGCATCGGCGTGAAGTAGTTACTCGTCGTACCATATTTGACCTGCGAAAGGCCAGAGACCGGGCGCATATCCTGGAAGGCCTGGCGATTGCGCTAGCTAACATCGACGAAATCATCGCTTTAATTAAAAACTCTGCCAGTCCGGCGGTTGCCAAGGCCGGTTTACTCGAAAAAGACTGGGTACCGGGTGTGGTAATGGAGATGTTAAAACGCAGCGGCGCCGAATCCTCCCGGCCGGAAGATACTCCTGCCGACTGTGGTTTGCATGATGGTGTCTACCGCTTAACTGAAAAACAGGCTCAGGCTATACTGGATTTGAGACTGCACAGGTTAACCGGGCTTGAACAGGATAAAATTCTTAATGAGTATCGTGAAATACTCGACAAGATTGAAGATCTACTCGATATCTTGCATCGGGATGAGCGATTGATGCAGGTGATCCGGCTTGAACTGGAGGCGATCAGGGAACAGTTTTCCGAACCTCGCCGTACCGAAATTATTATCGATCATTCCGACTTAACCGTCGAGGATTTAATTAGCGAAGAAGATGTTGTTGTGACCATATCTCACCTCGGCTATGCCAAGGCGCAGCCACTGGAGTCTTACTCGGCACAACGACGTGGCGGACGCGGCAAGGCCGCAACAAAGGTCAAGGATGAAGATTTTGTCGAACAGATGTTTGTTGCCTCGACGCACGACACCTTATTGTGTTTCTCGACCCGCGGAAAGGTTTACTGGCAAAAGGTTTATCAACTTCCGATAGGTAGTCGGACCGCACGCGGCCGTCCGATGGTGAATTTACTGCCACTCGAACAAAACGAGCGTATTACCGCCATTCTGCCGGTGCGTGAGTACCCCGAAGATCAGTACATATTTTTCGCTACGGCCAGCGGCAAAGTAAAGCGCACACCTTTATCGAGTTTTTCACGCCCCCGCGCCAACGGTATTATTGCGCTCGATTTGCGAGAAGAAGATAGCTTGATCGGTGTACAACTCACCGATGATACGGCTGATCTGATGTTGTTTACCAGACTGGGTAAGGGCATTCGAATCGCCGAAAAAAATGTGCGTGCGATGGGCCGCACCGCAGCAGGAGTAAGAGGTATTAAGATTAAGGCCGACGATGAAGTGATTTCGCTTATCGCGGTGAATTCTAACGAGGGCGAAATTCTGTTTGCTACCGAAAATGGATTCGGCAAGAGGACCCGCGTATCCGATTTTTCTACCCAGGGGCGTGGTGGCCAGGGTGTCATATCAATTCAGACTTCGAAGCGTAACGGCAGGGTAGTCGGCGCGATTAAAACCGTGGATGATGAAGAAGTGATGTTAATCAGTAATGCCGGTACCCTGGTAAGAACCCCGATTGAGGACATCTCTGTGCTGGCCCGAAATACCCAGGGCGTCACCCTGATTCGTCTCGGCGAAAACGAGCAACTGGTGCAAATCGAGCCGGTAGCCGCTACAGTCAATGGCGACGAACCCGGGGATGACGATTCATCTGAAAGTTAGCCGAAACCCGTGTCAATTGCCCATGAGTGAAGAAAAACTTCAAGAATTACGAACCCAGATCGACGAAATCGACGATAAGCTGCTCGATTTGTTTAATCAACGTGCAGCCTGTGCAGTCGCCGTCGCTGAAGTGAAGCGCAATGATATAGAAAACCCGGACGATGCGATCAATTTTTTCAGACCGGATAGAGAGGCGCAGGTAATTCAGCGCATCAAATCCAGTAACCAGGGGCCGTTAAGCGATGACGAAGTAGGGCGTCTGGTGCGTGAAGTAATGTCTGCCTGTCTTGCCCTCGAGCAACCATTAAAGATTGCCTATCTGGGACCAGAGGGCACCTTTACCCAGAGTGCCGCGCTCAAACATTTTGGTCATTCGGTTTCGACTATTCCAATGAGTAGCATTCCCGAGGTTTTTAGTACGGTTGAATCGGGATATGCTGATTACGGTCTGGTGCCTGTGGAAAATTCAACCGAAGGGGTGATCAGTCATACCCTGGATATGTTCATCGATTCTAATCTCAAGGTTAGTGGCGAAGTAGAGATCCGGATTCATCACCACCTGGTCAATCAGTCACAGGATGTTTCCCGGATTAAACATATTTATTCTCATCAGCAGTCTTTTGCGCAATGCCGCCACTGGCTCGATCAAAACTTACCGTCGATCGAGCGTATACCGGTTAGTAGCAATGCCGAGGCTGCGCGAATTTCCAGTCGTGATGAGAGTGCTGCAGCAATATGCGGTCTTCCAGCGGTGGAAATCTTTGGTTTGAAGATATGTTTCGAAAGTATCGAAGATGTATCGGACAATACCACCCGTTTCGTAATCATTGGCAATCAGGATGTCGGTCCCAGCGGTGACGATAAGACGTCGCTACTGATATCAACCAGAAACCATCCGGGGGCCTTGCTGGGTTTGCTGCAACCGCTGGCGAATAACAACATCAGCATGAATAAAATCGAGTCGCGTCCGGCACCCGATCGAAAATGGGAGTATGTATTTTTTATCGATATTGACGGTCATCAGCAGTCGGAAAATGTCAAACATGCCTTGCAGGAGTTAAAACAACAGGCGGCATTGTTCAAGGTACTGGGGTCTTATCCGAAGGCCTCTCTATAGAGATACTGAAGATGTCGGTAATAGATTCCGCGCTTGCGCAGGTGAAACAGTTGCATCCCTATACCCCCGGTAAGCCAATAGAAGAGCTCGAGCGGGAACTGGGCATAGCGAATGCGATTAAACTCGCATCTAATGAAAACCCGCTCGGATGTTCAGAGCAGGCCAAACAGGCGATTACGATCGCTAGTCGAAACATTGAGCTTTATCCCGACGCGAACGCTTTTTATCTGAAGCGGGGGCTGGCGCGAAAGCTGGCTGTCGATACTTCGCAAATTACTATTGGTAATGGTTCCAATGATGTACTGGACCTGCTCGCGCGCAGCTTTCTGGACAGTAGTGCAGAGGCGATCTACTCTGAACATGCCTTCCTGGTGTATGCGTTGATAGTCCAGGCCTGCGGTGCAACAGCACGTGTTGCAAAGCCCTTGCCATCAGATACTGACCAGGCCTATGGACACGATTTGAACGCGATGTTCAACCTGATCGGAGAAAAGACCCGGGTTATCTTTATTGCCAATCCTAACAATCCCACTGGTACCTGGTTAGGCCGGGCCGAGCTAAAACAATTTATCGATCGGGTACCAGATCACATTGCCGTAATCGTCGATGAGGCATATTTCGAGTATGTCGACGAAGATGATTATCCCGATGCAGTGCAATGGCTTGCAGAGTACCCGAATCTGATAGTCACCCGCACCTTCTCGAAAATCTATGGTCTCGCCGGTTTGCGGGTGGGCTATGCGATATCCAGTGCAGAAGTGAGTGATTTGTTAAATCGAGTACGGCAGCCTTTTAATGCCAATAGCCTGGCGCTAGCCGCTGCCACCGCCAGCCTTGCGGATGACGAATTTGTAAAGGCGAGTATCAACAATAACAAAATTGGCCTGCAGCAACTGATGGATTTTTTTGATTCCAGAAATATTGCCTACATCCCATCGGTGGCCAATTTTTTAACCGCTGATTTTGGTAAACGTGGTGACGAAATATATCGGGGTCTGTTGCAGCGGGGCGTTATCGTACGCCCTGTTGGAAATTATAATCTGCCCGGATATTTGCGTACTACTATTGGAACCGAACAGCAGCAGCTTGTGTTAATGGATAAACTGGATGAATTGTTATGATTGAACGGCTTGCCATTATTGGTGTGGGAATGATTGGCAGTTCGCTGGCCCTGGCACTCAAGCAGGCCGGTGTGGTCGGTCATGTGGTTGGTTGCGGACGTAACCAGCATAACCTCGAAAAAGGCATCGAGCTGGGGGTGATTGATAGTTACCAGCTTTCCGTCAGGGATGCAGTCGTTGGCGCAGACACGGTGGTGGTAGCGGTGCCACTGGGCGCTATGAAAACGGTATTTGAACAAATCGGTGGTGCTATAACCGATGACATGGTAATTACCGATGTTGGCAGCGCCAAGGCATCGGTGGTCAAAGCGGCGAAGGCAAGTTTCGGTGCCAGGGCAGGGCAGTTTGTACCTGGCCACCCGATAGCCGGTGCCGAAAAAAGCGGTGTCGAGGCCGGCCTCGCCAGCCTCTATCAGAATCGCAGGGTGATTTTGACACCGCTTGATTCTACCGATCCGGCTGCGGTAGCCAAAATTGAACAAATGTGGCTGAGCTGTGGCGCCAAAATTGATCACCTGGCTGTTGAGCATCATGACAGGGTACTTGCCGCTACCTCGCATCTACCGCATATGCTGGCTTACGCGTTGGTCAATTACCTGTCCAGCCTGAATGAGCACGACGAAATATTTAACTATGCTGCGGGTGGATTCATGGATTTTACGCGCATCGCTTCCAGCGATCCCGTGATGTGGCGAGATGTCTGTATTTCGAATAGCGACGCTCTTCTCGACTTTATCGAGGGATATAAGGACGAACTTGATCAGGTGTCGGCTGCAATTCGAGGCCAGGATGGAGAGCGTTTGTTGCAATTGTTTGGTAAAGCCAAGTCTGAAAGAGACTTGCTCATCGGGAATAGTTAGGCATGCAATTTGAGTGCCTGGCAGGTGGATCAGTTACCGGTTCTTTTCGAGTTCCGGGAGACAAATCAATTTCCCATCGATCCATAATTTTAGCTTCGATTGCGCAGGGCACGACCCATATCAGCGGTTTTCTGGAAGGTGAGGATAGCCTCAATACCCTGGCTGCTTTCCGTGCAATGGGGGTGCCAATAGAACGCGACGGTAATCAAATCATAGTACAGGGAGTTGGACTGCATGGTTTGCAGAAACCCGAAACGGTTTTGCAAATGGGTAATTCAGGGACGGCGATGCGTCTAATGTTGGGATTACTCGCTGGCCAGTTATTTGACACAACACTTGCAGGTGACGAGTCACTGTCGCAGCGCCCAATGAATCGCGTTATCAATCCCTTGCTGGAAATGAATGCAAGTATCGAGTGCCAGGCGGGTGGTTTGGCGCCACTACAGATACACGCCCAGCCCAGTTTAAAGGCGATCAATTATGTGATGCCGATTGCCTCGGCACAGGTAAAATCATGCATTATGCTGGCAGCCCTGTACGCCGAGGGAGAAACCACGATTACCGAACTGGCGCCGAGCCGCGATCATACCGAGCGTATGTTGAAAGGCTTTGGATGCGAACTCGTTAACGATGATCTGCAAATATCACTCAGGGGCAAGCAAACTTTATACGCGACCGACATAGATGTGCCCGCTGATATTTCTTCCGCTGCATTTTTCCTCGTAGCCGCCAGTATCGCGCCCGGTTCTGAAATTACCTTGCAGCACGTTGGCGTCAATCCGACCCGTACCGGGGTAATCCAGATCCTGCGCTTAATGGGTGCCGATATCAGCTTGCTGAATGAACGTGAAATTGGCGGCGAACCCGTCGCTGACATTCGCGTACGCAGCGCCCGGCTTAACGGAATTCATATACCGGAATCACTGGTGCCGTTGGCGATCGACGAATTCCCAGTTTTATTTGTTGCCGCGGCCTGCGCAAAAGGTGAGACTGTACTAACAGGTGCCGAAGAGTTGCGAGTCAAGGAAAGTGATCGGATCGAGGCAATGGCGCAGGGCTTAAAAACGCTCGGCATAGAGGTCGAAGCAATGCCGGATGGAATCAGAATACAAGGTGGTTCAATGAAAGGAGCTGTCGTCGAATCGTGTGGAGATCATCGTATCGCGATGGCTTTTAGTGTGGCCTCCCTGGCTGCGAGTGAAGCTATTAGCATCCGGGATTGTGCTAATGTAGATACGTCTTTTCCTGGATTTATTGAGCTCGCAAGACTTGCAGGTATCCAGGTATCCAGCCATGGCTAGGACCGATCCCTATGTTATTACGATAGATGGCGCTAGTGGCTCTGGTAAGGGTTCACTGGCTTTACAGGTTGCAAAAAAGCTTGGCTTTCACCTGCTCGATAGTGGCGCCATTTATCGGCTAGCCGCACTCAGCGCATTACGCCATGAGGTCGACTTAAGCCAGCAAGCCAATGTCCTTGCGGCGATACAGGACATGGATATTCGTTTTGAGCCTGGTGAAGAGCTGAGCATCCCGTTCCTCGACAATGAAGATGTCTCCGCTCAAATCAGGCAGGAGTCTACCGGCAGTGCCGCCTCGATAATCGCCGCCTACGCGGGCGTGCGCCAGCATTTACTGGGCTTACAGCGAGCCTGCTTTAAGCCGCCTGGACTGGTTGCAGATGGACGCGATATGGGCACAATAGTATTTCCAAAAGCCAAATTTAAGTTTTTTTTATACGCTCCAGTCGAAATTCGTGCCCTAAGGCGTTATAAGCAGTTGATAAATATGGGTATGTCAGCTAATATTGATGGGCTTAGGACTGAAATCAGTGAACGTGACGAAAGGGATCGAAACCGAACCGAGTCGCCGCTGGTTCCCGCTACCGATGCATTAGTTGTCGATTCGAGTTTGCTCGACCTTGAACAGGTCACTGATCTGGTAATGAGCCATATCGAAGAGGAATTGCAAAACCGGTCCTTGTAGATGCACTGTCTACAGGGTTTTTTTAATTAACCGTAGTAGCGATGGCCACTCTGGCCTTCAATATTACAAGATCTATCAGGAACATTCCATGTCAGAAAATTTTGCAGAAATGTTTGAGCAAAGCATTACTCAAATGAATATGCGCATCGGTGAAATCATCACCGGTGAAGTTGTCGATATCAACCGTGATGTTGTCATCGTCAACGCCGGACTCAAATCAGAAGGTGTCATTCCGGTTGAACAGTTTTATAACGAAGATGGCGAACTTGATGTCAAGATCGGTGACACGGTCGAAGTTGCGCTGGACTCTTTTGAAGATGGTTATGGCGAATCACGCCTGTCGCGTGAAAAAGCCAAGCGTGCCAGAGCCTGGACCCGTCTCGAAGAAGCCCAGGCAGCGGATGAAATCATTACTGGCCGTTTCACCGGCAAGGTTAAAGGTGGTTTCACTGTCGATATAGGCGAGATTCGCGCCTTTCTTCCCGGTTCACTGGTGGATGTGCGCCCGGTCCGCGATACCGCTTACCTGGAAGAAAAAGAACTTGAATTCAAGATTATTAAACTCGATCAAAAACGTAATAACGTGGTCGTATCACGCCGTGCCGTAGTAGAAAAGGAATTTAGCGAAGAACGCGAAAAACTGCTGGATGCACTCAAAGAAGGCGAGCAGGTAAAGGGTATTGTTAAAAACCTGACCGATTACGGCGCTTTTCTTGATCTTGGTGGAATCGATGGTTTACTGCATATCACCGACATGGCCTGGAAACGCGTCAAGCATCCCTCCGAGGTTGTTGAGATCGGTCAGGAAATTGATGTTGTGGTATTGAAGTTTGATCGTGAAAAGAACCGGGTATCACTTGGATTGAAACAAATGGGCGACGATCCCTGGACTAATATCATTCGCCGTTATCCCGAAGGCCAGAAATTATTTGGACATGTCAGTAATATTACCGATTATGGCTGTTTTGTTGAAATTGAAGATGGTGTCGAGGGACTGGTTCATGTTTCTGAAATGGACTGGACTAACAAGAATGTTAATCCCAGTAAGGTAGTTACCCTCGGTGATGAAGTTGAAGTAGTTATACTCGAAATTGACGAAGATCGTCGTCGCATTTCACTGGGCATGAAGCAATGTAAGCAAAACCCATGGGATGAGTTTGGCACCACTAACAGCAAGGGCGATATCATTGCCGGTAAGATTAAATCGATTACCGATTTCGGTATATTTATTGGTCTTGACGGGAATATCGATGGCCTCATCCATTTGACCGACCTTTCCTGGAACAAGCCCGGTGAGGAAGCCGTGCGCGATTACCAGAAAGGGCAGGAGCTTGAAGCCATGGTTCTTTCTATCGATCCAGAGCGTGAGCGTATTTCCCTTGGCATCAAGCAAATTGAGAAGGATCCGTTTGCCAGCTTTATCGCTGACAAGCCCAAGGGCAGTATAGTTACGGGTACAGTCATCTCGGTAGATGCGAAGGCAGCTATCGTCGACCTTGGCGATGGTATAGAAGGCGTCTTGCGCGCCTCTGAAATGGCCAATGACCGGGTTGAGGATGCGCGTTCATTCATGAATGAAGGCGACCAGATTGAAGCCAAGATAACGGGTATGGATCGAAAGGGTCGTAGTGTATATTTGTCGATTAAGGCCAAAGATACGGATGAAGAACAGGAAGCCTTGAAAGACTATACATCCAGTAATGATTCAGGTTCCGGGAACACTAGTTTTGGTGATTTGTTAAAAGAAAAAATGGATTCATAGAATCTGTTATCATTGGCGGGGACGCGGGCTTACCACCCCGCCAGTAATTCTTAATTGGGCGTCATAATGAAAGAACAAGACGATGTACCTTCATTGACCAAGTCAGACTTGATCGACAATCTGTCTCGAAATCAGGGTCACCTGGCCTATAAAGATGTCGAGTTAGCAGTTAAGAGTTTGATAGAAAAGATGAGCAGTGCGTTATCCAATGGGGACCGGATTGAAATTAGGGGGTTCGGCAGTTTTAGTCTGCATTACCGTCCACCCCGAACCGGCAGGAATCCCAAGTCTGGGGACAAAGTAGAGTTGCCGGGCAAGTATGTTCCACATTTCAAGCCTGGAAAAGAACTGCGAGATCGGGCGAATAACTAGAAATAGATTTCAAAGTAACCACACCACAACGCATCTAAAAGTCATCTTAAAAACCTAGCTGAAATTCACTGTGGATATCTGGCTATTATCTCTAGTCCTCGCGGCCATATTCATTGGCTGGATAATCGGTCGATGGAAGCCATCGGTAAAAAAGTTTAGCAACTACCGTTCGGGAAACTACGCTGAGTCCTATATCAAGGGGCTCAATTATTTACTTGCTGATGATTCTCAAAAAGCGGTAGAGATTTTTTCTGAGCTGATCAAGGTAAATACAGAAACCATAGAAATTCATGTTGCACTGGGTAATTTGTATCGTTCCAAAGGTGAAGTGGAGCGTGCTATCAAGGTGCATCAAAATTTACTGGCGCGACCAAATCTGAATAGAAGCCAGAGGAACATGGCGATCGCGGAACTTGCTAACGATTATCTAAAGGGCGGATTACTCGATCGTGCTGAGAATCTGTTCAAGGAATTGACGCAGTTGGAGCCGAAAGACGTGGCTGCCTATCGTAACCTGCTGGATCTTTATATTACTGAAAAATCGTGGCATGAAGCCGTCGAGTACGCACGAATATTGTCAGATCGGGGAGACAGGGAAGCAGTCATTATTTTAAGCCAATGTTATTGCGAAATCGCTGAGGGCGCTTTTGCTAGCGGCAATAACAAACTCGTACGAGAGAGTCTGGATAAGGCACTCGATGCCGATCCTGCCTGTGTACGGGCAGGCTTATTGTTGATCAAGCACTATATGGGTTCGAATAATACAAGTGCGGCGAAAAAGGTTTTTCAACGCCTGACCAAAAATAACCCGGAGTATATGGATTTATATATCACCCCGGGCAGAGAAATTTACCTGCTCGCTAACGAATCGAAGGAATACCAGAAATTCCTTCAAAATCAATATCAAAATAAACCCACTACGCGCCTCGCTATTGCTTTAATGGAGCACTACATCAGTGTAAACCAGGTCGAAAAAGCCAATCAGTTCCTGGCCGAGGTACTGGAAAAGTCACCATCGTTCGAAGCCTATGAATTCGCCCTTCGTTTGCAAAAATCCAATCCGAAGCATTTATCCGATACCTGGAATGGACTATCATCATTTTTGAAATCGATGAAGGATAAGAAGACCGAATTTTTCTGTTCGCAATGTGGTTATGAGAGTCACGCGATTCAGTGGAACTGTCCGAGTTGCAGGCGTTGGTCTTCGATGAAACCGGTGTAATTGATAGCTACCTGGCTTAGCACCCGAAAACTAAAATCAGTCAGGCCTGTGACTGGTTAGATAGTGATTTTCCAGGCCGATGATGAGGTATTTAAATAATCGTGACGGAAATTGACCCTCGAGTGATAGTAGCCCTCGATTATGCCGAGCAGAAGCAGGCCCTCGAATTCGTCGCGAAAATTAGCCCCGATCTGGGCAAGCTCAAGGTTGGTAAAGAGTTGTTTACCCGGGCTGGACCGCGGTTCGTGGAAACTCTGGTAGGCCAGGGATTCGATGTATTTCTTGATCTTAAATTTCACGATATACCCAATACAGTTCGCAATGCAGTATTCGCGGCCTCACAGCTTGGCGTCTGGATGGTAAATGTGCATGCACTCGGCGGTAGTTCGATGTTACTGGCCGCACGTGAGGGTATAGACATGGCTGGTGCTCATCGACCTTTCCTGATTGCCGTTAGTCTGTTAACCAGTATGTCTCAGTCTGATTTGCAGCAATTGGGAATCGATGAAGAAATCCCGCTGTTTGTAGAACGACTTGCACAACTGGCGATAGATTCCGGACTCGATGGCCTGGTGTGTTCGGCCCAGGAAGCGAAAGGTCTGCGTCAAACACTGGGTGACGCTCCCCTGTTG
The DNA here is from genome assembly GCA_041821565.1 of Gammaproteobacteria bacterium. Lineage (GTDB taxonomy): Bacteria > Pseudomonadota > Gammaproteobacteria. The sequence goes on along the minus strand of JBGUEB010000016.1, from coordinate 4,506 downwards.
GTAACTCCCGGTATTCGTCCCGAGGGATCGAGTCGTAATGATCAACAACGTGTATCAACTCCACAGCAGGCTATCGCCGATGGTGCCAGCTACCTGGTAATTGGCCGACCGATTACGCAACACGCGAATCCGAGCGAAGCGCTGGTCGCAATTAATGCTTCGATAGCGAATTGAATCCTGAATGACTCAGATTTATAAGGCGTTCACGCTGACTGCTAGATGACAGTTAATCATTGAGCCGTTACACTATCCTTAGTTAACCGCATTTTGTAGATAATCATGGATCCCAATTTTCTCGATTTTGAACAACCTATCGCCGAGCTTCAGGCCAAGATTTCTGAACTTCGATTTGTAACCGACGACTCAGAAGTCAATATATCGGAAGAGATTACAACGCTTGAGAAAAAGGCAGAAAGTTTGACTGCTACAATTTTCTCCAGGCTTTCTCCCTGGCAGATCTCGCAGTTATCGAGGCATCCGAATCGTCCCTATGCACAGGATTACATAGATCGCATAATTACCGATTACGAACCTTTGCATGGTGATCGAGCATATTCTAATGACCACCCCATGATCGGAGGTATCGGCCGGCTCGATGGCAAGCCGGTGATGGTTATAGGGCAGCAAAAAGGGCGGGATACCAAGGAAAAAATTAAGAGGAATTTTGGAATGCCGCGTCCCGAGGGTTATCGCAAGGCATTGCGACTGATGAAAATGGCTGAAAAATTCAAAATGCCTTTGATTACACTGGTTGATACTCCCGGGGCCTATCCTGGGATTGGGGCTGAGGAACGTGGCCAAAGTGAAGCCATAGCACGCAATTTATATGTTTTGGCTGAACTGAAAACACCTGTAATCTGTACCATTATCGGTGAAGGTGGGTCCGGTGGGGCACTCGCTATATGTGTAGGCGATCGAATCGACATGATGCAGTATTCGACTTATTCTGTCATATCCCCCGAAGGTTGCGCCTCAATTCTATGGAAGAGTGCCGATAAAGCACCCCAGGCTGCCGAGGCAATGGGAATTACTGCTCAACGACTTCATTCTCTTAAATTGATAGACCAGATTATCGAGGAACCACTGGGCGGGGCCCATCGCAATTACGACCAAATTTCGAATGCATTGCAGCGTAATTTGATTGAAAATATCGAAATGCTGGAAGCGATCCCACTGGATAAGTTACTCGACCAGAGATATCAGAAATTAATGAGCTTTGGTCAGTATATCGAGAATTAGACAAACCAGTGCAGGCGCTCTTCCTGCAATCATTGAACCGATGAAATCCCTCTAATGCCTGCAATGCGGCTAGAACATTGTCTTGACTGTATTCCAGCAGGTATTGATCGCGTTGTGCTGGCATATAGCGGCGGCCTCGATTCCTCTGTTGTTTTGCATTTACTGGCTTCGCAATCGCGCCAATTTGAAGTTCTTGTCTGGCATGTTAATCACGGATTGCAGGAAGTGGCACAGGAAATGGAGGCTTTCTGTCGCTCCCGGGCGAGTGAATACAAACTGACACTCAAGACCAGCCATTTAAACCTGGACCCAGGGGCTGCGAACCTGGAATCGAAGGCCAGGAAAGCGCGTTATGCCCTATTCGAGCAGGCGCTAGGAAAAAATGATTGCTTACTTACGGCACACCACGCCGATGATCAGGCCGAAACGTTTTTAATGAATGTGTTGAGGGGATCCGGTAGCGCAGGATTACGGGGAATTGCCAAATCTCGGCCAGTCGGTCAATCGGTATTACTGAGGCCGCTGCTTGAAGTTCCAAGGAAAGACATCTTGTCTTACGCCAGCATTCACAAACTTGAGTGGTTTGATGATCCAAGCAATTTGTCTGACCGTTTTAACAGGAACTATTTACGTATCAAGGTGATGCCATTACTAAAAGAACGATGGCCTGGATACCTCGAGTCAATCCGCTCGGTGGTTTCGATTCAGGTAGAAACTCAGGTTGCCCTGAACGAACTCGGAGCTCAGGATTTTCTGTATCTCCAATCTGACCCAGGCAACACCGATTGCCTGTCCATCATTGATATGCTCAGGCTTTCGCGGTCGCGCCAAAAGAATGTGATCCGATACTGGCTACAACTTTTCGGTCACGCAAGTTTATCCCAGGCACGCTTGAACGAGTTAATCGAGCAGTTAAATGCCCGAAATGACGCGATGCCGATGATAGCCGGTAGTGGATATGATATTCGCATCTATGATCACCGTTTGTTCAGCGTTCCTCATGACGAACCTGCGATACTCGAATCGAGCTACGATTTCAATTGCCAACCGATACTGGAAATTGAAGCTACTGGCCTGCGAATTGAAAGGGAGTTGATATTGTGCAGTCTCGACAGGAAAGATTCCGGGCAACTGATCAGCCTCAAGTTTCGGCGCCGTGGTAATAGCTCGAATCCGGATCGTCATCGGCTTAAACGACTGTTTCAAAAATACAAAATACCGCCATGGAAGAGGGCGCTAACGCCGCAAATTTACCTTGATGGTGAACTGATCGATTTATGGACTTAAGCTCAGCCCCGGATATCACATGCAGACTGCGATGCGATTAATAACTGCTCCTGTCTCCTATTTTAGAAAGATCTTCTAAATGACTGATAAATATAGTAAAGACAAGGTTTTTTCGAAACCACTAAGTCATGTAAAAGCGTTCGAATTCGATGAGAATGTCGCCCGTGTGTTTCGCGACATGATTTCAAGATCCGTTCCCGGATACGAATTGCTGTTGCATATAATTGGCTTATACGCGAATGTTTTTGCGCAACCGAACAGCAATATTTACGACCTGGGCTGCTCACTCGGAGAAGCTTCTCAAATTATGGCGGAACAAACCAGCGGCCTCAATTGCCGGGTCATAGCTGTCGATAACTCCCCGGCAATGATTAAAAAATGCCGGCAGCGTTACGCTAAAACTGTAAACATTGAATGGCAATGCGGGGATATTCAAAAAGTTGATATTGGTAATGCTTCACTAGTGATACTGAATTTGACCCTGCAATTTATCGAGCCGGGTAAGCGACAGTCGATGATTAATAATATCTACCAGGGTTTGAATCAGGGTGGTGTGCTGGTGCTGTCTGAAAAAGTGTTGCTTGATGATAATTTGGAAAATGATCGAATGGTGCAACTTTATCAGGCCTTCAAAAAGACCGAGGGCTATAGTGACCTGGAAATCAGTCAAAAACGAACCGCACTCGAAAATGTACTAATTCCTGATCGCGAATCCATACATTACCAACGCCTCGATGAAGCCGGGTTTAGCGAGATGTATCAGTATTTTCGCGCCTTTAATTTCGTCTCTTATCTGGCCATTAAATAGTGGACTTCGAGGCGCTTTTTTCGCGCTTGCGTGAAGCGGGATTCAGACTCTGGACTGATGAACTCAAGTCTCAATGCGACAGTTGGTTTATCGGCCATGGTGATTATGCGCGCTGGTCAAATGCATTGTCACTGTTGCCGGAAATCAAGGATATCGGGGGTCGTTTCGACCAATCCGCTATAACAATAGAAGGCCAGTGCGAAGACCAGGACCAGCTTTACCAGGCGTTGAAAGGTTTAATGCCCTGGCGTAAGGGTCCTTACCAGTTTGCCCAGGTAAATATCGATTCCGAATGGCGCTCGGATTTTAAATGGCAAAGACTATTGCCTCATCTAAGCTCCCTCGAAAACAGGCGCGTACTCGATATCGGCTGCGGTAATGGCTATCACTGTTGGCGTATGCTCGATGCTGGCCCGGATTTTGTTCTTGGTATCGAACCATCGGTACTGTTTAATTTACAGTTTCAGGCGGTGCAAAAATACCTGAAAAAAACCAATATCGCTGTTTTACCTATCGGTATCGAATCTATGCCGACCGATATGAACTGGTTTGATACGGTCTTTTCGATGGGGGTTTTATACCACCGTAAAAGCCCGATCGATCACCTGTTGCAGTTAAAAGGCCTGCTTGCGCCAGGAGGTGAGCTCTGCCTCGAAACCCTGGTAATTGACGGCGGCAAAGGCGTGGTTCTGGTACCGTCGGATCGTTACGCAAGAATGAAAAATGTCTGGTTTGTACCGAGTGCAGAGGAATTGGCAACCTGGCTGGAACGCTGCGGATTTATTAATGTAAAAATTACTGATATCTCGATCACCACGGTCGATGAACAACGATCAACCCAGTGGATGCAATTTGAATCCCTGGTGGATAGTCTCGATAAGGAAAATGATGCAGTCACAGTAGAGGGATTACCGGCGCCGAAACGCGCTATATTGCTGGCGACCAACCCCTCATAACTGTGCCAAATTCACTTCGATGCAGATTGTCTTCAAATAGGGATTCTGCTATTGTTTCGGTCCAACCTATGTCGGGTATTTCGAGTAGAAGTAGTTTGTTCGAAATGCCCTGAAACCACACATTTACTTTTCAGAGCTTATGAGCCGATTCATATTTATTACTGGTGGTGTTGTCTCATCACTGGGCAAGGGCATTGCATCTGCATCACTGGCAGC
>JBGUEB010000015.1:0-24553 GCA_041821565.1 Gammaproteobacteria bacterium | reverse complement strand
GGGCGATGCCAATATCGATACTTCAACACTTGAAACCACTGCAGGGGAATTAACCCGGCAGGCGCAAACACCGATGTATATGGCCGTCGACGGCAAGGCCGCGGGCTTGATCAGTGTTGCCGATGCGATCAAAACTGATTCAAGAGTGGCGATTCAACGTCTGCACGATATCGGACTCAAGGTAGTATTGCTCACCGGCGATAACCAGGGCACGGCGCATGCGGTGGCAGAGCAGGTCGGTATCGATGAAGTGATTGCCGAGGTATTGCCGCAGGACAAGGCAGACGTGGTTGCGAAACTTCAGGCGCAGGGCAAACGCGTCGGCATGGTAGGCGATGGCATTAACGATGCCCCGGCGCTGGCACGCGCCGATGTCGGTTTCGCCATCGGTACTGGCACCGATGTCGCCATCGAAAGCGCCGATATTACCCTGATGCGAGGCTCACTGCACAGTGTCGCGGATGCGATTGCGATATCGAGAGCGACGACGAGCAACATCAAGCAAAACCTGTTTGGCGCTTTTGTCTATAACTCGCTCGGCATTCCGCTCGCCGCCGGTGTACTTTATCCCCTGATGGGTATCTTGTTGAACCCGATGGTCGCCGGCGCTGCAATGGCGATGTCGTCACTAACCGTAGTGACTAATGCCAATCGGTTACGCCTGTTCAAGCCGGAGCAGACTTAGCCATGGAAATCATCGTAAACCTGGCCGGCCTGACATTGATTGGTTTTATAGTCTGGTGGTTCTGGCTATCTAAAAATTAATTGGGGACGTAGCACAATTTTAAAACGCGAAATGCTTGACCACTGAAATTAACTGATAAAAAATTGTGCTACGTCCCCAATTAATATGGCTTTCTAAATCGACTTAATGTTATGAAATCGACAGTGAACTGTAGAGATATTATCGATCATGAGGCCTATCCGCTCGATGAGGCGGACAATCCCCTGCGCCAACAAATCATCGACCAGGTTCGAGCCGGCCTGGCTGAAGACGGTTGTGCGGTGATTCGTCATTTTATTTCCGAGGCTGGTCTGCAACAGCTATTGGTCGAGGCCAATGATCGAAAACCACAGGCATACTACTCGCCGAAAAAAATGTGTAATATTTATCTCGGTGATGGTGATGCAGAACTACCCGGAGATCATCCGCGTAATATCTTTATCCCGCGTACCAACGGTTTTGTGACTGCCGATTTGCTGGGCGAGGATACCGCGGCGCATCAATTGTATTACTGGCAGCCATTGCTGCGTTTCCTCGCCGACTGCCTGGGCAAGCGGGAGTTATTTATCTACGAGGATCCTGTATCCAACATGATTATCAATGTCGGCGGCCCGGGTGAACAGTTCAACTGGCATTTCGATACCAATGAATTCACCATCACCATGCTGTTGAATCCGGCGAGTAGCGGTGGCCATTTCGAGTATGCACCGGCATTGCGCAGCCAGGATGATGAATGTTACTACGAGGTTAAAAAAGTCCTCGACGGTGATCGCAGCCGGGTTAAACGACTCACATTAAATGCCGGTGATCTGCAATTTTTCCTCGGCCGATTTTCCCTGCACCAGGTCACCGAAAATACCGGTGACGACGATCGATTGTTGTTAATAATGTCGTTTACCGAAAAACCAGGCATGGTTGGTAACGCGGTGCGGGTTAAGGATTTGTACGGTAAGACTACCGATGTGCATGATCAGCAGAACCTGGTGCGTTCGGATAGGTTGATTGATTAGATTGAGTTGGTTTTACCATTCAGCACCCTCACCCTAACCCTCTCCCTCTGGGAGAGGGTTAGGGTGAGGGTATCGTACTCAATATCCCGATCTCACGAAACAAGCCCTGCATTTCCCTGTTATGAATAAATGAAAGGTTATATGGATGCTCGCTGACCAGTTTCTGGTAGTTTGTCGAGAGTTCCAGCGACTCGATCGTCTCGGCAATTTTTCCCCATAAAACAAGGGTCAGAGAGGAGTTGGTTGATGGCGCTAACAACTCCAGCAGTCGTTTCAGGAATCCCTGCCAGTACTTCGCTTCTAGCGCCGGTTTTCGCACTGAATGCAACACGGGTGTCGCGTTCAACATTAGAAAACCCCGATCTTGCAGGGCTTCGAACAAGTCTTCCATGGTCTGGATCAAGCCTGCATGGTCGATCAGCGCGATGCTGGCCTGGGAAATTTTCCCAGCCGGATCAGCCTCGATTAGTCCCTCGGCGATCAATGCGGTTTTAATTATATTACGCATCGAGGTGGCGCGGTTGACCGACTTGCTTAAGCCTGTTTCACTCCACAGCATGTCCACCGCGGCGTCATAAAACGCAATACCGTTTGCCGATTCGGCTCGAGGGTAGGGAGATTCACCGATGAGGATATAACGCAGGTTTTGTCGATCACGACGAAAAGCGCTAAACAACTGGTCGACGCCGGGAAGCCAGTCGTTTGATTGTTCCAGTCCTGCCAGGTAGTCGGGATCAACCGACTGCAGTGCATCGATCAGAATATCTTTCCACTGCTCGTGAACATTAGCCCGCGAGATAAAAGCCTCGCGGTTAAACTGCATTACTCATCTATGAGCGCATCCAGCCGAACTTTACCGATCTTACCGATCTCGGCGATGCTGGTATCGAATTCAGCCTGCACAGGATTTCTAAGGCGCGCCTCGACCGCCGCCATAATCTGGGCCTTATCGAGGCCGGTTACTGCTATTACAAATGGGAACTCAAATTTATCGCGGTAAGCCCGATTCAACGACTGCAGTTGTGCGAGCTCGGCAGCGGTGCATTGATCCAGTCCCGCTCGAGATTGCTCCTGTTTCGATTCAGTAGTCAGGGTGCCTGCATCAGCTTCTTTGCCGGCAAGTTCAGGATGGCTGCAAATTAGGGCCATACGTTGAAATTCGGGGGATTTCGCGACTGTTTCAATCATGCATTGATGTAACTGGGCGGTTGAATCAAATGGAAGGCAATCGTAGACCAGATCGGCAACCCAGGGTGAGTGTTCGAAGATTCCACCCAGTGACTCGATGAATTGCTCGCGATCATACTGGTTGAGATTGGCTAGCGATATCTTACTCGTCATGGGCAATATTATGCAGGTTGCCAGGGGTGTCTGTCTATCCAGTGATGAGCGATGTCGATGCGCCGGCATATCCATACCCGATCATGGCTTTGCACATGATCGAGGAAGCGCTGCAATGCGGCAAAACGCCCCGGCCTGCCAGCGAGCCGACAATGCAGACCAACCGATAACATTTTCGGTCTCGATTCACCTTCTTTATAAAGTACGTCGAAGCTGTCACGCAGGTATTGATAAAATTGTTCGCCACTATTGAAGCCCTGCGCCGTGGCGAAGCGCATATCGTTGGTGTCCAGCGTATAGGGCACAACCAGGTGAGGTTTACGAGTGCCGTCGGATGTTTCCACCTCGGTCCAGAAGGGTAAATCATCACCGTAGTAGTCGGAGTCATATAGCAGGTTACCGTTTTCTACCACCAGGCGGCGAGTATTCGGACTATCGCGACCGGTGTACCAGCCTTTTGGCATGACCCCGGTCAATTGTTTAATAATATTCAATGCGCTTTGCATGTGTTCAGCTTCGGTAATTTCGTCGGTATCCTGGTAGTGGATCCAGCGCAAGCCGTGGCATGCGACCTCGTGACCCAGCTGGATGAAAATACGGGCCAGTTCCGGATGGCGTTGCATCGCCATGGCGACGCCAAAAATAGTCAGTGGCAGTCCGCGTTGTTCAAATTCGCGAAGTAGGCGCCAGACGCCGGCACGCGAGCCATATTCATAAATTGATTCCATGCTCATATGACGCGCGGGATAACTTTGCGCGCCAATAATCTCGGACAAAAATTTCTCCGAGCCGGCATCCCCATGCAGGACATTGTTCTCCCCGCCTTCCTCGTAATTGAGCACGAACTGGAGCGCGATTCGAGCCTTGCCCGGCCAGTCCGCCTTGGGCGGATTTTGACCATAACCGATCAGGTCTCTGGGATAATCTTCTTCGTCGAACATGGCCAGGGCTCTTTAACCGGTTAACAGGATAGTAGCGAGATCGGGCTGCACTTCCTCGGACTTGTGCTCGATTCTATTTTCTATATGGAGCAGGTGCTGATTCATAATCTCGACCGCTCTTTTGGCATCGCCACTTTCAAGCGCATCGACGATGGCCTCGTGTTCCTGGTTACGGCAGCGGTTTTGCGGGTCAGCGCTAAGGTGGGTAAGGATCACCAGTGGTGTACGCCGGATAATATCGTTGAGGTACTCTTGCAGAACGCTATTTCCGCACATTTTGGCCAATTGCCGGTGAAAATCGACCGATAGCGCTAATGCCAGTTTGGAGTCCCCTTTCAGGTAAGCATTTTGTTCCTGATCGAGCATCTGGCGAAGACTTTGAATGCCGGACCGTTCGATTTCCGGTGTCAGTATTTGAATAATTGCACCTTCGATGGCACGGCGCGTTGCAAACAGGTCACGCCCTTCCTTTACCGAGGGTTTGGCAACACTGGCGCCGCGATTGGGTAGTTGATCTACCAGCCTGGAGTAGGCGAGACGCGATAGCACCTTACGGATGGTACCGCGTTTGACGCCAAACACCTCGGCCAACTGTACTTCCTTGAGCTTGGTACCGGGCGGCAGCCGATGATCGATAACCGCCTGTTCTATCTGGCGTAGCACATCATCTTCGCTCATTGTCGGCTTAAACGAGCCACGGGATTCCTCGGTATTCGGTTCGATGATCATTATCCTCGTATCATTACAGGCTATAGTAAAACACATTCATAGATTGTTAACAATAATAAATAAAAGTGTTGACAATTATAGCGGATAGTGAGAATTTAGCCGTTCTGAACACCGAGGGTGTCGTAAAAAGTTGGATTGTGTTTCCTGGCAAGGCGAAAATGCGCGCAGAAGCGCAGTTTACACGGAGTAAATGAGCATTCGAGCACACTTTCAACGCAGTCAGGGGACGCAAGACGACTTTTTACGGCACCCTCCACCGAGGGGAGCGGAATGGGCAGACTGACAACACATGTACTCGATACAGCAAACGGCTGCCCGGCCGCTGGCCTCAATATCGCGCTCTACCAGGTTGATGGCGATCGCCAGTTGTTAAAGCAGGACACCACCAACGCCGATGGCCGCCTCGACACTCCGATCCTCGATACGCATGAATTCCATGTTGGCGTCTTCGAACTGGTATTCCAGGCCGGGGCTTATTATCACGATGGCAATCTCGAGCTCCCCAATCCACCATTTGTCGATGAAGTCGTTATTCGCTTCGGCATAGCCGATGCCGACTCGCATTATCATGTGCCCCTGCTGGTGTCGCCCTGGTCTTACTCGACCTACCGGGGCTCCTAGTCTATGGGAGAAGTAAACACAATTCGTTTCATACTCGATGGGGAGCTAGTCGAAGTAAACAATATCGAGCCAACGCGGACAGTGCTGCAATATCTGCGTGAGGACCGCGGCCGTGTCGGCAGCAAGGAAGGCTGTGCCGAGGGAGACTGTGGTGCCTGCACCGTTGTTGTTGGCGAAACGGTTGATAATCGCCTGCAATTTCGTGCCGTCAACGCCTGTATTCAATTTCTACCAACCCTGGATGGCAAGATATTATTTACCGTAGAGTCGCTCAAGACTGCCGAAAGCGCACTCCACCCCGTACAACAAAGCATGGTTGACTACCATGGATCGCAATGTGGTTTTTGCACTCCGGGTTTTATCATGTCGATGTTCGCATTGTATAAAACCGAAACCGGTATCAATCGAGCCGTCATCGACGATGCGCTCTCAGGGAATCTTTGCCGTTGTACCGGTTATCGTCCGATTATCGAAGCCACGCTGAAGATGAACGATTACCCGGTTCCACCTGATGCGGATCCGGTGGTATATCAACCAGCCAGTAAATGTGTTGACAGCGCGAGCGCACAGGAACTGGAATTGATCGATCGCCTGAAGCAACTCCAGAGGAAAAAGGGGCTGGAATTGAAAACTGACGATAGTCAATATTTTGCCCCTGCTGCTACCGATGAGCTCGCCGATTTTTACCTGCAAAACCCCGATGCCTGTATTGTTTCAGGCGGCACCGATGTTGGTCTCTGGGTGACCAAACAACTACGCGAATTACCCACGCTTATTTATCTCGGCAATGTCGCCGAACTGAATCAAATAACAGAAAATGACTCCGGTATCGAAATCGGCGCCGCGGTCTCATTAACCGATGCGTCCAATGCGCTATCGCCAGAATACCCCGAATTCAACGAAATGTTTCGACGTTTCGCCTCGGTGCCGGTACGCAACGCTGGAACCCTGGTGGGCAACATCGCCAACGGTTCTCCGATCGGTGATTCAATGCCCGCCTTAATCAGCATCGGTGCCCGCGTTAAATTGCGAAGAGGATCGAAAACCCGCGAGCTTGACATGCAGGACCTGTATCTCGATTATCAGAAAAATGCGATGGAGGCAGGCGAGTTTGTCGAATCGGTAATCATTCCCAAACGCGACGAGTCACTGCAGATACGCTGCTACAAGCTTTGCAAACGCTTCGATCAGGATATATCGGCCGTTTGTGCCGCCTTTGCGCTGCGTCTGACTGGTAATAAAATAGAATCTATTTGCATTGCTTTTGGCGGCATGGCCGCAATCCCGAAACGCGCGGCACAAACTGAAAACCTGTTACAGGATAAGACCTGGGACGAGGACAGGGTTGCCGATGCGATGGAGGCCTTAAAGCAGGATTTCGCGCCTATGTCGGATATGCGCGCCAGCGCCGATTATCGGCAACAGGCGGCGTCAAACTTATTGTATCGTTTTTATCTTGAAACTCGATCTCAGGATGCTTTGCAGCCCGATGCGGTCAATGTATTCGCGGTAGAAGCCTGATGGAATTGCAAAGTAAAGCGAATGAGGTAGTAGTGCCGGGTACATCGACCCCGCATGAATCAGCAGGCCTGCATGTTAGCGGCGAGGCAACTTATGTTGATGATATCCCTGAAATGGCGGGTACGCGTTATATCGCGCTGGGTCTGAGTCAACGCGCACATGCGCAAATTGTCTCGATCGATCTGGATGCGGTGAAAGCCTCGGCTGGTGTCGTTGCGGTGTTTACCGCGCAAGATATTCCTGGCCGTAACGATTGCGGGCCGATCATCCAGGATGATCCGATACTGGCCGATGGACTGGTGCAGTACTATGGCCAACCCATCTTTGCGGTCGTCGCGACTTCTTATGTCGCGGCACGCAAGGCCGCGCTCAATGGCCTGGTTGAGTATGAAGATTTGCCCGCAATTCTGGATGTACGCGAGGCGAAGCGTCAAGAGTCATGGGTATTGCCCCCGGCTCGTTTGCTACGCGGTGATCCGGCCCAGGCCATGTCGCAGGCAGCGCATACAAGCAGCGGTGAATTTTCGGTAGGCGGGCAGGAACAGTTTTATCTCGAAGGGCAGATTTCCTATGCCGCGCCCAAAGAAGACGGTTGTATTCATCTCTGGTGCTCCACCCAGCATCCCACTGAAATGCAGCATGTCGTCGCCCATGCGCTTGGTCTTGATGCCAACCAGGTCGTCGTCGAAATGCGCCGCATGGGTGGTGGCTTCGGCGGCAAGGAATCGCAATCGGCGATCTTTGCCTGTATCGCATCGATAGCCGCAAAGCGCTTAAATTGCCCGGTTAAGCTTCGGCTTGACCGTGACGACGATATGATGGTTACCGGCAAGCGCCACGGTTTTCACTACGAGTACGAAGTCGGTTATGACGACGACGGGCTGATTCAGGCGATTCGGATTGAAATGGCCGCGCAGTCGGGTTTCTCTGCCGACCTTACCGGACCGGTGGTGACCCGCGCCGTTTGCCATCTGGACAATGCCTATTATTTAAACGATGTAGAAATCAACGCCTTTAGTGCGAAAACCAATACCCAGTCGAACACCGCTTTCCGCGGCTTTGGCGGGCCACAGGGCGCGATCGCGATCGAATATATTATCGACAATATCGCGCGTAAGCTCGGCAAGGATTCGCTCGAAGTGCGAAAACTCAATTTTTACGACAAGGACAGCCGAAATGTCACACCTTACGGACAGGAACTTAATGACAATGTCATTCACGAACTGGTAGCACAACTGGAGGCGAGTAGTGATTACACGTCACGCCTTGAGGCCATCGAGAAATTCAACGCGGACAGCCCTGTTTTACGCAAGGGCATAGCCCTGACACCGGTCAAGTTTGGCATTTCCTTCAACCTGGTGCATTTCAACCAGGCCGGTGCACTCGTGCACGTATATACCGATGGTTCGGTACTGGTGAATCATGGTGGTACCGAAATGGGGCAGGGCCTGCACACCAAGATATCGCAGGTTGTCGCGCACGAACTAGGCATCGATCTGCGTTGGGTACGAGCGACTGCGACCGATACCAGCAAGGTGGCAAACACTTCCGCTACCGCGGCTTCTACCGGCTGTGATTTGAATGGCAAGGCGGCACAGGATGCCGCGCGTCAAATCAGAAACCGGCTCGCCGATGTCGCGGCCGCGCAGCTCGGCGGCGAGGCAAGTGAGGCCAGTTTTGCCGATAACCAGGTCAGTATTGGCGATCAATCTATTCCATTCACCAAACTGGTAACCATGGCCTATGAGTCGCGCGTGCAGTTGTGGTCCGATGGGTTCTACAAAACCCCTGGACTGAACTGGGATGGCGTCAATATGCAGGGCAGGCCGTTTTATTATTTTTCTTATGGTGCCGCCGTATCCGAAGTAGTAGTCGATACCTTAACGGGTGAATGGAAATTGCTGCGTGCCGATTTATTGCACGACGCCGGTAATTCGATTAATCCGGCGATTGATATTGGCCAGATAGAAGGCGGGTATATACAGGGTATGGGATGGTTGACGAGCGAAGAATTGTGCTGGGATGCGAACGGGCGGCTGACTACTCACGCACCTTCGACTTATAAAATTCCGACGATTACCGATTGCCCGGCACAGTTTAATACCGAATTGTTTGAAAACCATAATGCCGAGCCGACCATCATGCGCTCGAAAGCAACCGGTGAACCACCATTGCTATTACCTTTCTCGGTGTTCTTCGCGATTCGTGCTGCGATAGCGAGTCTCGCTGATGATCGCATCAACCCGCCCCTGCGTGCCCCGGCTACACCCGAGGCGATCCTGGATGCGGTCATCGCAGTCCGCGAAGGCAGGGAAAGCCTGTGATGAACTGGATGCATACACTGCTGCGCCTGCGCCAACAGCGCATACCGGCGGTAATCGTAACCGTTGCGTCGACCGTGGGATCGACGCCCCGCGAACCCGGTGCAAAAATGATCGTCACCAGAGATGCTTTGTACGGCACCATCGGCGGCGGCAACCTTGAGCATAAGGCCTGCGACATAGCACGTGGCCAGCTTGATACTGACGAGCCCAATCAATTAAGGCGGTTTCCGCTCGGTGCTGGTCTCGGCCAGTGTTGCGGGGGCCTGGTAAACCTGATGTTCGAACCGATTGTGGAAACCACGCGGTGGCTGGAACTGGCAAAAGAGTTTGATGCTCGTGGAGAGGACTGGGTGCGCCTGGTGACCGCACACCAATCGAACGACGAGCCGAATTCAGACTTTTTAATACTGGCCCGGGATCGGGTTCACGATGCATTGCCTGAAAGGGTAGCGCCTGGTGATTTGCATAAGGCGGCCGAATCGATTTTGAACGGTGAGAATAATGTCGGTTTGATCCAGACGCGGGCAGGCGCGCACAGTTATTTTATTGAAGCTACCCGAAAGCCCGACTTTCAGTTAGTTCTATTTGGCGCCGGGCACGTCGGCCGCGCCATCATCAGGGTCATGCAGGATCTGCCAGTAGTGATCCGTTGGGTCGATACCCGTGACGATCAACAGGTTTCAGGAGTTTCGGATAATGTAGAGTTTATCTGCACCGATACGCCAGAGGCGGAAGTCGACGCCGCGGCCGAAGGCTGTTATTTCCTGGTGATGACGCACGATCACGCGCTCGACCAGCAACTCGCCGAGCAAATCCTCAAACGCGACGATTTTGCCTATTTTGGTCTGATCGGTTCGGCTTCGAAACGACGCCTGTTTGAAACCCGGATGTCTCGACGGGGCTTCGAGGCATCGCATTTTGAGCGTATGACCTGTCCTATTGGTATCGATGGCATTCAAAGCAAACAGCCAGCGGCAATTGCAATTTCGGTGGCTGGTGAAATAATGCAACTACGTGATCGATATTTTTCCAGCTTAAGTAATAATTCAAAAAAACAAAAATCACTGGGGAGGACTAGATGATATCTAGCGAGAAAGCCGGCAACGAGGTCAGGCTCGAACTCAACGGACTTACCAAGATATACCCTTCGGTGATTGCCAACGAAGACGTATCGTTAAAGGTAAAACGGGGCGAAATTCACGCGGTGCTGGGTGAAAACGGCGCCGGCAAGAGTACCCTGATGAAGATGATTTACGGCGTCACCAAACCCGATGCTGGTACCATCAAATGGGAAGGCGAGGTCGTCCAGGTCGAAAACCCGGCCCATGCACGCAGTCTCGGTATCGGCATGGTATTCCAGCATTTTTCCCTGTTTGAAACCCTGAATGTGGTTGAAAACGTTGCCCTGGCGTTGCCCGGTAATCCTGATTTGAAAGAGCTTTCCGAGCAAATTACCGAGGTCTCGAAAAAATACGGTTTGCCGGTAGACCCGGGTCGCCTGGTACATGCCCTGTCAGTGGGTGAGCGCCAGCGCGTCGAAATTGTCCGCTGTTTGCTGCAAAACCCAAGATTACTGATCATGGATGAGCCGACCTCGGTGCTGACACCGCAGGCGGTACGCACCTTGTTTGATACGCTGCGGCAGCTTGCCGACGAGGGTTGCAGTATTCTTTACATCAGCCATAAGCTCGATGAAATCCAGGAACTTTGCCACGTCGCCACGGTTTTGCGCGATGGCAAGGTAACCGGTGACTGTATTCCTTCCGAGGAAACGCCGAAGTCGATGGCGCGTTTGATGATTGGCAAGGAATTGCCGGTGTGTCAGCAAGATGGCCTCGCAGTAGTTGGTGAAGTACGCCTGCGTCTGAATAAACTAACGCAGCCCTCGGATGATCCGTTTGGGACTAACCTGGAAGATATCGACCTCGAAATTCATTCGGGTGAAATTTTGGGTATTGCCGGGGTATCGGGTAACGGCCAACAGGAACTGCTTTACGCGCTTTCGGGTGAACAACCGCTGGCACAAAATGACCTGATCGAAATTTGTGGATCAGCATCGGCTAGCTTGCTTCCCGATAGCAGGCGGGCCGCCGGAATGGGTTTTGTACCGGAAGAACGTCTTGGGCGCGGCGCAGTGCCGCAAATGTCGCTCGCAGACAATGCGCTGTTGACCGCACACGGGGCCGACATGCTTAAAAATGGCCTGATTCGTTTCGGTCGGGTAAAGGAATTTGCCGATCGCTGTATCGAGGAATACAACGTTAAATGTGGGGGTTCAGAGCATGCCGCGCACTCACTGTCGGGCGGTAATTTACAAAAATTTATCATGGCCCGGGAGATTCTACAGGCACCCAAACTGCTCGTAGCAGCACAACCCACCTGGGGTGTCGATGTCGGTGCCGCCGCCTTTATTCGCCAGCGCTTGATCGATTTAAAAAACGAAGGTGCTGCGATCCTGGTAATTTCAGAGGAGCTTGAAGAGTTGTTTGAGATTTCGGATCGGATAGCCGTTATTGCGAATGGTCGATTGTCGCCGGCGAAAAAACTGGCCGACACCAATATCGATGAAATAGGGGTGTGGATGAGCGGCATGTGGCCCGATGCGGCCACTATTGAGGAGAGCGATTATGCTTAGGCTCGAGGCGCGTGCCGAATCATCAAAATTAATGTCCTATGCATCACCGCTGATTGCGATTGTGTTGATGTTGATTGGAGGCTTGCTGCTGTTTACCTTTCTCGGTAAAGATCCGGTCGAAGGGTTTAAAATATTTTTCATTAATCCCGTGAGCGATACCTACGGCATATCCGAATTATTTTTAAAGGCCACTCCGTTGATGCTGGTGGCGATTGGACTGGCGATTGGTTTTCGTGCCAACGTCTGGAATATCGGCGCCGAGGGTCAGTACATTATGGGAGGGGCGGCGGCGAGCGCGGTGGCGCTGTATTTCTATGAAACTGACAGTGTCTTCGTTTTAGTCGCGATGGTGATAGCCGGGGGCATCGGCGGCATGCTCTGGGCCTCGATACCGGCGTTCTTAAAAACCCGCTTCAACACGAATGAAATACTGGTATCGCTGATGCTGGTTTATGTCGCACAGCTGATGGTTTCCTGGCTGGTACACGGGCCGATGATGGACCCGGATGGATTCAATTTTCCGCAGTCACGTATGTTTGAGGAATCGGCCCTGTTACCCATGCTGGTGGAGGGAACGCGGCTGAACGCGGCCTTCCTGTTTGCATTGAGTGCCCTGCTGGTCGGTTATATCTTTATGAATCGAAGTTTTCTTGGCTTCCAGATGCAGGTTGCCGGTAATGCCAAAGATGCTGCTCGTTACGCCGGATTCTCAGCCAAACGCATGATCTGGATTGGCTTGCTCAGCGGTGGTGGCATGGCAGGCCTGGCAGGCATGTCGGAGGTATCGGGGCCCATGGGGCAACTTACCGAACACGTATCGAATAACTACGGCTTCGCCGCAATTATTGTTGCCTTTGTCGCGCGCCTGAATCCGATCGGAATATTTTTCGCGAGCCTGCTAATGGCTCTGTTATACCTCGGTGGTGAACAGGCTCAACAGTATATGAACCTACCCTCGTCGATATCGAACGTGTTCCAGGGCATGTTGTTGATGTTTTTACTGGGGTCGGATGTGTTTATTAACTATCGTTTAAAGTGGGGTCGAGACTAATGGATAGTGGACTCTTAACATCGATTTTATTTGCTACCATCGTAGCAGGAACACCGTTGATTATTGTTGCCCTCGGCCAGCTCATCGCGGAGAAATCCGGAGTGCTCAACCTCGGCGCCGAAGGCATGATGGCGATGGGGGCGATTGCCGGATTTGCAATTACGCATCACACCGGTAACCTCTGGCTGGGTGTATTGGCGGGAATGTTTGCAGGCATGTTGATGTCTTTTCTGTTCGCTGTAGTCGTACTCACCTTGATGGGTAACCAGGTAGCCACGGGTCTTGCCCTGTCAATATTTGGCGTTGGACTTTCAGCGTTTATCGGCAAACCCTATGAATCCGAAATTCTGCAAACGGTAGCGCCCTGGCGTATACCTTTACTGGCTGATATTCCGATTTTAGGCGCGCTTTTCAATCAGCAATCGCTGGTATACTTTTCCTGGATATTGTTTGCCGGCATTACCTGGTTCTTATACAAAAGTCGTCCGGGCCTGGTATTGCGTGCGGTAGGCGAATCCCCGTCATCGGCGCATTCGATCGGTTATCACGTAATCCGTATTCGTTACATGGCGACCCTGTTTGGTGGCGCGATGGCCGGTATCGGTGGCGCATTCCTGTCTGTATTTTATACCCCACTGTGGGTCGAAGGCATGGTCTCGGGTCGTGGCTGGATTGCGATAGCCCTGGTAGTATTTGCTACCTGGCGTCCATTCCGTGTACTGGTCGGTGCATATTTGTTTGGTGGCGTGATGGTTGCACAATTGTTTGTGCAGGGTTCGGGGCTGGATATCAATATTCCTTCCCAGTTCCTGTCGTCGCTGCCCTACCTGGCAACGATTATCGTACTGGTAATTATTTCCCGTGATCAAAATACCGTGCGCCTGAATGCGCCAGTATCATTGGGACAACCATTTCGTCCGGATGCATAGAAGGATTGAAAGAAATAATGGACATGCTGTCCAGAATTTAGCGGGCGTCGATCATGTACAGGGTATAATCATGAAAGGCCTGAATACAACCTATTAAACATAAATCCGCAGGAGGATTGCAACATGAAAATAAAAAACAAACTGGTTAGATACTTAACAACCTCGATGCTGGTAGTGGCTACAAGCCTACTATCTGCCACATCGATGGCGGCCGATAATGTCGGCTTTATCTATGTCAGCCCGATTGGCGACGCTGGCTGGACTTTTCAACACGATATGGGACGCTTGCAACTCGAGAAAGAGACCGGCGTGACCACCAATTATGTTGAAAACGTGGCGGAAGGTGCGGACGCCGAACGCGTGATTCGTGAAATGGCCAAGCGCGGCGACAAGGTAATTTTTGCCACCAGCTTTGGCTACATGAATTTCATGCTAAAAGTCTCAAAAACCTTCCCGAATACAGCATTCGTTCACGCTACTGGTTACAAGATGGGTAAAAACATGGGCATTTATAATGCTCGCTTTTACGAGGGCCGTTACCTGACCGGTGTTATCGCCGGTGAGATGACCAAATCAAATGTACTGGGTTATGTTGCCGCATTTCCAATTCCCGAAGTATTGCAGGGCATCAATGCTTTCATCAAGGGTGCTCGGAGTGTGAATCCAAAAGCAGAATTACGCGTGATCTGGGTCAATTCCTGGTACGACCCTGGTAAGGAACGCCAGGCGTCGATGACGCTGATGTCGCAGGGTGCGGATGTTATTACACACCATACCGATTCCACCGCTGTGGTTCAGGCTGCTGAAGAGCGGGGCAAGTATGCTTTTGGTTACCATTCGGACATGTCCAAATATGGTCCAAAAGCACACCTCACCGCGACTACCCATCTCTGGGGCGACTATTACACGCAAACGATCAAGGCTGTGCAGGCTGGTACCTGGAAACCCGAAAGCACCTGGGGTGGCTATAAGGAAGGCATGATAAAGCTGGCACCGTTGAACCCGGCAATTCCAGCCGACCTACAGGCTCGTATCGTCAGCATGGAAAAGCAACTCGCCGATGGCAGCCTGCACCCGTTTGCCGGACCAGTAGTCGATCAGGATGGAAAAGAGCGTGTTGCTGCCGGCAGTAACATGAGTGATGGCGATCTAAGCGGTATGGATTATTACCTCGAAGGCGTGGTCAGCAAACTACCCTAACAAAAATGTCTCGGTGCAGCTATCGTCCTTGTTTGATGGCTGCACAGTGAGTTCTGAGTTTATTTCGTGATTCTATTTTAATGGAAGCTTACCTCCTCGACTGGGCCAACTTGCTGATCCGCTGGTTGCACCTGATTACCGGTGTGGCCTGGATCGGCGCCTCTTTTTACTTCGTCATGCTCGACAATTCCCTGTCGAAACCAGCGAAGCCAGAAGACAGTGCGCGCGGCGTATCGGGCGAGTTATGGGCAGTTCACGGTGGCGGCATATACCATAGTCAGAAGTACCTGGCAGGGCCACGCGGTGAGCCACTCTCGGAGCATTTGCACTGGTCGAAATGGGAGGCCTATACCACCTGGCTTTCGGGCATGGGATTGCTTGCAATCATTTACTGGTTTGGCGCCAATACCTATTTAATCGATGCTCAGGTTATGCCGCTGACGCCAGCGGTGGCAATCGCGATCAGCATTGGTTTCATCGCTGGGGGCTGGTTAATCTATAACACGCTTTGCGAGATTCTAAAGGGCAAAGATACACTGCTTGCAGTCATCATATTCCTGTTGGTGATGATATCTGACTGGGTATTGTTTCACCTGTTTAGTGCGCGTGCTGCCTACCTGCACGTGGGCGCGATGATGGGTACGATTATGGTAGCGAATGTCTTCTTCCAGATTATACCCGGACAAAAGAAGATGGTGGCGCAGATCAGGACTGGGCAAGAGCCGGATTCAGGGCTCGGCATCGTCGGCAAGCAACGCTCGGTACACAATACTTATTTTACCCTGCCGGTGCTGTTCATCATGATCAGCAATCATTACCCGATGACTTACAGCCACGAACAGGGCTGGCTGGTACTGGGATTTGTGATGATGGCCGGGGTTTTGATCCGTCAGTTTTTCGTCTTGCGCCATGGCGGTAAGCAAAACTGGGCACTGCCAGCGATTAGCGTGGCCCTGTTAATTGTGATGCTAATCTATTTGAGACCAATCCCTGTCGAAGTGGACGCCTCGGTTTCGATCAGTGATGCGCAGATACAGGAAGTGATCAATGCTCGTTGTGCGTCCTGCCATGCGGCAAAGCCCACCCAGGCCGGATTTGCCCAGGCGCCACTCGGGCTATTGTTTGAGACGCAAGAACAGGTTCGAAATAATGCCGCTAACATCGCGCGTGTTGTTGCGACTCGTTACATGCCGATAGGTAACCTGACCCAGATGACCGATGCAGAGCGAGAGCTGGTCGCCACCTGGTATGCGCTGAAATCACCCGGACAATAGTCGGGGGTGAGTACGCGAAATGTTAGACAATAGCCAGTGCGACAGGGCCATTCGTGCCGCTTTTTTGCATTTTATTGCCGATCCCGATACCTCGCACCAGGCCTGGGAATACATCGAAGATGGCCTGCTGATATTGAACAAGGGGCGGGTGGTTGCACTTGGAAATACGAGCGACTGGTTAGACCAGTTACCCGATGGCATAGAACTAACCGATTACTCGGGCAAATTAATCATGCCCGGGTTTTTCGATACCCATACCCATTACCCGCAAACCGATATGATCGCCAGCTATGGCGCACAATTGCTCGAGTGGCTGGAAAAGTATACTTTCCCAACGGAGGCCGGGTTTAGCGATCGTAGCCTTGCTGACAGTGCTGCCGACTTTTTTTGCGAGCAGCTACTACGAAACGGCACCACCACGAGCGGTGTTTTCGCGACCATACATCCTGAATCGGTAGATGCCATATTTGCTGCGGCACAGAAGCGCGATATGTGCCTGGTGTCGGGCAAGGTTATGATGGACCGAAACGCACCCGCATTTATCTGTGATACTGCCGAGTCGAGTTACGAGGACAGTGCGGCTTTGATCCAGCGCTGGCACCAGCAGGGGCGTGCCAGGTATGCGGTGACACCGAGATTCGCACCGACTTCAAGCGAGCAACAGCTCGAGGTGGCAGGTGCGCTACTTCGAGAGTATCCCGGACTCTACCTGCAATCACATGTCGCCGAAAACCACGACGAAGTTGCCTGGGTGGCAAAATTGTTTCCACAGCGACGCAGTTATCTCGATGTTTACGATTACTATGGATTACTCGGTGAAGGTTCTATTTATGCGCATTGTATTCACCTGGACGAAACCGATCGTGCGCGCATGTCGGAAAGTGGTGCCGCAATCGCTTTTTGCCCGACATCGAACCTGTTCCTGGGCAGTGGTTTGTTCAGCCTGGATGATGCGCGTCAACACGACATTCGCGTTGGAATTGCAACCGATGTTGGCGGTGGAACCAGCTTCAGTATGTTGCAGACCCTGAATGAGGCTTACAAGGTATGCCAGATGGCTGGACAGAGTTTGTCGCCGATGAAGGCCTTTTATCTCGCTACCCTGGGCGGCGCCCGCTCGATGTATCTTGATTCCCAACTGGGGAACTTTGAGGTTGGGAAAGAGGCAGATTTCGTGGTTCTGGATCTGGCCGCAACAGCGCTAATGAAACGGCGTATGGCCCGGGCTGAATCGATCGAAGACCAGTTGTTTGCACTGATGATGTTAGGTGATGATCGTTGCGTTGCGGCGACCCATATCATGGGTCAATGCCGGTACAGTAGAGGCTAAGGATGCCATGATACTGATTCAGCACGCGACTTCCCTGGTAACGATGGATAAGCAACGTCGGGAAATTACCGATGCCGCGATCCTGGTCGAAGGCAGGGAAATTATTAAAGTCGGTACTACTGCTGAAATAACGCAATGGATGCTGGATAACAATCAACAGGCTGAGCAAATAATAGATGCGGGCGGCACGGTGATTCTACCGGGCCTGGTGAACTGCCATCATCACCTGTATCAGACCCTGACCCGGAGCATCGGCACCGCAGCTGGCCTTTCGCTGTTTGACTGGCTCGAAACCCTTTATCCGATCTGGGGACAAATGGATAGTGAAGCGATTTACGTCAGTGCCAAACTGGGTCTTACCGAATTGATTTTATCGGGCGCCACCACGGTTGCCGATCATCTCTACCTGTTTCCCAACGATGCCAGTCTCGACGATGAGATACGCGCCGCTGAGGAACTCGGCGTTCGATTTCATCCTACCCGCGGTAGCATGAGTCTGGGTCAAAGTCAGGGGGGCTTGCCGCCCGATAATATCTGTGAAGACGAAGACGATATTCTCGCCGATTGCATACGTGTCATCGCAACTTTTCATGATCCTGAGCCTTTCTCGATGTTGCGTATCGGTCTCGCACCCTGCTCGCCGTTTAGTGTTACCCCGGAATTGATGAAGAGGACAGCGGACCTGGCACGACAATATTCGGGTGTTAATCTACATACCCATCTGGCCGAGACCATTGATGAAAATCGATTTTGCGAGCAGCAATTTGGGATGCGGCCGCTGGAATACATGCAAAGCCTGGGCTGGACCGGCGAAGATGTCTGGTTTGCACACATGGTGCACCCGGATGCAGAGGAAATCGCCACGCTCTCGCATAGTCGAACCGGCGTCTGTCATTGCCCCAGCAGCAACATGATTCTGGCCTCGGGCATTGCGCCGGTTCGAGATATGCGAGACGCCAATGTGCGTCTGGGACTCGGGGTCGACGGTTCGGCGAGTAATGACGGTAATCATTTGCTCGCCGAGGCGAGGCAGGCAATGTTATTACAACGCGTAGGCTGGCCTGGATTCGAATCGAAGGCTGGCCGCTTTTCCGCACGTGAAGCACTCGAACTGGCGACACTGGGCGGTGCATCGGTACTTGGGCGTGACGATATCGGCAGCCTGGAAAGCGGCAAGGCCGCCGACCTGGTTGCCTTTAGAATCGATGACTTAACCCACGCCGGTGGTCTTAGTGACCCGGTAGCGGCGTTGTTAACCTGCGCACCAGCGCGTGTCTGGCTATCGATGATTAATGGTCAACTGGTGGTCGAAGATGGTGAAATACCTGGTCTGGATATCGACGCACTGGTAACCAGACACAATGAATTATCAAATACGCTGCTGGAGAAAGCAGGTGCCGCCTAGGGCAAGCATCGACGATGCCAGCGAATTAAATACAACCTGAGGTTTAAGAAATAATATGAGCGACAATATCCCCGATTTTGTTAACCACTGGATTAACCTCGCGCAACAACGCCTGGGGGCAAAACCCGTGTATTGTACCGATGACTTTTTTGCCGAGTGTAGCCGCATGCTGGAACCGCAGGCGCCGGTATTTATCGATGGCAAGTTTGATGACAATGGCAAGTGGATGGATGGTTGGGAGACGCGTCGTCGCCGCAACGGTGGCCACGATTATGCAATCGTACAACTCGGACTGGCCGGGATAATCAAGGGGGTCGATATTGACACCACTCATTTCACCGGCAATTATCCACCGGCAGCCTCGCTCGACGCGTGTAAAAGCACGGGCGATCCCGATGATAAAACAAGCTGGGTATCCCTGATTCCATCGGTTAGCCTGAATGGAAACAGTCATCACTATTTTACTATTGATGAAGACCAGAGTTTTACCCATGTGCGGCTTAATATATATCCCGATGGTGGTGTTGCGCGTCTGCGAATTTATGGCCAGGTCCAGTGTGACTGGGAGCAAAAAGATCCGGAAGCAGTTTACGACCTCATCGCGACTGAGCAGGGCGCTCGAGCGATTGCGTGGAATGATGCGCATTTTGGTTCGGCTGCGAACTTACTCGCGCCGGGTCGTGGCGTGAACATGGGTGATGGCTGGGAGACGCGCCGACGCCGCGAGCCAGGAAATGATTGGTGCATCATCGAACTGGGGCATGTCGGTGTGATAGAACAGGCGATAGTTGATACCGCTCATTTCAAGGGAAACTATCCGGACCGTTGCTCGCTGCAGGCTGCACTGGTCGAGGGTGGAACCACAGATTCAATTATTACTCAGAGCATGTTCTGGCCCGAGCTTTTGCCGCCGAGTAAGCTTGAGATGGATAATATCCATGAGTTTGCCGAGACTATCAGCACTATCGGTCCAGTCAGTCATGTGCGCCTGAATTTATTTCCTGACGGCGGTGTCAGTCGTTTACGTTTAATGGGTAAGATAGCCAGATGAGTATCGAAGCACTGGGCATTCAGCCCCTGACCCAGACCGCCTTTGCGCCTTACGGTGATGTAATCGAAAGCGACGAACGCGATTCCTTTTTCATCAACAATGGCATGGCAGAGCGATTTCATGCGCTCGCACAGGTCGAGGCGGCCGGCGAGGACGCGGGCGCAATCATAAGCCTGGTAAAAAGCAACAAGTACGAGATGCCGCGTAAGCTCGATCATGTTGAGCATCACCCGCTCGGCAGCCAGGCTTTTGTGCCCCTCGATGAGACCCCTTTCATAGTGGTAGTCGGCAAGGCTGGTGAGTCGCCGCGACCCGAAGATTTCCAGGGTTTTATTACGAATGGGAAACAGGGCATCAATTATCATGCTGGCACCTGGCATCATGTGTTGCTGACTCCTTACGCGGCAATGTCCTTTTTATGCGTCGATCGGGCTGGCCCGGGTAACAATTGTATCGACCATTTTTTTGACGAGGATCTGCAGCGGGTGCTGGCGCTACCATAGTATTTACAATCCGGAATCTTTTACTCCTTCTCCCCCAAAGGGGAGAGGGAGACAGATATGTACGAAACCCAATGATTATGCAAAAATAGCCCGCCTCAACCCGTTCCGGAGTGGCGCCCCCTGTGGACAAAACATATATCACGGCCCAGCAACTGCTGGAAGACTCCTTTCGTCTCGCCAGTCAGATTTATGAGGATAACTTCCGGCCCCAGTTCATTGTCGGGATCTGGCGTGGCGGGACCCCCGTGGGTATTGCAGTACAGGAATTTTTTGAATTTAAAGGAATCGAAACCGATCACATTTCTGTACGCACCTCGTCCTATTACGGAATTAACCAACAGGCCAAGGAAATTCGTGTTCACGGCCTGCATTACCTGATCGAAAACGCCAATGCTGACGATAGTTTACTAATCGTCGACGATGTATTCGATTCTGGTCGCAGTGTCGAAGCCTTGATCAAGGCGATTCGCAAGCAGTCCCGGCTTAATGCACCGGGTGATATTCGGGTAGCCTGTCCCTGGTATAAACCGACCAAGAATGCGGTCGACTTCGAACCTGATTACCACATACATAACAGCGCCGAATGGCTGGTGTTCCCGCATGAACTTGAGGGCCTGCAGGCTTCCGAAATTGCGGCCGGTAAAAGTGACCTGTCGAATATTCTCGACCTGTTCAAGTAACTACGGTTAACCGATACTGCCTTATGTCAGCAACCCCTTGTTGGGTTAAACTAGTCGTTAACTGGTTAGATTCAAATTAGTCCGGAGATTTCTTAATGACGTCAGGCCAATCCTCTCTCGCGCGAAAGGTTTTAGTTTTGCCTCCCCTGTTAGTCGGAATCCTGGTACTGGCCTATATGGTTAGTTCCCGGCAATCCCCTGTCAAAACAACCCAGGCCGAGCCAACTCGAAGTGTACGAGTGGTTGATGTGCCGTTGATTAATCTGGTAGCAGTAGCCGAGGGTTATGGTCCAGTGAAGCCTGCGCGAGTATGGACGGCGGTAAGCCAGGTCTCTGGCGGGGTGACGTATATTCATCCAAAGCTGAGGGATGGTGAAATTCTCGTTGAAGGCACCGAACTAGTTCATATAGACCCGCAGGACTATAAGATTGCTCGCGCCCAGGCCAATGCCGAATTGCGCGAACTGGATATGCGGAAAAAAAATGCACAGGCCTCACTGGAGATTGAAAAGCGCAATTTGAAGCTGGCTACGAGTGAATTTGAACGCATTCGTGAGTTGGCAAAGCAGGGTACCGCGGCACAAAACACGTCCGATCAGGCCGAACGGGCGATGCTGGCATATGAAGCTGCTGTGCAAAACCAGCAGAATACCCTGGCGCTGGTTCCGGCGCAGCGGAGCCTGCTCACAGCCAGGCTCTCGCTGGCCGACCGGGACCTGGATCACACCATAATCAGGGCACCTTTTGATCTACGCGTGGCTAATCTGAAAATTGAAGAAGACCAATATGTTCCCAAGGGGCAAAGCCTGTTCGAAGGCGATGCCATTGATCGTGTTGAAATCAAGGCCCAGGTGGCAATGTCATCTCTGAGACGACTTTTCATAGGGCGCCCAGCGCTAAAAATTGATTTTCATCGACTTGATGAAAGCGTTGCGAAGCTGATAGCAATAGAATCAGTAGTACAACTGGATATGGGTAATCATATCGCCGAATGGCAGGCTGAATTTGTTCGGTTTAGTGATATTGTCGATCCGGAAACTCGCACGATGGGTGTCGTGGTTGCGGTTGACGACCCTTTTGACAAGGTAATACCCGGTTATAAACCACCACTGTCCAAAGGCATGTTCGCACGGGTAGTGTTAAGTGGAAAGGTTCCCATGGAGCGTATCGTGGTGCCACGGTCCTCGATACGGGCAGGTACGGTTTTTGTCGTCGATAAAGATAGCCGGTTACGACGACGGGCTGTCCGAATCCTGTTTTCGCAGGGTAATATCAGTGTTATCGAAGAAGGCCTGGAGCAGGGTGAACGAATCGTGGTTTCTGATCTGGTTCCTGCGGTTGATGGCATGTTGCTTGAGGTGGAGGTCGACGAGGTCTTGAGCAAGACATTGCAAACTACCGAGGCCGGTTCATGATCAACTGGTTTGCGCGTCACCAGACGGCTGCCAATCTGCTAATGATAGGCATCATGCTGCTCGGGCTTGTCGCCTTGCCTGGCCTGCAGCGAGAAACCTTTCCGGAAATACAAAACGAATTTGTCCAGGTCAGGGTAATCTACCTCGGTGCAACTCCTGACGAGGTAGAAGACGCGGTCTGTCGCCGTATCGAGGATGCACTAGAGAGCGTATCTGACATGGACGAAATTCGCTGCGAGGCACGCGAAGGCGTAGGTATAGCAACCGCGGTTATGCGCGAGGGCGCGGTGATGACGCGTTTCCTGGATGACGTCAAGTCCGAAATCGACACCATCGACGATTTTCCCGATCAGACCGAACCCCCGATAGTAGAAGAGCTCGGACGCACCGATTCGGTTATCTCGGTGGCGATTACTGGCCCACGCGATCCGATCGCGCTGAAGGCCTACGCCGAGGACCTGAAGGATCGTATGACCGCGGCAATTGATGTGGCCGAAGTCATGGTAAGTGGATTTTCGGATCATCATATTCGAATTGAAGTGCCTGCCTGGTTGATGCGCACCTATGGCTTGTCAGCGGCTGATATAGCGAAAGCGGTCGATCGGCAAAGTGTTAGCAGCCCGGTAGGGCATCTCGAAGGCGGCAGTGAAGATTTGCTGCTCCGCTTTGACGATCAACGCAAGAGCGTCGAGGCCTTCGAAGACCTGGTAGTGATCTCGGGCAGTACCGGTGCTGCAATCAGTCTTGGGGAGATTGCAAATATTACCGATCGGTTTGATCGGGACGAGGAGAAAGCACTGTTCAATGGCCAGCGCTCCGCGCAGCTCAATGTCACCAAAACCAAACGCCAGGATATTATCGAAGTTTATCAAGCGGTGCGTGATTTTATTAGCGCCGAACAGGCGAGGGCACCCCAGGGAATAGAGTTGAATCTGACCCAGGATGTAGCCTCGGTTGTGATCGATCGACTCGATATGCTGGTACGAAACGGCACGCAGGGGCTGGTACTGGTATTCCTGGTGTTGTGGCTGTTTTTCAGTATTCGATACAGCTTCTGGGTCACCATGGGATTACCGGTTTCGTTTCTCGGGGCGCTGTTTATATTACCGGTGCTGGGTATCACGATTAACATGATTTCGATGGTCGGCCTGTTGATCGGAATCGGCCTGTTAATGGACGATGCCATCGTAATTGCTGAGAATATCGCCGCGCGCATGGAGCGGGGTGATTCGCCTGCAGTTGCCGCAATCGAAGGTGTCAGGCAGGTATTGCCGGGCATCATGTCATCCTTCGCCACTACCCTGCTGGTGTTTGGGTCATTGGCCTTTATTACTGGCACCATAGGCCAGATTTTACGCATATTACCGATCGTATTGATCGTCGTTATTACAGTTAGCCTGATAGAGGCTTTCTGGATTCTGCCACATCACCTGAGTCACTCACTGAGTCACCTGAAGGAAAACACGACGTCGCGGTTTCGGCAGAGATTCGAATATTACTTCAACCATCTGCGAGATGGCATCTTTGCGCCCTTACTTGGGAAGGCGATTGACTACCGTTATCTAACCCTGGGCATTGTATTCATGTTGATTATCTTTGCCGTCGCGGTGCCTGCCGGGGGTTTACTCAAGTTTGTTGGCTTTCCCGACATCGAGGGTGATGTGATAGAGGCCCGCATCTTGCTGCCCCAGGGGACACCGCTATCCCGTACCGAGGCTGTGGTCGAAAAAATGGAACAGGCATTGAATCGGGTCAAGCTTAAATATGATCCAATGCAACCAGATGGACAACCACTGGTACAAAACGTCAGTGTAATATTTGGGCAAAATCCGGATGCTTATGAAAGCGGTCCGCATCTAGCCAGAATAG
>JBGUEB010000014.1:0-24893 GCA_041821565.1 Gammaproteobacteria bacterium | reverse complement strand
TCCCCCTTGATCCATAGCTATTGCTATGGATCGGCGGGCGATCAATCAACCTTGTTTGCCATATTTCCCCTGATCTTATTCACATGGATGTGATGTATGCAAGTAATGCAGGAGCATTTACTTGCTCGCCCTTCATGCAACATGCGGATTAATCATCGCGAACAACAGGAAAAGATGATCTGGGTCAAAATGGTTTTTTTACTATGGAGTAAAAAACAACTCTGGAAACAATTATTCAGGAGATGGTAATGGCAGACAGTTTAAGAAAGCAGATAATTGTATGTCCTGATAGAAATCGAGAAGTGGAATTGACCTATTCTGTTTCGGGCAATTGGTTCTCACCCAATTATGAAGTCATAGCCTGTCCTGCAATGTACGATGGCGAAGTGGGTTGTGACAGAAGATGCACGGCTCAGTTGTCCGGTTCGGCGGGTAACCTGAGATTGTTACAAAACAGGGCATAACTCGCTTTAAGGCTCGCTGCCTGTGGGTCTGGCTCGGGAAATACAAATCTCACAGAATAATCGCTAGCATTTAGTTCACGATACATTTTAATGCGACTCCATGCGCGGTATCATTGCTGCTATGAGGTTTGATGAATTCGTTATGCAAAACGAACCTGCTATTCGGCTGGGTTTCTTTATCGGCATATTTATTTTAATCGCAATATGGGAGTTATTTACCCCGCGCAGGACCCTCAAGGTTTCCAAAATGCTGCGCTGGAGCAATAACATTGGCCTGGTTTTCATCAACACGATTGTCTTACGTCTGCTATTTCCTGCGGGGGCTATCGGTATCACCGTGTTTGCCGCAAATAATGGCTGGGGGTTGTTAAACTATTACATGCTACCGCCTGCTCTTGCGATACTGCTGTCTGTGGTAGCGATGGATTTCGTTATTTACCTGCAGCACGTCCTTGTTCACGCGATACCGGTGCTATGGAGATTGCATCGAGTTCATCATGCTGATCTTGATTACGATCTCACGACCGGGTCCCGTTTCCACAGCCTCGAAATCATTCTTTCCATGTTGATCAAGTTTGCCACTATTATCGTGCTCGGCCCGCCTGTTGTAGCAGTGGTCTTTTTTGAGGTAGTTCTAAATGGCATGGCGATGTTTAACCACGCTAATATAAAGCTACCCTTATCGCTGGATCGCGTGTTACGGCTACTGCTGGTAACACCCGACATGCACCGCGTACATCACTCGGTCGAAGACAATGAAGCGAATAGCAATTATGGATTTAACCTCGCAATCTGGGATCGTCTGTTCGGCACCTATATCGCGCAACCGCGTGGAGGACACGAGGGCATGACTATCGGCATCCACAAGTTTCGTGATCCTGAACAGGTGAACAAGTTGCCGGGTATGCTGTTATTGCCCTTCGTCGGCAAGATCACCGGCTATGCAATTAATCGACGCGAATGGAGTAACTTCGAAGATAAGTAATCCCGTACCGGCTTGGAGGCCGGCATGACCAAGTGGTCGGCAAGATGGTTCCCTGAGTTAATTCAATGAATTCCAACAGTAAGATAACCCCCATAAACAAACCCATGTCGGTTCCGCAGGGTGATTTTGCGCTCGAACGAAATCCGCCAGACGAGTTTTTGCAGGCCTGGGATGCCGCCGACGAATACCTGCTCAGGCGGGTCGATGAACTAGGAATCTTATCGCAGCAGTCTTCTGTCCTGATCGTGAATGATGCTTTTGGTGCATTGAGTGTCGCGCTTGCTGACTATCGACCGTTGATGATGGGAGATTCATTTCTGGCTCGTCAGGGATTGATCAATAATCTTCGCATTAATGGATTTGCACAAGGCCAGGTAAGTTTTTGTAATGGGATAGAAATCCCACAGGCCGAGTTTGATCTGGTGTTGGTCAAAATCCCGAAAACCCTGGCATTGCTCGAACACCAGCTTTATAGCCTGCGAAGTACTATGCGGGTCAGGACAGGAATTATAGCTGCGGGCATGACGCGCTCGATTCACAAATCAACGCTGCAATTATTTGAGAATATTCTCGGGCCCACCACGACTTCTCGTGCCTGGAAAAAATCGCGCCTGATATTTACTACACGTGATGAATCGATGAACGGGGGTGTGAGTCCCTACCCGGATCGCTATCTAATAGAGGCAGACCGTGAGTACTCAATAATCAGCCATGCCAATGTATTTAGCCGGGATCGCCTCGATGACGGTAGCAGGATTTTGATCGAAAATATGCCCGTATCTGAGCATTACCAACGAATTGTCGATCTTGGTTGTGGTAATGGTTTGTTGGGACTGGTAGCCGCATCACTTAATCAGCAGGCCAGCCTGTTGTTCACCGATGAGTCCTACATGGCGGTTGCCTCGGCCCGGGAAAATTTTATTGACGCGTTTGGACGTAACCGCAGCGTTGAATTTGAAGTGACTGACTGCCTGCAGGGTGTCACCGATGAAAGCGCGGACCTGGTATTGAATAATCCACCCTTTCATCAGCAAAACACGGTTGGCGATGCCGTCGCCTGGAAAATGTTTGGCGACGCCAGGCGCGTTTTGAAACCAGGGGGAGAACTATGGGTGGTTGGCAACAGGCACCTCGCTTATCATGCCAAGCTGAAAAAACTGTTTGGGAACTGTGAACTGATTGCGAGTAATCGAAAGTTTGTGGTACTACGAGCGACCAAACAAAATTAATCCAGGTACTCGGTTATATCAACATCATCTATCTGGGCTTCACCCAGGAACTGCTTTGCGTAATCCATGTATACACCTGATCGTAAAAACAATTCAAACAGATCGGGATCGATGTGCTGATCTTTTTTCATGAAACTCATGATTTTGACTGACTCACTGAGTGATTTGGCCTTTTTGTAGGGTCGATCAGCCGCGGTCAATGCCTCAAAGATATCGGCAATAGCCATCATCCTGGCGGTGAGAGACATATCTTCACGGCGCAATTTTTTAGGGTATCCGGTTCCAATCATGGTTTCATGATGGCCGCCAGCAATCGCGGGCACGTTGCGCAGGTGTTTGGGGAAGGGAAGCTGGTTGAGCATCGTAATAGTTTGCACCATATGATCGTTGATCTTAAAACGCTCTTCAGGGGCAAGCGTTCCCCTCGCGACCGACAGATTGTAGAGCTCACCCTTGTTGAATTTATGTTGCGGAGTATCCAGTTTAAAATTCCAGGGGTTTTCTTCGGCCATCACATCATCGGCATCGCGATAAAAGATATGCTCTTCTTTATCGGCCAGCAGGGGTTCCTGTGTCGGTAACTCGACTTCCGCAGATCGTTGTTTACGCAGTCCTTCTTCCCATGAAATCCCGATACGGTCACTCAGTGTTCGCTGCCAGGTGCTTTTGGCTATTTCATTCAGGCGGGTAATTTTTTCTTCGGCCATAAATTCGCCACCTTCATTGCATTTGGCTACGAAGGTAAAATCATCGTCGAGCTGGACCTGTTTTTCCACAAGCTCGGTTTTTAACTGGTCAGCATTTCCGCCATTCGCTAATTGCTGCCAGTAGTCGATTTCTGCATCGCGTTTTAACACTTCGAAGCGCATTCGAATTTCGTGTATGCGGTCATAAATGGTTTCCAGCTTGGTAGACTTATCGACCACATACTCAGGCGTGGTCACCTTGCCGCAATCGTGTAACCAGGCCGCGATATGCAGTTCTTCCCATTCTTCTTCCGATAGCGAGAAATCTTCAAAGCGAGGATCGTGACTCTCGCAGGCGGCAGCGGCGAGCATCTTGGTAAGCACGGGTACCCGTTGGCAATGACCGCCGGTATAGGGGGACTTCGCATCTATCGCACTCGCAATCAGTTCGATAAAGGATTGCAGTAAAGATTTTTGCATTTTCAGTAACTGGCGACTTTCCATCGACACGGCAGTAAAGCCAGATAGTGTCTGGGCGAAACCCATGTGTTCGGAACTCTGGGCATCTGCTAAACCCCGATTGTGTTCGTTATAGAGCAGGCACAACAGACCGGTGCCTTCGTTGCTTCTGTTAGTCAATGGCAGCACGATGATCGTGAGTTTCTCGGAATTCAGCGCTTCGAATAAAGGCAGAAAATGCATGTCGCCATCCTGGTTTTTTTGCAGCACCTCAATACCTACTTCCTGATCGATGAATTTTCCGATTAATCGATTGCTTTTTGAACCTTCAATGAGGGAATAGGCAGGTAGTATTTCTTCGCCGAGGGCGCTGCCATCGGCAAACCGGGGTGCCATCGCTATCAACTCGCTTTCGTCATCAGAAAGCAGATAAATCAGTGCTGCGTCAGCATTACTGGCTTTCATTGTTTCGTCGGTGACTCTTTCGAGTAAGCGGTCGATATCGGATTCACCAGATATCGATGTGATCAGGTTGAGGAAATTGCTGATCGTGACTCTCATCACGTCCATGGATTTGGAAAGCTGGTCAACTTCGAGCACGATAGAGTCGGTGTTAAGGTTTTTGTCAAAATCGAAGCCGGCAATGCTGCGGGCTTGCTCGGTTAATATTCGCATCGGTCGAGCGATCTGGTTGGCGATAAACCATGCAATTGGCAGAGCCAGTAGAATCACAGCAATAGTGATAAGAATATTGGTGTTGCGCATCTCAAATGCCGCCGCCAGTAGTTCGCGTTCGGGTGCAGCAATTAATAATTTGATTTGAAGTCTATTGTGCAAGGAAATGTCCCGTACCGTTCCGAACCAGCGTTCATCGTTGTGCATGAATCGAACGACCTGTCCTTCCTGCCTGGCCAGACTATGAATTCTTTCGACCAGGGGTTTTGCGAGATCGGCTAGCAGGGGGATTTTAGTCTCATCGACCTTTCCAAACGGGGAGTCGATGCCGCCGGTGCTATATGAGAGAACCTCTTCTTTAGCATTGAAGACCAGGCTGAATGTCGAGGCTGTAATCCGATTTTTTTGCAGAATTTGAGATAGGCTTTCCAGGGTGATGTCGGCCGCAATCGTGCTATCTCCCCGTGGCGAATATCGCGACAGGGTAATGCCTGTTTTTTTCACAAAGTGAAATAAGTAGGGTGATGTAACCTGCAGCGCTGACGAGGACCCGGCATTCAGATACCAGGGCCGTAGTCTGGGGTCATAGTCGGTGGTGCTGTAGAGAGTCTCACCCACGGGCTCGAGTTCGTCGGCAAGAAATATACGCCGTTGCCTGTTTTGCCCCTGCTCGTTATGACTAATGTGGTCGACCATGTAACTGGCTTCATCAGGCGCGGAAAAAATAGTCCGAATATGATCAGAATTTAACGGACGCATGATGAAATAATCACCATTCGCATAACCCACCTGAAAACCGATGATCTGGGGTTCATCGCGGATGACCTCGGCAAGGATTGGCATATGGTCGATCCGTTCTTCGAGCGTGTCCGCCTCGCTAATGGAGGCGCTGGCCAGCAGTCGAACAGAGGTAGCGACCGGGCGATATTCTTTCTGGAACTGGAGCTCTAATTCGTCAGTGGTTTTGGTGAACAGGGTTTCGGTGGTTTCAAAGATTAAATTCGAAGTCTGTTTATAGTTAACCCAGGCGAGGGTGATACCAATAACCAGAATCAAAATAGTAAACAAAGAAGCAATGTGAATATGCAGGGGGTAATGCTTCCTGGGGGCTTGCTTCGTCATTAACAGTAATTATTGGGAATAAAC
Organism: Gammaproteobacteria bacterium; assembly: GCA_041821565.1. Taxonomy (GTDB): domain Bacteria; phylum Pseudomonadota; class Gammaproteobacteria. The sequence continues at coordinate 19,249 of JBGUEB010000014.1, read as the reverse complement.
ATTATAAGGGAGTCTCTGATCAATTCTGGGTCATTCAGATGTGAAGTTAAAATATACCAAATCAAGGCGCCAATCGCAGCTAAGACCCAAAGCAATCGCTTCGCTCATGGGGCCGGCTCTAGTCAGTCTATTAGCAAGATTGGAAACGACGAGTTGGTGCGGTCCGGTGCCCCGGATTTTAACGAACAGATGTTGATTCATGAATTAATCAGAGGCTCCCTGGGTCAATTAATTCGGGTAGTTTACCAACCACCGCCACCACCACCACCGCCTCCACCACCGGACGAACCACCAGACGATCCGGAAGAGGAACCGGGGGCCACCGAAGATGATGATATCGCCGAATTGAACGAATTAGAGAGGCTATCGGAAAAATGATTTCCATCATGTCTATGCCCGTGATACCAGGCCGGTTGCCGGTATCCTTTCTCAACCAGCCCGCTTTTGATGGCGCGATCGAGTTTCGCCGTCCAGGCGTTTTCCAGATTCAGGGCAATTGCATAGGGAAGATATTTTTCATACAGATCGGTGGTAAAGGTCGGTTGATCCGTAAGCGCCAGCTCGTCTTGCTCGGCGACTTCGAGGTAGTGCTTAAACCCCTCGATTTGATCGAGCAATTTTCTGCCTGCCAGGGTTGGTGCCTTGAGCCAGTTGTGGAAGAAATAATTCATCAGCAACATAAGTAATATACCGCCAATGGCGGCCCAGGAGACGCCAGTGATCAGGTTTTCAAGCATCAAATTCGAGTTTGCGATAAAGGCGATGAAAACAACGATTCCGATCAGGTTTACGCCGAAATGAACCTTTCCTCTAATGCCACCCCGAAGCAGTCGACGAAATGAAATAATTAGCATGAATACCGGAATAAGGATAAACACACCAAGTACAACGGTTGATATCAGGGTCTGCGCAGAAGGCATGCTTTTCAACATCAGGGCAATGGTCAACAGGCTAAGCAATATGCCGGGAACCAGGTACCAGCGATTGGTGACGAAGAATTTCTTTTCGTAGTCACGCTTAAGCGAGCTTTCATGCTTGTCGATGGCATTCGCAAGCAGGCTGTGCTGGCTCTGGGTGATCACCAGGTTGCTACCGCTTTTGAAAAGGTGGCGTAACACGGCGGCTTCACCGGCTGCCAGCTTTACTCCCGGTTTATCGAGTCGATCGAGGCTAAAAGTCCCATCTGAATCATCGTTGATCTGCAGCGCGCCCTTTACCGCCAGGTTGATAATAGCGGTGGTAAAGCACTTCTTGTCGTAGCCCATATTGCTGACAAAACGCATCGACGCGGGAGAATAGCCAGCAGGCGACTCATACCGGGGCAGGATTATGCCGGGTGCAGGGTCTCGACCCACCCTGGTCCAGATTAGCCAGTAGTAGAGTGACAATATTACCGCACCACCGAGGGAAATAATCGTATGCAAGTTGTCATTCATAAACCAGGCGCGGCGCTGTGCCGCGTCGGGTTGCATGACTATTCCTTTGGGCCAGCCGACAACGATGGTCAATCCCTCGCGCTGCTTAAGCGGTTTGCTGGTTTCAAAGTAAAACTGGTTATCACCCAATCGCCCGAAACGCAGATTTTGTTCGGTAGAACCCTGGACGCCGGTATAGCCGTTGAGCTGAAACTCGGTAACTGTATCCGGCAGGGTTACCCGCGCCGTCGCTTCTAGCACAGGGAAATCCCAGCCGTTGCCGGTTACATTCCAGTATAGTTCATCGAAATCGTCGAAAAAACCAATCTGCCGGTTAGTCAGGTAAGCTATTTGATAATCATATTGTCCCGGTGATAGTAATATATTGCTTTGGCCGATATAAAGGCGTTTGCCATTAGTTCGATCCTCGATGTGGAAAGCCTCCGGCTCACTATTGCGACTGACACTGAGGACCTCGAATCCCACCTGAATACTACGGCCGCGTGCATCGGTATAAGTAGTTGGAAAGTCCCGGTAAATTCCGCGTTTTATTGATTTTCCTTCCGCATTTACAAGGATGTTTTCGGTGACATAAATATCACCGTTAGTACGAATATTTATATCGCTGTGAAACGAGTATATAATCTCGGCAGCTATTGATGGCTGCGAGATAGCTAAAGCCAGTGTCAGAATAAAGCGATAAATCCTCATGCGATTACGGCTTCCTCGAGTTCGAAGTAAAGTGCCTGCTGGTAGTTGAATAAACTGGCAACCAGCATATCGGGAAAACTGTCGATGCGAGTATTCAGATTTCGTACAGCACCATTGTAGTAACGACGTGCGAACTGGATATCGCCCTCGACTGCAGTTATTTCAGTCTGCAGCTGTAAAAAACTCTGATTTGCCTTTAAATCGGGATAGTTTTCCTGTAACGCATAGATTGATATCAGGCTTTTTGTAAGTCTGGTTTCCAACGATGCCTGGTCACCCACCGAATTCGGTTGTTGGGCCTCACTACGTAACAGGGTGACGGCATCCAGGGTTGCCGTTTCATAGGCCGCGTATTGTTTGACCGCAGAGACCAGTTTTGGAATTAAATCGTGCCGGCGTTTGAGTTGTACCTCGATATCACTCCATCCTGATTTGACGCGTTGAGCGTCTTGCACCAGTCGATTGTAAATTATCACCCCGGCAATCAAAACGAGGCCGACTAGTAGCAGGACAATCCACTCGAACATTACGGCTACCTTTCTTCCTGCTCGATAACCTCGGTTTCGGCCCGTGCCGCGGCAACCCACTCGATCATCGCCTGGTGGTTTAATAAACGATCGACATAAGCGGAAGCAGTATCACCCAAAGGCACCTGGTAACGATGAAAACGTAACACCACCGGTGCATACATGGCGTCAGCAATACTGAAATCGCCAAAAAGCCAGCCCTCATCGCTTTCTGAGTATTTACCAGCGTAATCCCACAGTGCCTGAACGCGATCGATATCGGAGATACTGGCATCGGATAAAAGCAGGGGTGACGGTTCACGCCGGCAGTTCATTGGTAGCTCATTGCGCAGGGCAACAAAACTGGAATGCATTTCACAGCATAGCGAACGCGCCACGGCGCGTGCCCTGGGGTTGGTTGGTAATCCCCGTTCGGGGAAAAGACTCACCAGGTACTCAAGGATGGCGAGTGAATCCCATATTTCAATTCCATCATGTTGTAAAACTGGTACTTTGCAATTCGAGAAATAGGGCGCGAGTTGATCACACATGGTCTCTGTATAGAGAGAAACCTGGATTTCATCAAACTCGAGATCAAGGTGTTTCATCCATAACCAGGGGCGCAATGACCAGGAAGAGTAATTTTTGTTGCCAATAAGCAGGGTAAATTCGGACATAAACTACACGTTATTTGAAGTGATAATAATAGTACAGGATCAACCTTAATGATTAGCGAGTTCGTGATTGTCACTCACGGATCGGCGACAGGCTGGATTTGGGCCAGGGCTTTAGTCGGTGATGGCAGGCTCCTCGAACCTTCGTAGACGATTTGCCATTTATCCTCAGCCTTATACCAGTAGAGTTCCTTGTTCGACTCCAGATCCAGATTGTTACTTTGATACTCCTGCCTGAACTGCATCAGAACAAGGTTTTGTTCACCGGGATAGTTAAAGATGTTGAGGTCACTGTATTCAACCTTAATCCTGGTTTTCGCGCTATTGAGCTGGCGCTTGTATCGATCCCAGTTTTTGAAATTACGACCGTGAGCCTGGTAGTCGGTCTGTGAGTAATTCTGCCGATAACGTTCGTGATTCAGGCTTTCCCAGTCGTCAATCCAGCGACTCAGTGCCAGCAAAAGTTCGCTACGCCGTTGCTGCCACTGTTTCCGTGTTAGCCAACTGACTCTTTCAGTGACGACTACCGGGGTGTTGATATCGGGGCTGATGAATTGTGCTATATGGGTAAAATCCGGGTTACTGACGACGATACAACCATTGCTTTCCAGGGGCGCGCGGTTATAGGTATATGAAGGTGTGCCGTGTATCCAGATACCGTCACCGGTGCGTTGCTTACGGCGGTCCCAGGCATTCGGGTAATTAATCGGAAAAGCACCCTCGCCGTAAAGGTCCGGTAACTCCGATCCGTCAATATACTGAGTGGTATGATATACGCCAACAGGTGTCTTCTGGTCGCCACGTATTTGTTTGCCAGAACCTTTAAGCCCGATCGTAATAAAGTAATCAGTTTCCAGCATCAGCGAGCCGTTTTCGTTGCGATACACGTATACGCGAGACTTTTCCTGATCGACTAGAATCACATAAGGTTGACTATCTGCGAGGAATAAGATGTTCCCCGGTAACAAGTTTTCATGGCTTTTATCGGAATCATGTTGCCAGCGTTGCCGGATCTCGTAGGTAAAGTCCTGTAATGCCCGATCATCGGGAATCCCCGACCCGATTTGGGTCAGCGGTCCGGTTCTTGCCAGCAACAGGTCGGCATATAACAGATGCGCCAGACGGCTTTTCGGATATTGCTGAATCAGTTGGCGCGTAGACTCCAGGGCCTGTTCGTATTCCAGCTGCTGTACATTTTTGATCGAATCAAGAATGTTTCTCTCATAGTTATCTGTGTTCGCCCCGGCGGCAAGCAGGGACGATTGCAGGCAAAACGAGACTATAAAAATAGTAAGTACTCTCATAGTATCGATATTACGGTTTCGTCGGTTATTTTCCATTGCGAGCCGATGCGGCTTAAAGCAAGTCGTTTGATCACACGATCAGTATAATTGGGCGAATCGTATGATTGCTCAAATTCAATAATAGCCCGATTTTCGTTTTGTGTACGAATCTGGACCTTACTAACCCCTATTTTTATAAATTCAGGTTGCATAATTCGTTCCCGGCGGTGTTTTACCCAGTCGTCATGGGTCTCGAATTCTGTCTTGTATTCGCTGGAATAAAAGTCGGCATAGGTTTCAAAATCCTTATTACCCCATGCCTTTGCCCAGTTAATCACCTGTTCAATCAGCAGCGTTTCGAAGTTGGCGATATCTACCAGCGTTCTTGGTGCGGGTGGAGTGCCCGGGGCCAGGCGCGCGTTGATAGAATCCAGCACACTCAAGGCGGTTAATTCAATCATGGGTCTCTGTTTTGGTGGTTCAGCCGAATCGCTTAGCGCCAGTTTATAAGCTTCACTGGCCATACTGGCGTAGATTCGGTTCAGATTTTGATAGGCGATGGCATAGCTTTTATGTGTATTGATCGCGTCTATAAGCAGTTGACTGGCTTTTTCGTAATCACCATCGGTGATGAAAATCATGGCCAGGTTATTGCGTGGTTCCGGTAACTCAGGATGTTGCAGGATAAGCTTTTTGTAGTGATAGGCAGCCTTCCAGTTTTTTTGGTTTTTTTGATAAGCGAAAGCCGTGAGAAACTGGATCCTTGCGTGTCCGGGGTGTTTGATTAGCAATTGCTCTCCAATTTCCGCGGCCTCGGCATAGTTTTTCGTGTCGATCAGCAATTGAAGATCTTCGACTGAGCTGACCGGAAAAGCTGGGCTGCAGGACAAACTTAAAATGATAAAAACAATAAGGCGATGCATTTCTGTAACTATTTAATAAACAGCGGGCGATTATAGCAAAAAATTTTCAAAAACAGTTTTACCTTAATTTTTCTGCGAGAGCCATACTCTTTCTACTAGAAAACGCCACTTTGATTCCCCCGGCATTGCCTATATGCTGAACTGAATTTGCGGTAGAGCAGTCCCGGGCCTTAAAATTTGATGCGTCTATATCTTGTCGACTCCAGTATTTTCATTTTCAAAGCCTGGTTTGCCCAGGGGTCCGAACAATTCAACCTGAGGCAGCAGCCTAATCAGGCATTTATCGGTTTTTCCGATTTTGTCTACCGCTTGCTGACCGAAATAGCACCGCAAAAGCTGGTGTTTGCATTTGATGAGAGTCTCAAACAATCTCAGCGTAAATCGCTATTCCCGGAATACAAAGCTAATCGTAGCCCGGCACCGAACGAGCTGAAGCGACAGTTTGGCTGGTGCCAGCAATGGATTGAATTACTTGGTATTACCAAAGTAAGTAGCGATAGCTGGGAAGCCGATGACCTGATAGGCACGCTTGCGAGTCTGCATCGATCCAGCAGTATGTCAATTGTTATACTGACCGCCGACAAGGATCTTACCCAGTTAATTTGTGAAGGAGATTTATGGTGGACTTTTTTTGGAGATAAAAAGCTCGACTATCGGGGCATTGTGAAAAAATTCGGAGTAAAACCAGGGCAAATTGCCGAACAACTCGCTTTGGCCGGGGATAAGGTAGACAACATACCAGGTATCCCACACATCGGAGTCAAAACCGCAGCGAATCTTTTGCGCAAATTTGGCACGCTGGATAATTTACGTGCGAACCTGGCGGATGTCGGACAAATGAAATTTCGTTATGCGGGAAGAGTGCAGCAATCATTGATTGAGCACGAATCTATTCTTGATATTTCGAGTCAGCTCACGCGCATCAACTGTGAAGTGGACGCCATGAGTGATGTCGATATTGGCCGCAGGCCGCCCGATTTAGATGGGCTTGATAAAATGATGGCGGATCAGGCGATGGATTCGATGCGAATACAAAAATGGCAAAACTATCTCGAAGCCAAATGAGTAAAATCATACTCTTCAATAAACCATACCAGGTATTGTGTCAGTTTAGCCCGGTTGCGGGTAAAAAAACCCTGGCTGACTATATCGATGTGCCGGGAGTTTATGCGGCGGGTCGTCTCGATTTCGAAAGCGAGGGATTGCTGGTATTAACTGACGACGGCAAGTTGCAGGCACAGATATCGGAACCAAAACATAAGCAGCCCAAATGTTATCTGGCGCAGGTTGAAAATATTCCTGAGCGTAAGGCGTTGGTCAGCCTGGGTCGAGGTGTATCGCTTAAGGACGGTATAACTCGCCCCGCCCGGGTTCGAATGGTCGATGAACCAGGCTGGTTGTGGTCGAGGGAACCGCCGATCCGGACACGACGGGAAATTCCGACGCAATGGCTGGAACTCGAAATCAGCGAGGGTAAGAACCGGCAGGTACGTCGCATGACCGCGGCGGTCGGGCATCCGACTCTACGCCTGATCCGCTCCAGTGTCGCGAACTGGAGTCTGGATGATTTGCAGCCTGGAGACTGGAGAGAGGCATCGCTATGAATCCAGCCAACTGGCAAGTTGTTCAACAATTACTAGTTGAGCGCACAGGTCAAAACATAAACAGGCTCGAGGCGAGTCCGGTATCAGGCGGAGATATTAATCGCGCCTATCGGCTGAGCGATGGAAGTCGGCAGTTTTTCGTCAAAATCAACGATATCGAACGTTTACCGATGTTTGAGGCCGAAATGCACGGTCTCAATGAAATACGAGATAGTGACAGCATCCGCTGCCCGCAGCCAATCGGCTGTGGTGTAACAGACGCATTCGCGTTCATTGTCATGGAATTCCTGGATTTGTCGGGTAGTATGGACGAGATTCGTTATGCCCAACAGTTGGCGAAGATGCACCTTTTCCAACAGCAGCAATTTGGTTACCCGATCGACAATACTATTGGTTCGAGCTCACAACCGAATACTTATAATCAGGATTGGGTGAGTTTTTGGCAACAACAGCGGCTCGGTTACCAGCTATCCCTGGCCAGAAGCAATGGATTTGGTAGTGAGCTATTCGACACTGGCATGCGTCTCAACCAGCAAATCGGAAGCCTGTTCAGCAATTATTCACCGGACGCATCACTATTGCATGGCGATCTGTGGGGTGGAAACCAGGGCGCTGACTCTACCGGCAACCCGGTGATTTACGACCCAGCCGTTTATTACGGTGATCACGAGGCTGATCTGGCGATGATGGAATTATTCGGCCGGCCGCGGCGCCAGTTCTTCGATGCTTACAATGAGGTATTTCCGATAGACCCTGGTTACGCTCAGCGCCGAGAACTGTATAACCTGTATCATATTTTAAACCATGCCAACCTGTTTGGAGCGTCATATGTGAGTCAGGCGCATCGAATGATTGAGAGTTTGCTGGCGCATATTAAATGAATTAGCCCACAGAAGTGCCGTTAACTCATAGAGACATAGGCTGGGAACGCCTGACTGAGACCGTCACCCGCATGGACGCGGATGCTGAGTTCCCCTCTTTTTGATGGGTTGCACCCATCTTGCAAAGTCTAACTTTTAAATTCTCGACAGGCTGCGTCAAGTCCTTTAATCGTATCCTCCATATCTCGCCCGGTATGAACGGTTGATACGAATCGTCGAACTCCCGGCAACACATATTGCCCCTGTTTCATCAACAATGAATCGAGACGGCGCATCGAGGCCTGATCGCTGGAGAGAATATCGGCCTGGTTGCGCGGTGTTTTATCGGTGAACAGAATTTGCCAGAGCGAACCGGTATGCTGTGCGATGGCGGGAAGCTGGTGACGGTCGAGCACGGTCTGGGTTTCACGGCAAAGATCATCGGCAAAACCATTCAGTCGATCATAGGTACCGGGTTTGGCGAGTTCGTCGAGCATCGCCATGGTGGCGGCTGCGGCAACCGGGTTACCATGCAGGGTACCGTTGAAGTAGGTGTAACCCACCTCGCCTTTGCGGTTCGGATCACCGAGGTCAATGATCTCGGCGCGCCCGGCGATACAGGATAAGGGTCCGCCCGCACCGATGACTTTTCCGTGCGTGGAAAGGTCGGGTTTTACACCGTACCATTCCTGTGCACCACCATGGGCTAGCCGGAACCCGGTAACAACCTCGTCAAGCACGAACAGAATATCGTTTTCGTCGCAAAGTTTGCGCACTGACTGCAGGAACCCGGCCCCGGCTGGAATGATGCGTTGAACACTTTCGGCAAATATAGCGGCAATGTCTTTACCGTGTTCGGCGACGATTTTTTTAAGCGCCTCGATATCGTTATAGGGGCATACGAGCATGGTCGAGATCGTCGCCTCGGGTTGCCCGTAAGAATCTCCCACGCCCTGCGGGTAGTTGCCAGCCTGTTTGGGGAAGGTCGAAACTATCGCGTAATCGTGATTACCATGGTAAGCGCCTTCGAACTTTAAAATTTTACTGCGTCCGGTGAAGGCCCGCGCCAGTCGCATCGCATAAGCGGTAGCCTCTGATCCGGTTGTTGCATAGGCAATTTTTTCGGCGCAGGGTATATCCTTAACCAGGCGTTCGGCGAGTCGAATGGCGACATCGTTGAGTGAACCAAACATGTGAGCACCGCGGTCAATCTGGTCCTGCGAGGCCTTGACCACTGCAGGGTGTGAATGTCCGAGGATCAGTGCGCCGGCACCACCAACATAGTCGATATATTCATTGTCATCGACATCCCACATGCGCGAACCCTCGCCGTGTGAATAAATCAGTCGAATGTCCCTGGCCAGGGAATAACTGCCAAGGCCCGCACCCGGTAATACGCGATCTGCTATTTCAAATAATTCGGCCTGACTTACTGATGTATTATTTACTGCTGAATTGTTCATGATTTTCCCAATTGATATTACTGGTCTACAGCTTCGCGTAGCCAGAGGTGTAATGTGCGAATGGATAGTTCACTATCGATGCCTCCTTGCGGGTCGACGATCAGAGGTCCGGGCCGGTAGCCACGCGATTGGAGTCCGCGCTGTACGTTCTTTACGAGCTTGAGATCTTCGCTGAATGTCGTATCGCGGTCGAAGTCGATGACTTTTTGCAGTGTCTCATCGACGCTGCCGTCGTTCGAATACCAGCCCCGGTGTACGCGTACATCGTCCACAGCCAGCGGCCGCCAGTAATAAGTATTCACCACGCCACCTGGATAAATCTGAATCGAGCTGGATGGCCACAGAAAGAAACTGCCATAGTCGGAACCGCTAACATCGTACCAGGCGCCGTCATTTTGAGTGGCTTTCGAGCTATGGCGTAATACCTTGCCTTCACCAAAAGGAGTTATGTTGTAAGAACCGGGGTCGATGATACCTTTCGCAAAATCAGCATGGCAGGCTTTACAGTGATAGCATTCGTTATAGTTTTCTACCGCGGTGAGCCAGTTACAGCCTTCATCGGCGGTATGTTCATGAGCGAAAGCGCGCTGCTCGATATTGGCACATAGCCCGAGTATCGCTGTCCTCACCCCTGGGTAGGTTTCGTCCATGCTGTTGCAATTTTTATCCAGGTTGATGAATACAAAACCAAGAAACTCTTCGATGCGAATCTCGGGAATGCAAATACTTGAGCTGTCGAAGCCAGCAACGCTGGTCGAATTGGGTGCCGCTCGCAGTCGGCCATCGAGTTCGTAAGACCAGCGGTGGTAAGGGCATACCAGTAATTTTTTGTTACCACTGCCTTCAACCAGTTTGTGGCCACGGTGCTGGCAAACATTATAAAGTGCGCGTAGTTGATTTTGCCTGTCGCGTAATACGACGATATCCTGGTCGAATATGCTCAGCGTGAAATAGTCACCGGGATTGGGAAGCTGGCTAGCGTGGCAGGCGAATTGCCAGGTTTTGTAATAAATATTTTCTTCGACGCGTTTGTAGATGGTCTGGTCAGTAAAATATCTTGCCTCGAGGCCAATAACTGGATCAGGCTGTGTCATATGACTGGTTTTCATTGCGTTATTCTTCATAAATATGGGCTTCCCAGCGAGCAGTGTTGAAAGCCTCGATGGCCTCGGTCGCCTGCTCACCACCACGTACCACGAGTAGTGCGCACAGGCTTTCGAGTAATGCCGTGACCGCTGAATTAGAATGAAAAAACTGCGGCGTATGGGTCGGTGAAACCAGCCCCAGGTCGGATTCGCGGCACAGGGCAGAAGCATTGCTGTCGGTAATGCCAATCGTTTTTGCACCACGCGAATTGGCCAGCCGCACTGCCGTCAGGGTTTCACGGCGATAGGGCTGGAAGGTCATCGCTAACAGGCAGTCGTCTTCGGTCATACGGATGATGTCATCCGATGGCTGGCTGCCGTGACGTGGAGTCAGGATAAAATGATCGAAGCCCATGCGCGCGACATACCAGAAGTTATAGGCCAGTGGGTAGGCGAGCCCGAGCCCGAGCACGAATACGCGCTTCGAGCCAGTCATCCAGTCAACCGCCTTGTCCAGATCCTGGATCGACTGTTGTTCGAACATTGTTTCGGTATTTTCAAGACAGGCGGAAGCCATGCTGCCGAGTATTTCAGCGCTGCCGCCTTTCTTCGCCATATCCTGTAACCAGCGTGCACGATCCGGTGAACTGCCAACGCCGCCGCGCACAAAATCGCGAAAACGTTCGCGCATGGCGTCATAACCATCAAAACCGATATGGCGTGCCAGGCGTACAAAACTATTTGGATGCACATCAGCATTCGTCGCCAGGGTGCGCATTGATTGCAGGCCGACCTCATGCGAGTGATCGATGATGTAGCGCGCGCTAATTTGCAATTGCCCGGGTAAATCGTCGTAAACCGCAAGCAGGCGCTCAACAACCGCCTCCTGGCTTTGCGGGGGGCCTGTATCAATCAGGGTCAAAGGTTTCTTAAATTGAGACATTTGTATGCTTGATTTAATTTATGGTACAAGTGTATCATAGTCCAACTTTTTAAATCAACAGATATTTGAGGAATTGCTGTCATGCAAACGCAAGCCAAGATAGTGATCATCGGCGGTGGCGTCATGGGTTGTTCGCTGGCCTATCATCTTTGTAAGGAAGGCGAAACCGATGTCGTATTGCTGGAGAAAGCTGAACTCACCAGCGGTTCGACCTGGCACGCTGCCGGACAGATTACGCATTCGGTAAGCCATTACAGTCTCGCCAAAATGGCGGCTTATGGTACCGAGTTGTACCCTAAGCTTGAAGACGAAACCGGACAGTCCTGTACCTGGCATGGGAGCGGCAGTTTACGTATCGCCTATAGCGATGATGAAGTCGACTGGATTAAATATACGCTCTCGGTAGGTAAGGGCCTTGGTCACCATATGGAAATCATCGGCCCCGAACGCATAGCCGAACTGCACCCGTTTTATAATCTTGAGGGAGTAAAAGCCGCTCTCTACACGCCGCACGATGGACATGTGGATCCGGCCGGTGTGGCTTTTGCGATGGCAAAGGGTGCGCGCATGATGGGTGCGAGTGTGATTCGTCAAAATCGGGTCACGGCAATCTCGCACGCCGAAAACGACAGTTTCATCGTGCACACCGAGCAGGGCGATATAAAGGCACAATGTGTGGTCAACGCCGGCGGTACCTACGCACGCCAGATTGGTGAATGGCTCGGTCTCGACCTACCCATCGCCAATATGCTGCATCATTACCTGATTACCGATACCGTGCCTGAATTCGCCGAGCTGGAAAAAGAGCTACCGGTCATCCGTGATGACCAGCAGGTCTCGGGTTACATCCGTATGGAGCAGAATTCGGGTTTGATCGGTATTTACGAAAAGGCCAACGCCGCCTCGGTCTGGGACGATGGCACACCCTGGGAATCCGAGAACGAGTTATTCGAGCCCGACTATGACCGTATTATGCCGTGGCTGGAAAACTCGCTGGAACGTATGCCAATACTCGCCGATAAAGGCATTAAGAGTGTCATTCATGGAGCCATTACCCATCCCCCTGATGGCAACATGCTGCTCGGTCCCTCGGGTGTAAAAAACTTCTGGCTGTGTTGCGGGTCGCAGGTCGGCATCGCCTGGGGCCCGGGTGCTGGCAAGTACCTGGCGCAGTGGATGGTAAAAGGCGCCGCTGATGTATCCATGCGCAGCTTCGACCCGCGCCGATTCGGCGCCCGTATTGACGATGAATATCGTATCGATAAGGCCAAGGAAGATTACCTGCTACGTCACGAAATTCCGTTCCCTCATCTGGACAGGCCCGATTGCCGCCCCTCACATTCGAAGCTGTCACCGCTTTACGAGGTACTGAAGCAAAAAGCTGCGGTGTATGAAGACATTTACGGTTGGGAGAGACCCTACTGGTATGCCATCGAAGGCGTCGAACAAAAACACATCGATAGTTTTCGGCGCAGTGAATTATTCGATGTCATCGGCAATGAAGTTCGCGGTATGCGTGCGCATGCTGGCATTGCCGATTTGACCGCCTTCGCCAAGATAGAAATCTCTGGCGCCGATACCGATAGTTACCTGAATCGAATTTCATCGAATAAACTACCGCAGAAAATTGGCAGTGTAACTTTAACCTATTTGGTTATGGATAACGGTCGTATCGAGGGTGAAGCGACTTTTATCAAGCTGGGTGACAACCACTATTACATCGTCTATGCGGCAGTTCGAGAAGCCGCATTATTGAACTGGATGATGGAACAGGTACAGGCAGGTGAAGCGGTCGAATTCAGGAATGTCTCGCAAGATTATGGTGTCATCATGCTTGCTGGCCCCGCCTCGCGCAAAATTCTCGCAGAATGCACCGATGCGCCTCTCGATAATGCGAGTTTTCGCTGGCTATCGACCCAGCACATCAATGTCGCCGGCATCGATAATGTACGTGCCTTGCGTGTCACCTACACCGGTGAACTCGGTTGGGAACTACATGTACCCATGGCCGGCATGCTCGATGTTTACCAGGCCCTGGTGTTATCTCCTCATAGCTATGGGCTGGTACATATAGGTTCAGCAACACTGAACTCGGTACGAATGGAAAAAGCCTACCGTTCCGGACACGAAATCACTAACGAGGTGACCCTGGCCGAGGCCGATGTCACTCGCTTTTCACGCGACAGTGGATTTCAGGGCGCTGAAATATCACTCGCAGTGGCAAAACGTTGGGTTTTAGCCTATTTGCAAATTGATGAGCCCGCCGAAGATGCGATACAGGCAGATCCACTCGGCTCAGAATCTATCTGGTTTGAAGGCAATTCGGTCGGGCAAATATCGTCGGGGGGCTACGGCTATGATGCGGGCCAATACCTGGCATTTGCTTATATCCGGCCTGATTTAAATGTGCCCGGTATCGAACTGGAAGTGCTGATAATGGGTGAACCTCGACCTGCTGTTGTAATCGGGCAGTGTGTTTACGATGCAGGTAATCGCTTGCCGAGGAGTGATGGTTAATTTCTATACTCCTTCTCCCCTCTGGGGAGAAGGCAGGGATGAGGGGGTCAGTCTAAAATTCCCCCTCACCCCCAACCCCCGCGAGGCGCCGCACCGCCCCGAAGGGGCCAGGGTGAGGGTGTCAAATGTTCAAACCAATCCGATGATTCCGGTATAATCGAATCAGTCTAACAACAACTTTAAAGGTGGGTAAAAACAATGGATAAAGAAAGATTTGAACTGGGTCTAAACCAGCGCAAGGCAACCCTTGGTGCCGAGTATGTAGAGAATAACCTGGCAGCGGCTGACGAATTCACGCGACCGTTCCAGGAAATGATGACCGAATGGTGCTGGGGTTTTGGCTGGGGTGATGATGTTATTGATGCGAAGACACGTTCGATGATGAACCTGGCAATGATTGGCGCGCTCGGCAAAATGCACGAGTGGGAAATCCATTGCCGTGGCGCTATAACTAATGGTGTCAGCAAGGAACAAATTCGCGCAATATGCCACGTCGTCGGCATTTACTGTGGGGTACCGCAATCACTCGAATGTTTTCGAGTCGCCAGAAAAGTACTGGAAGAAGACGGCCAGTTATAGCAACGCCTGATTCACAGGCCGGAATCGAAGCTGTGTGGCGCTGTTATTCAAGCCATGCTAAAGCGTCATCTCGATTTTCGAAGTATTTGACCTCGCCTGACATAAACCAGGAGCCGACTTTCGCGCCAATCTCTTGCCAGCGTGTATTGCCGTAAATCGCAATCTTCTCGAATTCGCTACCATGTTTCAGGCCTATTTTAAAATCGTCCCATGCTGCTCTTAACTCCCAGCCTTCGAGCTCGGTACCATCAAATATGGCTTTTATTCTTGGATGGTCAACACCCTCCAGGGCCGACTCAATCATCGGCGTAATGGTTTCGTAGTCGTCATGGGTTAGTTTTCCTATGGCCTTAAGGGATAGAAAGAAGTCGTCTTCAGTTCTTTCGATACCGATTGATAACCCATGTCTTTTAACGCTCATTTGATACCTCCAAAACGGATAACGTTAATTGCCTGTCGATATTGACGAGCCAATTGAGTTCGAATTTATACCCTTCATCATGATGAAAACTTGATTCACATCAAGCAGGAGCAATATTGGAAGCGGCTAAATAAATTGAGGAATCCCGCTAGTTCTTGCTAGTATGGTCGATCCTCCATCAAAAATGGCTGTTATGAAGGCATTTAGACGAGACCAGGCTATTCGAGTATCGCTTTTCGCGCTGCTACTGGTCACTCTGGTGCCATTGCTTTATTCCAGTGGTGCAGCCGCGTTTTTCAATCGAACCTATAGCACGCTTGCCGAGGCGCAATCATTAAAAGGCGACTTCGACGATATAATTCGTAGCGGCAAACTACGCATTTTGCTGACCCAGGACTTTACGAGCGTGGTCTATCTGCCGAGAAAAAGCTCTCCGCTGGCCGATCAGCAGAGGACCGCGGAGGAATTTGCACTGTCACACGGGCTAATTCCAGAGCTCATTATCGTTGATAATTTTTCCGAGTTGATTCCTGCCCTGGTAGCCGGTAAGGGCGATATCATTATCAACAATTTGACGATTAACGATGAGCGACGCAAAAAGATTAGCTTCTCGATACCGGTTGCGCATGTACGCGAACAGGTAGTAGTTCGCCGGGACGATAACTCAATCAAACGTGTGCGAGATCTGAGTGGCAAGAAAGTAATGGTGAACCGCGACTCGACCTTCTGGCATGCGTTGGTGTGGTTGAAGAAAAACAAATACCCGGACCTCGAAATCCTGGAAATTCCTGACAATCAGCAAACCGAACGATTACTCGACAGACTCGCCGCGGGTGAATTCGATGCAACCATTCTCGATAGCAATCTAATCGAAATCTACCTGGGGTACCGCAGTGATATCAAGGTCGCAGTACCATTTAGCGGTAAACGGGATATTGGCTGGGGCATACGCAAGGATGCACCGAAACTGGTCAGTGAAATCAACCGCTATTTACAACTTGAAAATGTTGCAGACGATGATACCAGACCATTTACCGGGGACTTCGATCAAATCAAGAAGCGCAAAGTTCTACGTGTCATGTTACGTAATAATGCGGCGTCCTATTTTCTCTACCGGGGAGAGCTGATGGGATTTGAGTACGAACTGGCGAGGCAGTTTGCACGCTACCATGGCCTGCGCTTCGAGGTAGTGGTGCCACCTGGTCACAAAGAACTTTCGACCTGGCTACTCGAGGGCAAGGCCGATATGGCGATGGCGTTTCTCGTACCGAGCAAATCGCAGCGACGCCTTGGCATCGAGTATACCCAGCCTTACCATTATGCCCTTCAGCATATGGTAGTTGCCAAAAATGATAAGGTGAACGGGTTATCTGACATGAGGCGATATACTGTGATTGCCAGGAAAAATGGTAGCCACTGGAATACCCTGTCAGAGTTGCAACGTCAGGGTGGGGATTTCAATATAAAAGCGGTGCGAGATAATGTTGAAACAGAACAACTTATTCAGCAAGTAGCAGATGAAAAGCGGCTGGCAACGCTGGCCGATGAACATATTCTCGATATCGAATTAACCCGGGAGGTAGCTGTTAAATCAGCTTTTACTCTGGAGGAGGATATACCCCACTCGATTGCAATACGTGCGCGAAATCCATTGCTAAAAGCCCAGCTTGACGCTTTTATTAAACGGGTTTACCGCAGTGAGTTCTATAATGTTTTGTATAAAAAGTATTTCAAAAGTAAACGTTCGGTATTGAAGTTATCGAAAGGTCGAGTCGTCGATCCGGAAAAAGGAGAAATATCGCCATTCGACAAAACAGTACAAAAGTATTCCGAGCACTACGGTTTCGACTGGCGCTTGATCACCGCGCAAATGTACCAGGAAAGCGGTTTTAACCCGAAGGCCAAATCTTATGCAGGTGCCAAAGGTTTGATGCAGATAATGCCGCGTACCGCAAAATCGCTTGGAATTAAGGATGTTGGCAAGCCGGACAATGGCATTAAGGCTGGAGTCAAGTACATGGACTGGTTGCGTGATCGTTTTAATGAGGATTTAGCGGTTGCCGATCGATTGTGGTTCTCGTTGGCGGCCTATAATGCCGGTGCCGGTCACGTGCATGATGCCCGTCGTCTTGCCAGGCAAATGGGCCTTGATCCCGATAAGTGGTTCGCAAACACCGAGTCAGCAATGCTGATGCTATCGAAGAAAGAATTCTCCAAAAAGGCTCGTTATGGCTTTGTTAATGGCAAGGAACCGGTTAACTATGTACGCGAAATCAAACAGAGATTTGAAGCCTATGTCAGCTTGAGCGGCACGGTGAGCGCTGGTAATGATGATGCACCTCAGGAGTTAATGCTGGCGTCCCAGTAATGCCATCAGATCTGTTAGCCTGATAATTCTCAATAGATTTAATCTTCAACATCCAGCCTGTCGTTCCAAAATTAATACCAGGAGTTTAATCTGGTGAAATTAACCGTGGCTAATCGCGCAATCGTCGCGATCATGGTCAACAGTGTATTGATGGGCCTGGCCCACTGGCTGGTGCCGCAATCGAATTGTTTGGTCCAGCCGGATTCCGGGCGGTGATGGTGGTATCGATGGGAATGGTGTTTTTTATCGGGGTCTGGCAATCGCGGGGTTAACCTATGCTACTTAGCCAGTGATTTTAAATCATTCCCGGTATCGGCAATCTGCTGGGGCGAAGGGTGCAAGCCGCTACTGATTATTTTTCTTCCCATTGCGTAAGCCAGTGGATCGTTCATCGCATCCACCGCGATTAACTGGTCTTTCGCATAGTACCAGACCGATTGTCCTCTAGCTTTAGTACCGGCTCGTAACACGATATCGGTATAACCGATATTTAACCCTGCTATTTGCAATTTACAGTCGAATTGGTCGGACCAGAACCAGGGTAGGGCGTCGTATCTTACATCTTCGCCGGCCAGTACCCTGGCAATTAAATCACCCTGGTCGGCTGCGTTTTGCACCGACTCCAGGCGAATGGGCTGTCCATTACGGACAAAGTTGGTGCAGTCACCAGCGGCATAAATGTCCGCATCAGAAGTCTGGCAGATATCGTTGACGACAATACCGTTGTTGCAGTCCAGGTCGAATTTTTCCGCGAGCTCGCTATTTGGCGTAGCACCTATGCCGACCAGCACCAGGTCGGCTTGAAGTAATTCGCCATCTGCGAGTTCGGCGCCCACGACCTGGCCCGATTCCTCCAGCAGACGCGCGAGTTGAGTCGATTCACGGATATCAACCCCATGGGTTTGATGTAAGTTTCTAAAAAAGTTTGAGGTATCGGGCGCTGCCACGCGCTGCAAAATGCGCTCAGCCATCTCCAGCACGGTAACTTCGAGGCCCAGTTTTCGGGCTACCGCGGCAGCCTCGAGCCCGATATAACCACCGCCAATGATTAAAAGTTTGCGGCCGGGTTGAAATTCAGGCGCCATCGCCTTGACATCAGCGATATTGCGCAGCGTATAAACGCCAGCCAGGTCGCCACCGATAGCAGCAGGTAGTTTTCTCGGGCTTGAGCCGGTACACAACAGGAGCCTGTCGTAGCCGAATGTCTCGCCACTGGCAGTTTCAACCCGTTTACGATTGCGCTCAATAGCAACTACTCTTGTTCCAAAATGAGTCGTAATTCCCTGCTCGGCATACCACTGTTTGGGGCGGATGAACAAACGTTCTTTTTCGAGTTCCCCGGACATGTATTTCTTTGACAGGGGGGGTCTCTGGTAGGGAGGTTCAGGTTCGTCACCAATTATCAGCAGCCCGGTCCTGTTACCGAGGGCGATATGGCGAGACGCAAAAGAAGCGGCGGCCTGCCCGGCACCGACGATGACGATTGGCCCTTGCACTGGGAATTACTCGGGTTCGGGAACGTAGAGGATAAGCCCGTCCAGTGCCGGGGATGCGATAATCTGGCAACTGAGACGGCTATTATGTTCGCGCTCTACATCGGTCATATCGAGCATGGTGTCTTCGATGTCGTCGATTTCACCCGTTTTGGAAAACAAGGCTTCATCGACGAAAACGTGACAGGTAGCGCAGGACAGGCAACCGCCGCACTCGCCTTCGATATGCGGTACATTGTTCGCGGTAGCGGCTTCCATCAGGTTGAGACCGTCTTTTACCTCGACGCTAATCTCGTTTCCGTCCTCGGTTTTCCAGGTAATATTGGCCATTGTTAGTTGCTGCTAGCCCTCATGTTGCATGAAGGGCGAGCAAGTAAATGCTCCTGCATTACTTGCATACATCA
>JBGUEB010000013.1:0-26999 GCA_041821565.1 Gammaproteobacteria bacterium | reverse complement strand
ATCCGAACCATCATAGTACGAACGGAAATGTCATTGCAAGCCCTGACCGCCAATCGGCTTTTTTTATTTGGACCTCGGTGCTCTGAAGCAATTAAGATCAACAAAATGCTGGTTTTTTCGGCTAACATAGTTACCATTTTCTGCCTGGTTCGGCGGCATCACAAGCAACGCATATTTGACTGATAAATGACGATGAAAACTATTGTAAATACCACCCCTGGCTGTGCTGATCCCTGGGACGTAGACTCGATTAGTGTTGACCAGGCGCTCAGCCAGATTACAGACAGTATCTCGGCATTGCAGGATTGCGAGGAATTGCCGATCCGCGATTGCCTCGGCCGTATCAGTAGCGAAAGCGTTATCTCACCCATTAACGTACCCGGCCATGCCAACTCGGCGATGGATGGTTTCGCGGTGCCCGCACAAAGCCTGCCCGAAGACGGTGTTGCCGAACTGACTGAAATCGGCACCGCCTACGCGGGGAAAATATTCGACGGCCTTTGTCAGCAAGGTGAATGCGTGCGCATCATGACCGGGGCTGTAATTCCTGAAGGAACCGATACGGTCATCATGCAGGAACAGGTCGATCAACTGGAAAATAAAACCATTCGTATCGGCGCGGGGCATCGGGCCGGTGAGAATGTACGTTACGCTGGTGAAGACATCACCGAGGGCGAAACCGTGCTGGCAAATGGTTCGAAAATTAACCCGGCTGATCTCGGTATTCTCGCTTCATTGGGTATCGGCTCCTTAAAAGTGTTGCGCAAGCCCGTCATCGCCTTCTTTTCCACCGGGGATGAACTGGTATCTATCGACAAGCCGTTGCAGAAAGGTGAAATCTACGACAGTAATCGCTATACCTTGCACGGCATGTTATCGCAGTTACCCGTTGACATAGTCGATCTCGGGGTCATCGAGGACGACCCGGATGCGATAAGAACTGCACTGCTGAAAGCCTCGCAAACGGCAGACCTGATCATTACAACCGGCGGGGTTTCGGTCGGCGAAGCTGACTATATCAAGCCGGTTCTGGAAGATATCGGTGAAATCGAATTCTGGAAAATCGCGATCAAACCGGGGCGTCCGCTAACCTATGGCAGCATCGGTAACAGTATTTTTATGGGTTTACCCGGAAATCCGGTTGCGGTGATGGTGACTTTTAGCCTGTTTGTGCGTGCCGCGATCAGAAAACTAAGCGGGGCGCCGGCCTGGCAAGCGCCGCTGGTCAAGGCCCGGGCCATGCAGGACCTGCGCAAAAAAGCCGGCAGGCATGAATTCCTGCGTGGTATCGCCTCGACTGATGCAAACAACGGTTGGCAGGTGGAAAAAACCGGCATGCAGGGTTCAGGTATTTTGACTTCCATGAGCCGGGCTAACTGCTTTATCGTTTTACCCGCAGAAAATAACGGTGTTAAACAAGGTGAATTAGTCGATGTTCAACTCTTTGACCATATTTGAGCGGGCTCATGATCAACATTAAATACTTTGCCAGACTCAGCGAGGCCCTGAAGGTGAAATCTGAGGAGGTTGAATTCCACGAGCAAATCAACACGGTGGAAAACCTGATTCAAAGCCTGGTGGGGCGCGGCGAACCCTGGACCACTGAATTCTCGATCGAAAACAAGATCCTGGTTGCGGTCAACCAGGAACTTTCCAACAGGCAGGCCAGCTTGAAACAGGGCGATGAAGTTGCCTTTTTTCCGCCGGTTACCGGCGGTTAGGTTAGTATTAATTATTTGTAGTACCCCTCACCCTAACCCTCGCGAGACGTCGCACCGCCCCAGAGGGGCGAGGGGCTAGTGTGAGGGTGTGAACCTTATACTAAGCCACCTGCAGTTTGATTGCGCAGAACTTGAATTCTGGGATTTTGCCGAATGGATCGAGCGCTTCGTTGGTTAGCAGGTTCGCCGCTGCTTCGTGATAACAGAAGGGAATGAATACTTCACCTTTCTTCAGTGCCGAATCGGTACGCGCGAAAGCGCGCAATTCACCACGTCTTGATTTGGCGATAATTTCACCGCCGGCTTCGAGACCAATCGCCTGCAAGTCTTCACGGTTGACGTAGACCACCGGTACCGGTTCGATTGCATCGAGCACCTCGGTACGGCGTGTCATCGACCCCGTGTGCCAGTGTTCGAGCTGGCGACCCGTCATCAATATTAACGGATATTCATCATCGGGTTGCTCATCGGCCGGAATCGATTTCGCCGCCACTAGCCTGGCCTTGCCACTCGGGGTCGGAAAATCTTTCACGAAGACAACACCCTGGCCTGGATCGTCGGCATCTGCGCAGGGATAGGTAACCGAACTGTTTTCGAGCAGGCGGTCCCAGGTGATACCGGTAATGCTCGGCATTGCGCCGCGCATTTCATCATAAACCTCGGATACATGCGTGTAATTCCAGTCGAGACCGAGGCCCTTACCGATATCGCGAATAATCCACAGGTCCTGTCTGGCTTCACCCGGTAGCGGTACCGCCGCCTTACCCAGTTGTACGCGTCGATCGGTATTTGACACAGTGCCGTCTTTTTCAGCCCAACCGGAGGCGGGTAAAACCACATCGGCAAAAGCCGTTGTCTCTGTAAGAAACATATCCTGCACGACCAGGTGATCGAGTGCTGCCAGAGCCGCGCGGGCATGGTTCAAATTGGGATCAGACATCGCCGGATTCTCACCCATGATATACATCCCTCGAATTTTGCCTTCCAGAATCGAGTGCATAATTTCGACCACGGTTAAGCCCGCCTTGTTATCGAGCTCGGCATTCCAGTACTCTGAGAAACGAGCGTTTGCTTCAGGGTTATCAACACGCTGGTAGTCTGGGAACATCATCGGTATCAGGCCGGCATCGGAAGCCCCCTGTACATTGTTTTGTCCACGCAGGGGATGGAGCCCGGTGCCGGGTCGACCTACCTGTCCGGTGATCATCGAAAGCGCGATCAAACAGCGTGAATTGTCGGTGCCATGTATATGCTGCGATATGCCCATACCCCAGAAGATCATGGAGCCCTTTGAGGTAGCGAACAGGCGTGCGACCTCGCGCACGCTTTCGGCATCAATTCCGGTTACCGGCGCCATCTTTTCCGGACTGAAGTCGGCAACATTCGCCTTCAATTCGTCAAAATCAATGGTGCGCTCGGCGATAAACTTGTCGTCGGTCAAACCCTCGGCGATGATCACGTGCAGGATTGAATTCAATAACGAAACATCGGTCGATGGATTGAATTGCAGGAAATGGGTTGCATGACGCGCGATATCGGTACGCCGCGGATCGAGCAGGATGAGTTTCTTGCCATTCTTGATCGCGTTCTTCATAAAGGTCGCGGCGACCGGATGATTGGTCGTTGGGTTTGATCCAATTACGAGGAAAACTTCGGCTTCCTTTACGTCTTCGACCTGGTTCGAGACCGCACCCGAACCAATCCCTTCTAGCAGGGCGGCAACACTGGAGGCATGGCACAAGCGCGTACAATGGTCGACATTGTTGGTGCCAAAGCCGGTTCGCACTAACTTCTGGAACAGGTAAGCTTCTTCATTACTGCCTTTTGCGGAACCGAAGCCGGCCAGGCCTGCACCGCCAAGTTCATCCTTGATCTGTATCAACCCACCGATAGCCAGCGCCATCGCTTCTTCCCAGCTCGCCTCACGAAACATTTTTGACGGATCGCTGGGATCAAAATATTCATTCAACCCCTTGGCAACACCCTGTTTTCGGATCAGCGGTTTTAGCAGTCGCTGGGGATGATTAACATAATCAAATCCATAACGACCCTTGACGCAGAGTCGGCTGAAATTAGCCGGACCGTCGCGCCCTTCGACACGCAGAATCTTGTCGTCTTTGACATGGTAAGTCAGCAGGCAGCCAACGCCACAGTAAGGACAGACCGAGTCAACCTTTCGATCCGCCTCGATTACATGAGCACCGGTAGCATTGCTGAGCGCACCAGTCGGACAGGCGGCAACACATTCACCACAAGCCACGCAGGAGCTTTCGCCCATCGGGTCACCAAGATCGAAAACAATTTCTGCATGGTGACCACGCTGTGCGAGACCGATGACATCGTTGACCTGGATTTCACGACAGGCACGCAGGCAACGCGTACACTGGATACAGGCATCGAGATTAACCGCAATTGCCGGGTGCGACAGGTCGGCCGCTGGTTGATGACGCGGTTTGAATCTCGGTTCGCTAACACCGAGCTTTTTTGCCCATTGTGTCAGCTCATTGTCGATCGTATAGGAGGCTTCCGGCATATCGGAGAGTAATAACTCAAGCACCAGCTTTTGTGATTTTTGCGCGCGATCATTGTCCGAATGCACGACCATGCCCGGAGACGGATTGCGACAACAGCTCGGCGCCAGTACACGCTCGCCTTCAATTTCGACCATGCAGGCGCGGCAGTTACCGTCGGAACGCAAGCCTTCGGAATAACAAAGGTGAGGTATTTCTGTACCGGTTCGTTTCGCTGCCTGGATAATGGTCTCGCCGTGCAGGGCTTCGACGTTTTTACCATTCAGGCTGAACTCTATAGTTTCGAATATGGTATCTGGATCGGCACTCATTTCTTATCCTCCAGACCCAGTTCCTGTGGGAAATACTTGATCACCGACAAAATCGGATTCGGCGCCGCCTGGCCCAGGCCGCAGATCGAGGCATCGATCATCACGTTAGATAAATCATTGAGTTGCTCGATGTCCCAGTTGCCGGTCTGCATGATGCTAACCGCCTTTTCGGTTCCGACACGGCAGGGGGTGCATTGTCCACAGGACTCATGCGCAAAGAATTTCAACGAATTGAGCGCAGTCTGTTTGGCCGTATCCGCATCGGATAACACGATCACGGCGGCAGAACCAATGAAACAGTCGTAAGGCTGCAAGGTATCGAAATCGAGGGGTATGTCACCGAGCGATGCAGGCAAAATGCCGCCCGATGCGCCGCCCGGAAAATAACCATAGAACTCGTGGCCTTCGAGCATGCCGCCACAGTATTCATCGATCAGCTCTTTGATCGTAATGCCTGCCGGGGCGAGGTGTACACCGGGTTTGTTGACGCGACCCGAGACTGAAAAGCTACGCAGCCCCTTACGGCCGTTGCGACCCTGCGAATCGAACCATTCGGAACCCTTCTCGACCACATCGCGAATCCAGAACAGGGTTTCGCAGTTGTGTTCCAGTGTCGGCCGTCCGAATAAACCGACCTCCGCCACATAAGGGGGGCGAAGTCGCGGCATACCGCGCTTGCCTTCGATCGATTCGATCATTGCCGATTCTTCGCCGCAGATATAGGCACCGGCGCCGCGCCGCAGTTCGATTTGTGGTAAATCGTAACCCGAATTATTTTGCAGGCTTTCGATGGCCAGTTTCAATATCGCGCTGACTGAAGGATATTCGTCGCGTACATAGATGAAGCAGCTGTTGATGCCAATCACGCTGGCTGCGATCAACATGCCCTCGAGGAACCGATGTGGATCGCTGAGCATGTAAAAGCGGTCTTTAAAGGTACCGGGCTCGCCCTCGTCTATATTGATTGCCATTAAACGTGGCGCCGCCTGCCCCCGCAGAATGTCCCACTTACGGCCTACCGGAAAACCAGCGCCACCGAGACCTCGTAATGCGGTGCCATTTAGCACTTCGATGATTTCATCGGCACTGATCTTAGCGCCTAGCAATTTGTCGTAGAGTTGATAGCCTCCATCGGCCTTGTAAGCTGCATAATCAATGTTGTCATGCGGCATTGGCTGGGTAATTTCTCCAGCATCAACCGCGGCTTTTACGGTTTCACCTTGCGCATGATCGATTGTGTTTTGCCCTACCACCGCAACCGGAGCCATATCGCAGCGGCCGACACAGGGCACGCGTTGTACCCGAACATCATCCCCGAGTGAGGATTCGAGCGCACTGATCAATTCTTCCGAGCCCGCCATTTCACAGCTCACCGACTCGCAGACACGGACGGTCAGAGCGGGGGGTGCCTTATCGTTTTCCTTGACGACATCGAAATGATGGTAAAAGCTCGCTACCTCGTAAACCTCGGCAGGGGCCAGCTTCATTTCACTGGCAAGTGCTACCAGGTGCGGCGCCGAGAGATGACCGAATTTATCCTGAATTTTGTGCAAATGCTCAATCAACAGGTCTTTCGCGCGTGATTCGTTACCGAGCAAGCCCTGTACCTGCAATAACGCATTGATATCGACAATTCTGCCCTTGGTTTTACCACGCCTTCGTTTGCGCTTGTTATCAACCGCTTGCGGGGGTTTCTCTGCTATCGACATAGACTCTCTCTAGGGTTGTGCCCGGCACCAGTCACTGGTACCAAACAACTTTGTTGTTGCTGGCAATTCTGGCATGCGCGTTAAATATTATCCCCAGTCTATCACTTTGGGAAGTGTAATCGCCTGTCCTGCAAACCTCTTTTCCCGGCTCAGTACGATCGAGAACAGCAAAGCATAGTGTCTTTGCCAGTTTTTTATACCATCCAAATCGACAATTTGTGCACTGTTTTCGACACTGGCAGGAGTAGATTCAGTGGTTAATATCAACAAATATTGTCTTGACGGCGGGCAGTTACACAAAACATCATAAGGCGATGTCCGAGACAGAACTTAAAATATGCCAGACCTGGACCAGTTACTGAATGAAATAAAGCAGGCCGGGTCTGCCAGCCAGAAACTTAAAAACTGGCAACCCGAGCAGGAGGACTCAATCGATATTCGCATAGCGGTCGATGGTAACTGGTATCACGAGGGACGAGTATTTCAGCGCCCTGCCCTGGTAAAACTGTTTGCCAGCGTGTTACGCAAAGAGGAGAGTGGTTACTACCTGGTGACACCGGTTGAGAAGTTATCCATAGAGGTAGACGACGCACCCTTTGTCGCGACCATGGTCGAACACGTCATCGACAATGATCGGCAGGCATTAATTTTCACGACTAACCTCGATGAGCGCGTGGTGGCAGATAATCGGCACCCGATAAGAGTCGAACTTGACCCTCTCAATCACGAACCCAGACCTTATATTCTGGTTCGCGACCAGCTTGAAGCATTGATCGGGCGTAACGCTTTTTACGACCTGCTCAACCTGGCCGAGGAAAGTACGGTTGATGGCAAACATTTTTTAACCATTAGCAGCATGGGAACCGAATTTATTCTCGGCTGCACAGACAACCCGGAATAGCAGTTTATGAAAGGCACTCATGAATACAAAGACGATCCGCGCAACGCATCTATATTAATCGATATCAATGGCGAGTTGTTCGCACGCAACGAGGCAAAAGTTTCAGTGTTTGACAGCGGCTTTGTTCTTGGCGACGGCGTGTGGGAGGGTTTGCGCGTTCATGCCGGTAAAATTGCATTTCTCGATCAACACCTCGATCGCCTCTACGGCGGTGCAAAAGCGCTCGATATGGAAATGGAGGTTTCGGCCGGGCAATTGAGCAAGCGACTCTATAATGTGCTCGAGGCGAATGCCATGCGAGATGGCGTACATATTCGCTTGATGGTATCGCGCGGTATTAAGGCAACACCTTACCAGGACCCGCGTATAACCATTACCCCGCCGACTATCGTGATTATCCCCGAGTATAAAAATGCACTCCCAGAAACTGCAAGCCGGGGAATCCGACTTTTTACAGTACACGTGCGGCGGGGCTACCCGGATGTTCAGGATCCAAAACTCAACAGCCACTCGAAGCTCAATTGCATCACGGCCTGTATTCAGGCGACAAAGGCTGGTGCCGACGAGGCGCTAATGCTGGATCCGCATGGATTTGTCGCCACCTGCAATTCGACCCATTTTTTCATTGTTAAAAAGGGCGAGGTCTGGACTTCAAGCGGTGATTACTGCCTCGACGGCATTACGCGTGGGGTGGTGATACGGCTCTGCGAAGATAACAATATTCCGCTGTATCAAAAGAATTTCAGTCTCACCGATGTCTATCGCGCGGACGAGGCCTTTGTTACGGGAACATTTGCCGGGCTCGCGCCGGTGAGTGAAATTGACGGGCGTATCATGGGTGATGGTGAGCGTGGCCCAATGGTCGAGTCCCTGCAACAGCTTTACCTGGACCTGCTCGAAAAAGAGTGCAGCCAGTGAATCCCATACGTATCGCCATGTGGTCGGGGCCACGTAATATTTCCACGGCGATGATGCGCGCATTTGAAAATCGCAGCGATTGCGTGGTCTGGGATGAGCCCCTTTACGGCTATTACCTGTCCGAGAGCGGAATACCGCATCCCGGTGCTGCCGAGATTATTGCCGACCAGGGAACCGACTGGGAGGAAATTACAGCCCGCTGCGCGGGCGCAATACCGCGACAAAAAACCGTTTTTTATCAGAAGCACATGACGCTACACCTGTTGCCCGGGGTCAAGCGGGAATGGATGTCTTCTCTCAAGCATTGTTTTTTGATTCGTGAACCGGAACGGGTAGTTGCTTCTTATGGGGCCGTGCGCGAGGACCTGACTCTGGATGATATTGGTTTTGTGCAACAGGCCGAGCTATTCGACTATGTAACTGAAACAACTGGTGAGATTCCACTGGTAATCGATAGCAGAGAGTTTCTGCTTAATCCTGAGGCTGGTTTGCGTCGTCTCTGTAGTCGGCTGGGCCTTGAGTTTGAAACCAGCATGCTGAACTGGCCAAAAGGACGTCGGGACTCCGATGGAGTCTGGGCTAAATACTGGTACGAGTCGGTCTGGAACTCAACCGGTTTCGCGGCCTACCAGGAAAAACCACTGTCGCTGGGGCACCGGGATGCGCGTATTGCCGATCAGGCCAGACCTTATTATGAACGTCTATACCGGTACTGCGATGATGGTTAGTCGACTCTCGATTCAAATTATCTAACAATTCTACCCATGTACACCTACACTTTCATCAAAGTAAACTCTGATTGGAGCTGTTTCGAGTTCCCGCAATAAATGGCAAAACCTGAAATTCTCACCCCTGCACCCGGTAGTAGAATCGTCAAAGACGGGGCTGAAGTCATTTTGTTCGCGCAACCACCAGAGGTTCTGAAAGGCCTGCTGCGAGAAGGCATCTCCAATTTTGACACCCTGGTGCTGACCGATGTGCGGGAAAAGCATGGCTCGTTACTGAACAATCTTGAGTTTCCATTCTACTTTTTCGTGTTTATTGCAAAGGGACTAGCCGAAAATCGTAAAATCAACCTGGTCGGTGATGCGGAAAACATCAGCCAGGCGCTACGATTATTGCGCTTTACGTTGATGGGCCCGACTCGCGAAGAACTTGATTTGTGGCAAACAAACGACGAACTAAAAGAAGAGTGGCTCGCCGTATCAAATTACCTTGCGCTCAAGGATAACAAGGGTGAGGTCATTCCTGTCGAAGATTTTTTCAACCCGATTCCTTTTAAAAAAAATCTTGCCGTTGCCGGTGGATTTTCAATAGAACATAAGGGCCTGGATCAATACCTGGTTCGCGGTCAGGGCGGTGATGTCGAGGTCGATCTCAGTGTTGACCAAAATATCGAACCACCTTACCCGGTGCCGATGGATTACGTACCCAGTGGATTGACCAAGATGGGCATTGAAGTCCTCGGTGGTGCTTCCGGGTTTGCGATTGACGAACCCTGTACTGGACTGGCCCTGTGCTACAACGGCGATTATATGCTGATCGATTCGATTCCGTTTCTGGATGCGCATTTGTATGCCCGTGGGATCTCCAAAAACCAGATATCCTGTATATTTCTGACCCACTTGCATGACGATCATTGTTCGATGTTTCCGCTCATGGAAATGCCCCACAAGGTTGATGTTATTTCTACCGTCGAAATTTTTCAGATGGCTATGGATAAGCTTAGTTGTAATCTCGGCTGGTCGAAATCAGTGATCGAAGAACATTTTCATCTGATCAAAGTAACTCCCGGCGAGTCTATTAACTACTATGGCCTGAATATCAAGATTCACAATACGGTACACAGCATCCCTACCATCGGTGCAACTTTTTCGGCAGTACACCAGGGACATTATCGTGACGTTTGTATCGTCGGAGATAACCAGAATATGACCGCGGTACGTGAGATGGAAAAAGCCGGTGTGGTGCGACCATCAACAGTATCCAAGCTGGATTATTTATACACACATAATTTTCACATGTTAATCGCTGACGGTGGTGCCGGCGCTATTCACGGCGACCCTGCCGACTCGCTCGAGTCCAAAGCGGAGCGCGTGGTATTCGTACACGTCGACAAGTTACCAGAAGAGTTGAATACCACTTTCTCGCTCGCCAGCTCGGGCAAACGCTATACCCTATGGGAAGGCGATAGCAGTATTTATACGTCACAGATCAATCATTACCTGACCCTGTGGCTGGGCGAGCCTTTCCCTAACCGCTGGATGCGAAATTTGCTCGCCGAGCAGGAAATCTACCGCTACAACACCGAAGACGTGATTATCGCGCAAAACTCCAGCACACATGGCGCCGTCTACCTGCTACTCACGGGTTACTGTGAGGTGATTAACTACGATGGTGAAAAACGACACTCTATGGCTACTTTACAGGCCGGTGACGTAATTGGTGAAATGGCGATATTAACTGGTTCTGGCATCAGAAATGCCAGTGTCGTGGCCCGCACGCCTGTAACAGTCTGTGTATTTGGCGAAGAAACATTCCAGAATTTTATTCAGTACAGCGGCTTGCAGGAGAAACTGGAAAGCCGCTGGACACTACGCCCTGTGGTCAACCAGCTACCACAGTATGCAGCGATGTCGTCGTCTATTACAGATAAAATATCGCGTATCGCCGATGGGCAGGTAGTCGAGAGCGGTGAAAAACTATTACTGGATAACTCCCATCTTTACATATTCGTCGAAGGTGAAGGCAGGGTCACCAATGGCGACGGCAGCAAGGAAAGAGCAGTTGTTGGCGCGGAGTATGGCTGGCGACCTTATACCTATAGCAATCCGGTCGGGCTGGTAGCTGAAACGAGCTGCGGCCTGATAAAACTGAAGGCCGAAACCTACCTGGATTTGCTCGGATCCGTACCACAGCTCAACTACCAGACGCGCAGACGCATAGCAGCCGAAAACCCCGAAGCAGTCGACTGGCTGCTGGGCGAGGTGCCGATTTATCAGGCTTGATCGTTGACCTGACCCACAACTACGCCCCCACCCGCCGCACGACCACCAGAGTCACCAGTAACAAGGTCGTTGCCGACAATACAATCGCCGGCCCGGTCTGCCAGTCGAAATGAAAGGAACTTAGAATTCCTCCAGCGAGTGCAGCGAAACCGAATAAGGCGCTGAAGATTACCATGCGTTCCGGGCTGCTGCTCAATACCCGGGCGCTACTGGTTGGAATTACGAGCATTGCCGCGATTAGCAATACACCCATGACTTTCATCATTACCGCGACTAGCAGGGCGATCATCATGTACATGATTAACTGTACCTTGCGGACCTCAATGCCTTCGGCCTGTGCTATTTCCCGGCTTACCGATACCGCAACAAATGAACGCCAGTGTTTTATCAATAAACCCGCCAGCACTATGGTGGTGACCAGGATCATGCCCAGATCGCTTAATGTCACCGCGAGCAGGTCACCAAACAAAATCGCTTCCAGGCTCACCGTATTGGCTGGTAGCACACCCAGCAGAATCAGGCCGGCGGCGAGCCCGGTATGTGAAATTATCGCCAGCGTGGTTTCCGACAAAGCGGTATTGAAGCTCGTAACCTGACTCAGGGATACGACGATTAATATCACCACGGCCAATACGCCAAACATCGCTGGAAGCTGTAACAACAGACCGAGACCGACCCCCATCACCGCGGCATGGCCCAGCGTATCGCTGAGAAATGCGAGTCGTTGCCACACCATCAGGCAACCCATAGGTGCTGCAATACTAACCATCAGCAGGCCGGCAATGATGCTACGAACCAGAAAATCATCCAGCAGTTCAGTCATGATGATGATCCTGATGCTGCCCTGATACATCGTGTACATGGTCGTGATGATGGGTATAGACCGCGATAGAATCCGCGGCCTGCTGGCCGAAGAGTGCCAGATACTCGGGGTGCTGGCTCACCGATTCCGGCAAGCCTGAACAGCACAGATGTTGATTGAGGCACAATACCTGGTCCGTTTTTGACATGACCAGGTGCAAATCATGCGACACCAGCAAGATCGCACAATTCAGTTGCGTTCTAAATTCGCTGATCAACTCATACATCTTTATTTCACCGGTGACATCAACGCCGGCGGTTGGCTCGTCCAGCACGATTAAATCCGGTTTCCCCAGGGTCGTGCGCGCGAGTAACACGCGCTTGAGCTCTCCCTCGGACAACGACTGTACCTGCCGATTTTTCAGATTGGCCACTTCGGCCTGCACCAGGGCGGCGTCGACTTCACTATCGGCGACGGAACGCGTTAACCGCAGCATGCGCTCGACGCTCAATGGCATCAGTGTATTAACATAGACTTTTTGCGGCAGATATCCGATCCTGAGGTCTGGTCGGCGTTCGAGTTCACCACTATAGTTATCGATCAGGCCATTCACGATACTGGTGAGAGTCGATTTACCCGCCCCATTTGGGCCAATGATAGTAGTAATCTGGCCCCGGTAAAGATCAAAACTGACACGGTCGAGTATGAGCTTCCGCGACCTCGAATAACTGATATTCCTGGCACTGAGTAAAAGCTCAGCTTCCATGTTTTCGACATTCCGCACAGTGGCCACTGATTTCGACAACCGCGTGATCGACACTAAAACCAAGCCTGGCTGCTTCGGATATTACCGCAGAATCACTATTTTCGACCTCCGCGACCTTCTCACAACCGCTGCATATCAAAAACTGGGCGGCACAATGGTGGCCGGGATGGGCACAGGAAATAAACGCGTTCCTGGATTCGATACGATGGGCGAGACCTTCATCGAGCAGGAATTCGAGGGCGCGGTAGACAATCGGCGGTGCAATCATCGCTTTGCTTTCGGCCGCATTGAGGCAGGCCAGTATTTCGTAGGCGCGCATCGGTTGATGCGAGCGCAGTAAAATTTCAAGTACCTGCAGGCGTCGGCGGGTTAATCGAGTTTTCCGTTTCGCGCACAGGGCTTTCGCCTCTGACAACAATTGATGCTGACAATGACGATGATCGTGCCGTTCAAAGGCGAGGCTGTATCTACTATTGCTTCTAGCCATAATGTTATATTATAACGTAACTTTATCGATAGCAAAACTCATGCGTTTACTCTTTTGCCTGCTTTGCCTGATGCCCTTTTCGGTGACAGCCAGTCCCCAGGTACTGACATCGATCCAGCCCTTGTTTCAGATTACCAGCAGTATTATGCAGGGTGTCGGCAAACCCCGACTTTTAATTAGCAGTAAGGCATCCACCCATCATTTTGCTTTTAAACCCTCACACCTACGCCAGCTTGAAAATGCTGACCTGGTCATCTGGATAGACCGTTATTTTGAAAGTGGATTTCAGAAACTGCCCGATATGTTGCCGAAGCACACTGGAGGCCTCGAGTTACTGCGAGTGCTCGGGCTGGAAGGGGAAGATGGTCACGTCTGGTATGCACCAGGACTTTTGCTGCAAATAGTCGACCATATTCAATCAACCCTGGGGCTAATTGACCCCCAACATGCCTCTAATTACCGGCAAAATGGGAAACAACTGTCTCAATTGATCGAAAATTGGGATGTGACTACGCGCAGACAGCTCGCTGACGCGAAACCGCGATACCTGCTCGATCATGATTTCCTCAGCCACTTTGAGGAGGATATGGGCATACAGGCAATCGCGGCATTGCACGACGCCGACGAACAACCACCCGGTATCCGTGAATTAAGGCTTATCGAAGACAAACTGAATCAATTACCCGCATTTTGTCTCCTGGTTAACGAACCCTCCCCCTCTAAACTTTCACGATCAATTGCACAGCAGTTTAACCTGCCAATCTACAATATTACGCCAGGCACCGACGCTGCCGGAGCCATACCCGGGATTATGCAAAGCCTGAATCTGCTCAGCTCGACCCTGTTGAAGTGTAGTTGACCATCCCACCTGATAAGTAGGCTCTATATTCATATAGGTAGATGCAATTGCAATCGACATTAGCAACAGCTAGAGTCCATCGCCCTGTTAAAGCAATTAAGTATGAGAGTTACCATGATCAGTCCGATTGGCTCAGATAAATTAAATCCCCTCTACGTTTACGACGATGCCGAGCGCATTGCTTTACTCGAAGAAGCCGAAAGCCTGCCATCGATACTGGTTAGTTCAGCGACGGCCGCTAACGCGGTGATGATGGCCGGCGGCTATTTTAATCCACTCACCGGCTACATGAACCTGGCCGATGCACTCGGTGTTGCCGAAAACATGGAAACCGTTTCCGGGCAATTCTTCCCGGTACCAGTATTAAACCTGGTTGAATCTAGCGATGCCATCGGCAGCGCCACTAAAATAGCCCTGCGTGATCCGAATGTCGACGGTAATCCGATAATAGCGATTCAGCAGGTCGACAAGATTGAAACAGTAAGCGATGCGGACATGGCCTTCATGACCGGGAAAGTCTACGCCACCACCGACCCCGAACATCCCGGAGTTGCCGCTTTCAATGCACAGGGCCGAATCGCGATCAGCGGCGATATACAGGTACTGAGCTTCAGCTATTTCGCTACCGAATTCGCGAATACTTTCAAAACTGCGGTTGAAATACGGGACGAAATCGAAAAACGCGGCTGGAAGCGTATTGTCGCGTTTCAAACGCGTAACCCGATGCACCTCGCACACGAAGAACTCTGCCACATGGCAATGGAACGACTTAACTGCGATGGCCTCGTGATCCACATGTTGCTGGGTAAGTTAAAACCCGGTGATATCCCTGCCGATGTGCGCGACGATGCAATTCGCACCATGGTCAAACTATACTTTCCAGAAAACAGTGCGATGGTCACCGGATACGGATTTGACATGCTGTACGCTGGACCGCGGGAAGCGGTACTACATGCCTATTTTCGCCAGAATATGGGGGCAACCCATTTTATTATTGGTCGTGATCATGCCGGTGTTGGAGATTATTATGGCGCCTTCGACGCACAGACTATATTTGATAATGAAGTACCGAAAGACGCGTTGCAGATTGAAATATTCCGCGCCGATCATACCGCCTGGTCAAACAAACTGAACCGGGTTGTAATGATGAACGAGGCACCAGACCATACCAGGGAAGATTTTGTACTGCTTTCTGGTACGCGGGTACGTGAAATGCTGAGCGAAGGCATTGCCCCGCCGAAAGAATTCTCACGCCCCGAAGTTGCCGAAATATTGATAAACTACTATCAATCGCAGAACTCGGCCTGAAACTGGTATTGTTCCAAAAAAAATCTTCATCCCGGGTTCTATAAAGCGAAGCTTTTGCTATACACTACCTCAAATCTGAATAGTGGAAAGCTTTCCTATCCAAAGCCATGACGGAAGCATTATTGTCTACCAGCAGCTCTTTTAGCCTGGATGATCTCAAGGCCCTGACCGACCGCGATATGCAACGGGTTAACCAGGTGATTACCGATCACCTGGCGTCGCGTATAGTGCTGATCAACCAGTTGAGCCAGCACATCATACTCAGCGGCGGCAAGCGCCTGCGCCCTATCCTGGTTTTGTTATCGGCCAGGGCCTGCGCATACGAAGGTGAAAACGATGCCCTGTTGGCGGCCGTAGTAGAGTTTATTCACACCGCGACCCTGCTGCACGACGACGTCGTCGACGATTCCGAAATGCGCCGGGGCCAGAAAACGGCGAGTACTATCTGGGGCAATGAAGCAGCGGTTCTGGTCGGCGATTACCTTTACTCCCGCGCCTTTCAAATGATGGTTAAAGCACAGTCCATGCGCATCATGGATTTACTTGCGAATGCCACCAACACCATAGCCCAGGGCGAGGTATTGCAACTGCTTAACATCAATGATCCGGATACCTCTGAAGAAAAATACCTGGAAGTCATTTACGGCAAAACCGCCTGCCTGTTCGAGGCCGCGACGCAAATTGGAGCAATACTCGGCAATGCCGATGGACCTGTCGAACAGGGACTGAGGGAATACGGCAAGCACCTGGGTACTGCATTTCAACTCATCGACGATGAACTCGACTACAGCTCTAGCAGCGAAGAACTGGGTAAAAATGTCGGTGACGATCTGGCCGAAGGAAAACCGACACTACCCCTGATCCATGCAATGCAACAGGGTAATGACAAGCAAAAGACCCTGATTCGCAGTGCTATCATGGAGGGTGGATTAGAGCATATTGTGGCGATTACCGAGATTATCAAAGATACTGGAGCTTTAGCCTATACCAACCAAAAAGCACGGATCGAAGCCGGGCTGGCCAAGTCTGCGATTAGTTCATTAGCACCAGGCCATTACAAACAGGCGCTGATGTATTTGGCCGATTATGCGGTCGAGCGAAATCATTAATTTGATTCCCCGGGAGTCTGTCGGAACCGGGGAATCATGACTAGCAAAAAGCAAAGCCAGTTTTCCCAATTTTGAAGCCCATAATAAATCCCACACAACAAAGATTAATGTGAACAACCTATTCGAAAAACTACTTGATGAAAAACATACCCTGCTCGCAGACGGTGCAGTCGGCACTAATTTGTTCGCCATGGGTTTACAAAGTGGTGATGCGCCGGAGCTCTGGAATATTGACCAGCCGCAAAAAATCGCACAGCTTTACCGCGATTTCATCGATGCTGGTTCTGACATTGTTTTAACCAATACCTTCGGTGGCACACGCTACCGTCTGAAGTTACATAATGCACAGGACAGGGTTAGCGAATTGAACATAGCCGCCACCAAAATCCTGAAAGCAGAAATAGCCAAATCGGATCGGGAAATCATCGCCGCAGGTTCGATCGGACCTACCGGTGAAATTCTGGCACCACTGGGTGACCTCGAAGCTGAAGACGCGGTCGCAGCCTTTACCGAGCAGGCCCTGGCACTAAAAGCGGGCGGCGTAGACGTGATATGGATCGAAACCATGTCTTCGAGCGAAGAAGTAGAGTGCGCAATCAAAGGTGCCGGAGAGGCAGACTTGCCTATCGTATTCACGATGAGTTTTGATACCAATGGCCGCACCATGATGGGTGTCGGTGCCTCCGACCTGATGGCACTGGAACGAAATACCAGACCACAGGTACATGCCTGCGGTACCAACTGTGGTGTTGGGGCCTCGGAAGTTGTTGCTGCTGTACTTAACATGAAGTCAATCGCAATTGATGGCAGGGACCCCGTGATTATCGCCAAGGCCAACTGCGGAATTCCCGAATTCGTCGATGCGAAGATTGTCTACACTGGCACCCCCGAAATCATGGCCAACTATGCTGTCATGGTACGCGACGCCGGTGCGCGTATCATCGGCGGTTGCTGCGGTACCTCAGCCGAACATGTACGCGCAATGCGACATGCACTGGATAGCACTCCCATCTCGAATCCGCCGACCCTCGACGACATACACAGGGTGCTCGGTACAGTTTCCGAGGGAGCCAAAGCGCAGGCTCGCGGCGAACATAAAATTCAGTCTCGATCGACGGGGCGAAAGCGAAGACGCGGTTAGCCCGCCAAGAAAAATTAGCCTTTGAGAGGGATGGTCTATACTTCTGGAAGTACTTCATTTTAGGGACCTTTTAAAGTTGGCAAAGATCGCTGATAGATTCTCATATGTGCCACAGATCGAAGATGGAATTTCGGACCCCGCTAACCAAAATATGAATAGAACAGGTTACAAAAATTTCGATTTTTTGCTGCTGACCGGATTTGTGCTTTTTCTGTTTTTGCTAGCCCCACTTTACTATCAGCCAAACATGGGCGGCAGGGGCCTGGAACTCACATTTAATATTTCCACCTGGGCAGTGGCTATTTCAATAACATGCTTTGCTATCTATCTCATTACCGCAAGGCAAGTGATCCGATTGCCGCAAAAGTATCTGTTTTTTGTCGCCGTCCCGGTAGTCATAATTCTCAATAACCTGGTTACCGGAACCTCGCAATCCGTACCTTTCTTTTTTCGAGAATTGTTCATACTAGGCGGCCTTTTTTACTTTTTCGCACTGTTCCAGTTTAAGCTGCGGCCATACCAGGTCGAATGGATATTACTGGCAATCGCATTATCGACGCTGGTTCACTCCAGCATTGGCATCTTACAAGTTTTTAATCCTGATATTTTCAGTGGCTGGTTTGCAACAAAAGGCGATGATGTACCTCGCGGAATATTTCAGCAAATCAATGTCCAGGTATCATTTTTAGCCACCGGCATCGCAATTTCAATCTACCTGCTGAGCAGGCCCATCGCGAAAAGTTTCAATCCAGTCATTTCGAGCCTGGTGATACTTTCGATAGCCTTAAGCTCGTTTGTAATTGTTTACTCTGGTTCTCGCGTTGGCCTGTTGTCGCTTGTTATCTCACTACTCCTGTTATTCATTTTTCGAGGCAAGCAATTGCTGAACAATAAAGTACTGGTGTTGTGCGCGATCATCGCCATTACGAGCGGTACTATTGCTGGCAAAAACGGGTTGGAACGTTCGCTTGCAAAAACAATGAACATTGCCCAGGGTGTCAGTCGTGATGCCCGAATTAACATGTATAGCATTGCGTTTGAACTAATCGCACAAAAACCCTTACTCGGTCACGGCATTGGTAATTATCTGCGGGTCTGGAATTTACAAACCGGCGATTATTTTACCAGACACCCCGATGCAGTATTGCCACCCTACATAACCCACCCGCACAACGAACTCGTGTACTGGCTTATTGAAGGCGGGGTGGTGATCGTTCTCGGTATACTGGCAGCTATTGTTGCCGTGGTGCTGGGTCTGATTCGATGCGGGCCACGTCGAGCCGCAGGTTACATAGCCATACTGTTGCCTATCACCTTACATACCCAGGTAGAGTTACCATTTTATATATCTTCGGTGCACTGGTTCCTGTGGTTATTCTTAATATTCGTGGTCATGCGTCACCAGGTTTTTAGCAAAAACCTCTCGATTAGTGCTGCAGGCAATAAATTAATTCAGGCCTTTAGCCTAATCGTATTTATTGGATCGCTTTACTTTCTTCAGCACACCAGCCGCGCCCAGGCAGATATGTGGAATTATGTACATCAACAGGCTGATAATCCTTCCTACCTGGAAATCGCACTCAGCAATCATTACTTTGGTTACAAGGCAGAAGAAATAGCGATGCGGGTTTCGCTTTATAACGCTGTAGCTGCGAATGATACAGAACAAATCATGCAGTATGTGCAGTGGTCGAGTGATCGCCTCGCGATACGGCCGACGCTAAAATTATTCGAAGATTTAATCTATGCATTCACCCACTTAAATGACCATGAATCGCAATGTAGTGTGATTCGGCTTGGCTTAAGCATGTATCCGGTAAACAAACCCCTAAGGGAGCTGAACCAGTCCTGTATCAATTGACAGCACAGGCGTAAACAAAGCTGAATATTACTACCCAAGTATTTAGTCTACGATTATCATCATCTGCATGTCTGTCAAAAAGCACCTGCTTATCGTCGCTCACAATCCATCCCTCAATACTCAAAAACTGGTAGAGGCTACTTTACGCGGGGCGACCCATGAAGACATCGACGGTGTCGAGGCCAAACACATACCACCGCTGCAGGCTACCTCCGACGATGTTCTATGGGCCGATGCAATTATTCTCGGTACCACCGAAAACTTCGGATACATGAGTGGCGCCTTAAAGGATTTCTTCGATAGAATTTATTATCCCTGCATTGAACAAACCGGGGCCATGCCCTTTGCGTTATACATTCGTGCTGGTCTTGACGGTACCGGCACCCGGATTGCGGTCGGAAAAATTACCACGGGGCTAAGCTGGAAAGCCGTACAGGAGCCAATTATTCTACACGGTGAATACAAGCCCGAGTTTGAAACTCAGTGTGAAGAACTGGGCATGTTGATGGCCGCCAGTCTCGAGGCCGGCATAATTTGACGGTAAATTCGAGGCCTCCGCTCTGATTGCGACTCACTTCTATCCACAGTCGGACAGGTTTATTCTCACTATAGGGTTTTCTCGCCAGCCTGGCGATTGGATCAAACAACAGAAACCAGGGTAATTGGCAAAGCTATTTCGCGTCCAGCATTGCTTTGCCATACAATAAACATACAACTCAACTTCAGGGCAAAAACGTGGCGGACTTCAAGGGCAAAAAAGCAATCGTATTCGGCGGCACTTCCGGTATTGGACTGGAAATAGCCAAACTACTAAAAGCGGCCGGCGCCGAGGTGGTAACGGTTAGCCGCCGCGGCGCCCTGTCCGATGAAAACGAGGGCATGCAAAACGAAATTGCCGACGTACAGGATCGCAAGGCGCTCGAGTTATTATTCGAGAAACATTCGGGCTTCGATTTCCTGGTTAACGCCGCAACCGGCGGTGCGCGTGCAATCGGTCCATTCCTGGAAATGGATCTGGATGGATTTCAGGGTTCTTTTGCCAAGCTCTGGGGTTACGTGAATACCGTGCGGCTCGGTGCCGCGCATATGGCCAAAGATGGTGCCATCGTATTGTTAAGCGGTTATCCGGCGCGTAAGCCACGTCCCGGCGCACTCGCCATCGGCACCGTCGGAAACGCCGTAGAAGGTTTTATCCGACTCGCTGCAGCCGAAATAAAACCCCTGCGAATTAACGCGGTTTGCCCGGGCCTGATCGATACGCCAATGTTCACCATGGAAGGCGAAGCACGAGAGAATCATTTCACTAACACCACGAAAGACCACTTGATTCCGCGCGCCGGCAAGCCCGAAGAAGTCGCGGCTGCGGCGATTTTCCTGCTCGAAAATGCGTTCGTCACCGGTACCATCGTCGACGTCGATGGCGGTGCGATCCTGTCCTGAGGCTGATTACCCGATGAGCCTTTTGTTATGTACTCCTTCTCCCTCGAGGGAGAGGGGGAAAACACAACCAAATACCTTGAATATACACGAGACACTTGAATGAGCGACACCCTCAGAGGTAACCTCACCATTCGCACCCTGGCAATGCCAGCGGACTCAAATCCTTCCGGCGATATTTTCGGCGGCTGGGTATTGTCACAAATGGATATTGCAGCCGGCATCTGTGCAGCGGAACGCGCGCGCTGTCGTACCGTGACGGTGGCTCTGGATAGCATGAGCTTTATCCAGCCGGTTAAGATTGGCGATGTTTTATGCGTCTATACCGAAGTCATCAGGGTCGGCAATACATCGATCGATATCCATGTCGAGGCATGGGCGCATCGGGACCGGATAGGTGATGAAATCAAGGTCACCGAGGCGAAGTTTAAATTCGTTGCACTTGACCAGGAAGGCCGACCTACACCAGTACCAAAATAGGTCCCAGGTGCCCTTGAAGCTAACTAATTCGGCGAAGCTTCGAGTGCATCGTTCAGCAGCTCGATCCAGTGCACAACCGGAACACTCGAATCATTGCCGATATGCATTTGGCAACCGATATTCGCGGTGGCAATCACCTCGGGTGAATCAATCACCAGGGCTAGCTGTTTGTTGGCACGCAACTGTGAAGATATTTTGGGTTGCAACAAAGAGTAGGTTCCGGCTGAGCCACAGCATAGATGGGAGTCGGCGACCCGGCATAAATGGTAGCCCGCACTCGCCAGCAGGGACTCAACTCCCCCCTTCAGGCCGAGTCCATGTTGCATGCTGCAGGGTGTGTGAAATGCGACACGTCGAGTACCGTCCAGTTGAATGCCCTGCATTTCGAATTCCAGTTTCAACAACTCGCTAAGATCCCGCACCAGATTGCTGATAGTTTCGGCTTTCTGTGCGTAGTCGGGTTCGTTTTCAAACATCTCCCCGTAGTCCTTGATCGTGACCCCACAACCCGTAGCGGTGACGATAATAGCCTCGACTCCCGATTCGATAGTTGGCCACCAGAGATCGATCAGTTTTCGCGCCTGCTGCCTGCCCTGTTCGGCCTGTGACGTATGCAATCCGACCGCACCGCAGCAATGTGCTGTAGATATTTCGACAGTCTCGATGCCGAAGCGGTCCAGAAGCTTTGCCGCGGCGGCGTTGGTATTAGGTGTCAGGGCTGGTTGCACACAACCAGATAACATGAGAACTCGACGTTGATGCCTGCCCAGTGGTTTTGCGATCACTACCTGCTTCGCCGGAATCGACCGACTCAGCACCCCGGGGAGCAACCAGCAAAATAACTGTGCTGATTTAACCGAGAATTTAAATAAATTGCCCGAATTCAGAAACCAGGTAATACCGGCACGCTTGTATCGATCCAGTACAGAACGGGGCAATGCCGCATCGATTGCTTCGCGTCCCGCTTCTAACAGGCGGCTGTATTTCACCCCTGAAGGACAGGTGGTCTCGCAGGAACGGCAGGTCAGGCAACGGTCGAGGTGTTTCTGTATTTCGAGGTTGGCGTCGGCACCCTCGAAAAATTGTTTCATCTGGTAAATTCGCCCGCGCGGCCCATCTAGCTCATCACCACTCAACTGATAGGTGGGGCAGGTTGCATTGCAGAATCCGCAGTGCACGCATTTACGTAATATCTGCTCAACGACCTGTGCGGACGGATTCGCCTTAAACTCCTTGCCAAGATTGGTTTGCATGCCTATAAATCGGGGTAGATCCTGCCGGGATTTAAAATACCGGCAGGATCAAAGCTGGATTTAAGGCTTCGATGCAATGTCATCAGCGGCTTAATCAGCGGCTGGAATATTTTGGTATCAGCGCCGGCACCACGATATACGCACAGGCTGCCACTCAGTTTTTCTACTTCTTGCCGCAGTGCCTGGAGATCGGCATCACCGCGCATCCAGCGTAACGCACCACCCCATTCAATCATCTCGATTTCCTCGGAGAGGAATTGCTCGCAGGTTTGAGGAAGAGATAACCGCAGGATCCTGCCTTCTGCCGCGAAAAACTCATGCTCTTGCCGGCGTAAACCTGGCCAGATATCTAGCTCTACTTCACCACCAAGTTGTTGGGCAGCGCTGGCGACACCCTGTTCGCTGCCGGACAGGCGGATAGTGCTACGACCCGCATACCACAGCGAAGCTGACAGCGGTATCGGCTTCGAACTCAGGGCATTAATCCAGCCTGTATGTTCCTGCGAGCGGCTGTGTTCAAAGCCAAGCGTCTGCTCGGTTTCGAAACAGGGAATCAGGCGCAGGGATACCTCCAGGATTACGCCCAGGGTACCGAGTGCACCAACCATTAAACGCGACACATCGAAGCCCGCGACATTCTTGATGACGCGGCCGCCGAAGTTCATGATTTCTCCGCGCCCACTGAGTATTTTGGCACCCAGAATAAACTCACGAACGCCACCGGACCAGGCACGCCGCGGTCCTGCCAGACCGCTCGCGACCACACCGCCAATGGTTGAGTTTTCACCCAGAAGCAGCGGCTCGAAACCCAGCATTTGCCCGTTTTCTGCCAGCAGCGCCTCGACATCGGCGAGCTTACAACCGGCGCGCAGGGTTATCACCAGTTCCGCAGGATCATAGTCGATAATGCCAGTGTGCAAGCCGAGCTCGAGGGGTTCACCTTCGACCGGCTGACCGTAAAACGATTTACTGCCGCCGCCCGTGATCGCCAGCGCAGTACCATTGGCAAGTGCCTGGGTTACGCGTTCCTGTAGCTTTAGCTCCAGGTTATTGTCAGGAACAAGATTTGACATGGGCCTGGTTCATATTAATTTCGAGGTGCACGCTAAAAGCG
The DNA here is from genome assembly GCA_041821565.1 of Gammaproteobacteria bacterium. Classification (GTDB taxonomy): domain Bacteria; phylum Pseudomonadota; class Gammaproteobacteria. The sequence goes on along the minus strand of JBGUEB010000013.1, from coordinate 3,283 downwards.
CTCGAGTTCTGGAAAAGGCAGCTTACCATCATGGACATGCATTGCATTGTGTTCAGCACAACGCGCCAGGGTTGGTATCGCCTTGCCTGGATTGAAGATACATTTTGGATCAAATGCTTCACGAATGGCGTGAAATTGATTCCGTTCCTGATCATTGAACTGGATACACATCTCACCCAGCTTTTCCACGCCAACACCATGTTCACCGGTTATGGTTCCGCCCTGTTCGATACAGAACTGCAGAATTTTACTACCAAGTTCTTCAGTTTTTTCCAGTTCTCCGGGGTTATTAGCATCGTACAGAATCAACGGATGCAGGTTGCCGTCACCGGCATGGAAAACATTGGCAACACGCAATTCATACTGTTCGGACAGGCGCCGGATTTCGCTCAAAACCCTGCCCAGAGTTTTCCTCGGGATAGTGCCGTCGATACAGTAATAATCCGGAGACAAACGCCCTACCGCGGGAAACGCGGCCTTACGCCCCGACCAGAACAACAGTCTTTCTTCCTCGTCTTTGGCGAGTCGGGTTTCGCTTGCTCCTGACGCCTTCAATACGCCTTCTACGCGTGCTATCTGTGACTCGACTTCTTGCTCGGTACCGTCGAGCTCGCAGATTAGTATAGCTTCGGCTTCAACCGGATAACCCGCATGAACGAAATCTTCGGCGGCTCGAATGGCCGGGTTATCCATCATTTCGATACCCGCCGGGATAATGCCTTCGGCGATGATACTGGCGACACTGTCACCGGCCGTTTCGACACTATCGAACACGGCCATGACCACACGGGCACATTCGGGGATGGGTAATAATTTTAATGTGACCTCGACGACAACACCGAGCATACCCTCGGAACCAATCACCAGTGAAAGCAGGTCATAACCCTGTGTTTGCATCGATAGCTGGTTGATATTGAGTAGTTCGCCATTCGCTGTTACCAGTTTTACCCCAATAACATTATGTAAAGTAAGTCCGTATTTGAGGCAATGTACACCCCCTGCATTTTCGGCGACATTACCACCGATTGAACAGGCAATCTGCGAGGATGGATCAGGTGCGTAGTAGAGTCCGAAGGGTTCAGCCGCCTCTGAAACTGCAAGGTTTCGCACGCCGGGATCAACGATTGCGCTACGTGATAAAACATCGATTTTATGGATACGATTCATTTTCGCGAGGCTTAGTACTATGCCCTCGGGATGCGGCAGCGCACCGCCTGACAGGCTGGTGCCGGCACCCCGGCTGACAATTGGGATTTCGCGGTCATTGCACAGGCTCACTATGCGTTGGACCTGTTCGATAGTCTCGGGCAAGAGTACCAGCAAGGGCGTTTGTCGATAGGCGCTAAGCCCATCACATTCGTAGGCGGCGAGCGAGGTCGGCGCATCGACAACTGATTCCTGGGCTAAAAAGCCGCGGAACAGCCGCGCGAGTTCCTGCTGTTGCGATTGGCTCATTAATTTCAATCCAGGATCAATTTTAACACCCGTGAATAATAGCCTGAACGGTTTGCAACAGCCAGACTCATTCGTGTTTGTTCTGCGACGAAGCCAATAAAGCTGCCAGTCAGGTCCCTCATGTATATAATCGACGAACTATTACAAACCACCCCGGCTCAAAAACTGATAATGAAAAGAACTGTCTATTTAAACGGGAAATACCTGCCAGAAGACGAGGCCAGAATTTCTATTTTCGACCGTGCGGTATTGTTTGGCGACGCTATCTATGAAGTTGCCGGAGTACTCGATGGCAAGTTAATCGACTTCGAAGCGCACATGCAGCGCTCTGTGCGCTCACTTGGCGAACTCCAGATTCCAGCGCCACTTGACAAGCAGCAAATTCTGAGCGCGTTTCGTAAACTGGTAGAGCTCAACCATGTCGATGAGGGCCTGATCTACATGCAGGTGACCCGCGGCGAAGCCGATCGCGATTTCGTCTGGCAGGGGGAACTGAAACCGACAGTCTTCATGTTTACCCAGGATAAATTGTCAGCTGAAAATAAAACCGCTGAAACCGGTATAATTTTGAAATCTGTCGACGATATTCGCTGGGCACGCCGCGATATTAAGTCGGTTAACCTGCTCGGACAGGTACTGGCGAAGAAAGCAGCCAGCGATGCCGGTGCTTACGAGGCACTGATGGTCGATAGCGATGGTTACATCACCGAATGTAGCGCCGCCAGTTTTTATATCGTCAAAGACGATCTGCTTTTGACCCGGCCGCTGAATAACGACATCCTCTCCGGTGTTACCCGCAAAGCCCTGCTAGCACTGTGCATCACCCACGGCATTCGCCTGGTCGAAACCAGGTTCCGGCTCGAAGACGCACTGCAGGCGAACGAGGCCTTTATCAGTGGCGCATCGAGTTACGTGCTTCCCGTGGTCCAGATTGACGATCAGCAGATTAGTGGCGGACTTCCCGGACCCTGGTTTCGGAAACTACGCGATATCTATTTAGAGCATGTTCACGCCAGTGCCATTTGATTTTTGCACGCGGTAGGTATAGTTTTAGCTAAAATAATATATGGAGAACCCCGTGAGCGTATCTACCGATTCATTTCCCAATGCCCCACACGGCTGGTCTATGCAGACTGCTGAAACCCTTGCCAACGCAGATGGTATGACCATGAATGACGATCTCTGGGAGTTAGTAAGCGCACTCCAGGAGTATTACGGCAAAGTCGAACAACCCAGGTTACGCCAGGTCAAAGATGCCCTGGAAGAAAAATTTCATCAAAAAGGCGGCATTAAATACCTACATAAAATTGTTCCGACCGGACCGGTAGCCCAGGGCTGCAAACTGGCTGGCCTGGAAGTACCCCCGGGCACCATAGACAAGTCTTTTGGAAGCGTGGCCTAGCCCCCGGACCCGTAACCGTAGTCCTGTTTTGCCTGTTGCGCGCTGATGTAGCCGCGGTCAATATCCTGTCGGACCAGGGCTTTATCACGACCCTGCGGGTTTCCGTAACCCCCGCCGCCGGGCAGGTTCAGGACCAGGCGCCTGCCATCGGGTATCCATTGCTTGCCCTTGGATCGCATCGCAGATTCATCGTCGAGGCTAACACCGCCGGCTGAGCCAGATTGACCACCATCGCGGCCACGCGCCGGATTATCACAGCGGTCAAACATCGCATTAATATATATCCTGTGCCCGGGATTGGCAGAGATTTCAATTACCTGACCGAGCCCGCCACGTTGCGCGCCTGCACCACCCGAGCCTTCCCGCAATTCCTTGCGCCATATCGTGATCGGCCCGACGTGTTCGGTGACCTCGGTAGACATGGTG
>JBGUEB010000012.1:0-27811 GCA_041821565.1 Gammaproteobacteria bacterium | reverse complement strand
GTCGACAACCTCGCGATCAACCATTCGGCGCATAACCGAATTGGCGATAGGCGCAACTTCGTAGTCATTATTGGCAATGCCGAGAACTGAATTGTCGTGTTTGCCCGAGAAATTGGTTTTGAAATCGACATCCTTAATCAGCCCAAATTCCGATTTTAATAATGCCGAAGGAGCCTTGTTGCCGGAGTTCGATGTTGGAGACGTGAAAGTCAGTGTACGGCCCTTGATATCGGCAGGCGTTATAATCGGGCTGTCGATGGGTACAATGATTTCCATTTCGTAGCCAAACGAGCCATCGGATGATGCCATCATCGCAAACGGAACGAATCCGGCGCAGCTTACTGCAATTGGGTTAGAGCCCGTGTTGAAGCCTGCTACATGCAGGCGGCCCGAGCGCATGGCCTCCAATTGAGCAGCATTGGACTGAACCGAGAAGAAGATGACTTTCTTGCCCGTGACCTTCGACATGTGATCGATAAAACCAGCCCAGACGGATTTGTAAACAGCCGGATCCTCAACTGGTGTATAGGCAAAAATCAGTGCATCCGGGTCGACCCAATCCGCCGGATCGGTCGGTAGGTCAGCGGTTAAATTGCCATCGCGATCACAGTACTGCTTGTCCAGCGTGCCGCGGTTGCAGTCTTCGGCTGCCATAGCACTGGCCGAAAAGCCAACGATCAGCAATAACCCGATCAACTTAGTGTATAACGAAATGTATTTTTTCATTTTTTGTCTTCCTTATTGTTGGTTTAAGTAGAGGAATGTTTATATTATTGATATTTTTTAATCTGATTCTCACTCCCAGCGGGCATTATTACTGTTAGAACCCGTTGATGCAACTGTCACCCGGGGCCGGGAAACCCGCGTGGTTTACTATAAATATATTTGAAGTGACTATTTTAAAATGGAAGTAGATATTCATATCGATACAGAATCAATCGAGTCGGTGACAGGGCTCGAAGCGATTGGAGAAAACTATGATGCCCTGTTGGTGGACGCCTGGGGTGTGTTACATGATGGTCGCTCCTGTTACGCGGGAGTAAGAGAGTGCCTGCGACGGTTATCGCTGCAGAAAAAGCCTGTGATTGTGTTGTCAAATGCCGCGCGGCGACATGACGCGATTGAACGCGAACTGCTTCGAGTAGGAATTACCCCGGAGTTGTACCACAGTGTCCAGTCTTCGGGTGAACTGACATGGCAATGGCTAAATTCAGCTTCGAATTTATATGAAACTGGTAATTCTGGGTACTATCTTGGCCCAGGGCGCAGTCAATCACTATGTGATGGTTTGCCTGTCAAATGGGTAGATAGCCTGGAGAGTGCCGATTTTGTCCTGAATACCGGGGCGCCAGTCGGAAATCCTCGTGATGCCAGTGCGCTAAAACCCCTATTGGAACAAATGCATCATTACCAGCTTCCGATGCTGTGCGCCAATCCTGATCGGGTCGCTATCCGCGCAGGAGAGATGGGTATTTCAGCGGGCGCTATCGCGAAACTGTACCAGTCCCTGGGCGCCAGGCGCATCATATACTATGGCAAACCCCAGCCAGGGCTGTTTGAACTGGCAATGCAGGTACTGTCGAGAATCGAAAAATCGAGAGTTTTAATGGTGGGAGACGCATTTGAAACCGATATTGCCGGCGCCGCGAACTTTGGCATAGATTCGCTACTAATCAGCGGAGGCATTCACGAGGCCGAGTTGACACCCTTGTCTACTGAAACGGTGATCCGGGTAGCAGGTCAATATGGCGCTAGTCCAACTTATTTTTGCCAGTCATTTTGCTGGTAGCTAAATCAAACGAGATATCCTTGAATCACCTGTTACCCCTTAAGCACCTGTCCAATCGCTATTTCGCCATGCGTCATGGGCAAAGCCTGGCTAACCTCCAGCAGGTCATCGTCAGCGACCCTCAAAATGGCATCGACGATTATGGTTTAAGCGAGCAGGGGATGGTGCAGGTGCGGGAATCGGTACGGCGCGATTCCGTACTCGACTCGGATCTTTTGATTGTCAGTTCCGACTTCAGGCGGGCGCGGGAATCCGCCGAGATTGCCCATGAAATACTTGCTTGTGTCCAGCCTTTACAGTTTGATGAACGCCTGCGGGAACGTAATTTTGGCGACTGGGAATTAACTTCCGATAGTGCTTACGCGCTGGTGTGGGCCGGGGATGAAATCAATCCGGACAATGCCGACATGGGGGTAGAAAGCCCAAACCAGGTGATGCAACGGGTTAGCGCCATGATCTACGACTATGAATCGAAACACTCTAACGCGACTATCTTAATGGTTTCTCACGGGGATGCCCTGCAAATACTGCAAACCGCCTTTTCGAAACAGGATGCCTCGACTCATCGACAGCTTCAACACCTGCAAACGGCTGAAATCCGCGGTTTAATGGTCTGATAAAAGGATACCGTAACCTGCCATTTGATCATCGATACCAGCGAGGCGAAGCGTGTCCCAAATCATTGCCTGGTTGCTCGCAATTACCGGCTTACGCGCCTGGTCTTCTATGCGCTGGACTACATCGAGTGTGCGCAGGGCACCGCAGGAAACAAATATAGCATCGGCGTCTTCACAATTCTGCGCCAAAGCGAATTCGGCTATATAGTCCGGGGTTACACGTATCATATCGCTGTCCTTTTCAAGATTGAGTCCGGCGATAGACAGGACTTCAAATCCAGCCTGCTGTAAATATTCGACTTCGCGTATATTCACTTCATCAAGATAAGGTGTAGCTACCACCAGTTTATGGGCATTTACCGCACGAAGCCCACGTATAACACCGGTAATCAACGAGGTTGCCTTTGCATTTGGCGCGCCGCGATTCAATTCTTCAAAAACGCGTTTTTCGCCGATCACCAGGCTGCCCGATGTGCAGGCATAGCAAACCACATCGAGACTGCCGTCCGGCAGCAGGGTTGCAGCGCAATCGGCGAGCAAATCCGCCTGCGCGGCGAGGGTTTCATTGGTAATCGAGTCTGGTATTGCGGCGCGCGTAAAATGAATGCCGACGCCATCAGGCCTGAGCTTCATCACATCGTCCTGTACCGTTTGCTCGGTTGCCAGCAATACATAACCGATCTTCGCACGATGGTGACGTCCCTGGTCAAAGCCAATAGCATCGGGTGCCGAAACAAGTTTTGTCTGCCCAGAATCTTTCACGCAAGCTCCATTCCAGTTTATCTTGATTGTGATTAAAGCCGTTGTAATGTATACAGCATTTACTGATCAAAACCAACGAGATAAAACCCATGCTTAACCAGGCGCGTCAACGTACTGCTGAATTTCAATCGAGGCTCAAAGATGCGGGTATCGATATTGCAATTATTACCGACGAAAGCTCAATTGGCTATCTGGCCGGTTTCTGGGGCTATCTGTCCGTCGAATTTGGACGGCCAACTTTTCTGCTGATACGTCCTGATGAAGCACCCACTGTTATCACGCCACTGATGGAAAGTGAAATGGTGTCGGCGATGACCTGGGTCGAAAATATCATGACCTGGGAAGATATGGGTGAGAACCGCTGGGAAAATGTGCTGGCCCGCGCGCTTGGTGATAATCCGGGCCGCATAGGTGTCGAAGCTGCAGCTCTACCACCCATCGTGCGTAACTGGTTTGACGATACGATGCCCGGAGTTGAACTCAATAATATATCAATGATTCTGGGTGAGATGCGTATGATCAAGTCACCCGAAGAAATTGAAGTGATGCGCCAGGCCGGTGAAATTGCCGCTGCGATGATGCAGGCCGCTGAAGATGCCCTGGCCGAGGGTGCGCCAGAGTACGAGGCTGCGCTTGCGGTGATCAATGCGGGAACCCGTAAGGCAGCGGGTTTCCTCACAGCAAAGGGCTGGGAAGCTTTCATTTCACCGATGATCTACAATTTACAGATCATGCAATCTGGCCGCGACACCTCGATGGTTCACCGTCGTGCGAGCGTGAAGTCCCTGCAAAAAGGCGATCCGGTTTATTTTTGCTTTTGTAACATGGCGCAGTTCAAATTATACAAACTGGGCTTTGACCGCATGTTTTTCATCAAGCAGGTGTCGGACGCGGCGGCCGATGTTCAACAAGCGGCGATCGATGCCCAACAGGCCGCGATTGGTGCCATACGCCCGGGGGTTAGCGCCGAGTCCATCGCCGAGGCGGCGAATGAAGTATATCGGGAACGCGGTTATGAAACCGGGTACCGAACCGGACGCTCAATCGGCATGGCTTACCTGGAGTCACCCGAGCTAAAGGCAGGCGATAAGACTATCCTGCAGGCTGGTATGACCTTTGCGGTCGACGGTGGCATATCGGTCGATGGTGAGCTCGGTGGGCGTATCGGTGATTCCATTGTCGTCACTAAAACCGGCAGTGAATACCTGACAAATTATCCCCGAAAAATATTGACCGTGGACCGATGAACGAGATTGGGAATTGCTACCCGGTTACAGCGATCTGAACCGCTACTCTCCGGACGGGTAGGTTTGATACCACCCTTGAGAGATATTGTGTCGGACCCCGTGTTCGGATATAGATAGTGCTATACCAATAATGAGGAGAGCGCTGTGAGTATCAGCAGAAGAGAATTTATCCATTTGATGGGACTTGCAGGTGCTGCCGGCCTCGTGCCTAAATCGGTGTTTGCCTCGACAAAGGCCCCCTCGGACCTCTATGAAATACCTGCATTTGGTAATGCGCGCATACTGCACTTTACCGATTGTCACGCACAGTTAAATCCGGTCTATTTTCGCGAACCCAGTGTCAATATCGGCGTGGGCGCTGCCTATGGTAATGCGCCACATCTGGTGGGTAAAAATCTGCTCAAGCATTTTGGTATTCCCAGCGGTGGCATCGAAGAATATGCCTATACCTTCCTGAATTTCGACGAATCTGCTGCGCGCTATGGGAAAGTAGGGGGTTTCGCGCACCTTGCTACCCTGGTTAAGAAAATGCGCGGTGAAGTCGGGGATGGGAAATCACTGTTGCTCGATGGCGGTGATACCTGGCAGGGGTCAGGCACCTCTTACTGGACCCGTGGAGCGGATATGGTCGGCGCCTGTAATTTGCTGGGTGTCGACCTGATGACCGGGCACTGGGAGTTCACCTACCTGGCGAAAGAGATCCTCGATAACGCGCAGGCCTTCAACGGCGAATTTATCAGCCAGAATTGTAAGGTAAAAGATGATGCGCTATTCGACTATGAGTTAGCCGATATTGGCGACTTTGATGAAGATAGCGGACATGTATTCAAACCATATAGTATTCGGGACATGGGTGGTTTAAGAATTGCGGTTATCGGTCAGTCATTCCCCTATACCCCTATCGCCAATCCGCAGCGTTTCATACCTGACTGGACCTTTGGTATCAATGACGATGACATGCAGGAACTGGTTAACCAGGTGAGAGATGAGGAATCCCCCGATGCGGTTATTGTTTTATCCCACAACGGCATGGACGTTGATCTCAAAATGGCCTCCAGGGTGCGTGGAATAGACGCAATTTTTGGGGGGCATACGCATGATGGCGTGCCCGGGGCTATTCCGGTTGAAAATTCGGGCGGCAAAACCCTGGTCACCAACGCGGGCTCAAATGGCAAGTATCTCGGCGTAATGGACCTCGATATCAAGGACAAGAAGCTGCGAGATTTTCGCTATCGACTGTTACCCATTTTCTCTAATTTGCTGGAGGCAGACGATGAAATGGCACGATATATCAGCGACCAGAGAAAACCTTACCTGGATAAGTTGAATGAGAAGCTGTCGGTTGCCGATGGAACACTGTTCAGGCGCGGAAATTTTAATGGCACCTTTGACCAGATTATATGTGATGCTTTGCGTGTCCAGGGGGATGCACAAATCTCCCTGTCGCCCGGATTCCGGTGGGGAACGACGGTTCCCGCGGAACATTCAATCACGATGGAAAATGTTCTCGATCAGACCTGTATTACCTACCCGGAAACCTATGTGCGTGAAATGCCGGGCAGTGATTTAAAGTTAATCCTGGAAGATGTGGCCGATAACCTGTTTAACCAGGATCCCTACTACCAGCAAGGAGGTGACATGGTTCGCCTCGGTGGTCTGGACTATGTAATCGATCCGCTGGAAAAGATGGGATCTCGTATTACGGCGATGCAACTGGACGATGGTTCCCCGATAGAAGCGAGCAAGAACTATAAGGTTGCTGGCTGGGCCACGGTTGGCTCACAATCATCTGGCGAGCCAATCTGGGACGTTGTCGCCGCGTATTTGCGCGATAACAAAGTAGCCAAAATAACGAAGATGAATACCCCTAAACTGGTCAATGTCGAGGGTAATCCTGGCTATGCATGACGGCCAGCATATTTTTTCGTTAAAGATGAACAAAATTCGCCTCAAATCATCTTGCCCTCGCTGCGGTCACTATTCTCGAACGGGCTCCTGGACTGATAGGTAGTGTTCGATATACATCACCGCTGCTTCAACCCTGGAATGAACTTCCAGTTTTCGGAGTATCGCCTTTACATGTAGCTTGACAGTGCCGTCTGAAATCCCCAAATTGCGGGCGATCAACTTGTTACCCTGACCATCGGCTATTAATTTAAGTATTTCGCTCTCACGCGGTGTCAATTCGATGAACGGCCCCTGGTCCTGCGTCGTGCTGGTGTCGCCCTGAACAAAGCGTACCAGAACCGATGTTAAAGGAGGTGCGACTACCGTTTTACCGGAATAGATATCGCGTAATGCAGTCACTAGCGCATCGGGTTCCATGTCCTTTAACAAGTAGCCACTGGCTCCATTTTTTAGTGCTTCAAGCAAGTCCGGTTCATGGGAGCTAGTCGTGAGTATGACGATGGGCATTGTCAGCTCTTCTTGCTTGAGCTGTTTTAGTACGCTGATTCCATCGTTAACAGGCATGCGCATATCCAGTAAAACAATATCAGGGCGCAGTTCCCTGGTTAGCTTAGTGCCCTCCGAGCCATCTCCCACAGCCGCCAGGACCTCGATATTTCGTCTTTGCAACAGGCTTTGCAGACCTTCACGGAACAATCGGTGGTCATCGATCAGTAAAACCTTTAATTTCATGAAGTTTCGCTTTGGGCTGACGGCTGGATTATTTCGGGATATACGAATTGCAGGGTAATTCGGGTTCCCTCACCAGGGTCGCTGTCGATTGTAATATCACCATTAATTTGCTGGGCCCTATCACGAAGGATACCCAGGCCAAGATGTTCTCCACCGACTGGCTCGACACCGGTTTCATCAAATCCGACACCGTCATCCTCAATTAACACAGAGTAGACGCCGCTAATGCGATCGGCCCTCAACCGCACCCTGACACTGTGGGCCTGACTATGCTTGCGGATATTTGCGATACATTCCTGCACGATTCTCAACACCTGCAATTCGATATTTGCTGGCAGCTCATGCTCAGACCAGTCATTTTGAAAATAAAAATAGATATCTGTTTCTTCACGAGCTCGTTGTACTTCTTCCTTAATTGACGAAATTAAACCACGCGTATCCATTGGAATGCGAAAATGCGCTATCAATTCCCGTAGTTGGTCATTGGCCTCTTCAATCGTATATTCGACTCGTTCCAGTTGTTCCCAGATTGCAGGCTCATCGTTACTATGGATTACTTCATCGAGAATCCGTACCTGGATTCGAAGGCTGGCCATGGTCTGTGCAAGAGAATCGTGTAGCTCGTGCGAAAACTGTGTACGTTCCTGCATAAGCAGTAACTGGGCTTCTTCTTCATCGAGTCGATATTTCTCAACGACAGTACCCAGATGTTGACCAATGGTGGCGAATAATTCGCCATAATTGTCCAGTTCGGCACGCATATTTTCAGAAAAAAACAGATTAATAACACCGGAAGAAATATCACGATACTGGAATGGCACCGCGACCACTAATAGTGTATCGGTGTTATTACCAGCTTCAGTATTAATCACCCTGGAGTAGGGGAGTGAGTGAGGTGTGTAAAATTCCTGCTCGGAAGTTTTCTGTTGCAGAGGCGCACCAAATACCAGCAAGCTGTTCACATCAACCAGAAAACTCCTGTTTAAATTACCGCAGATAGCCACAACCTCCAGTTCGTCACTCTCCATTACCTGCCTGATAACGCCTGCACTGGCATGCAGGTTTTTACACAGTGAGTCCAGTGATTTCCTGAAAAGTTCGTTGATGTCCCTGGCGGCATTAATGCTCGAAGCAACCTCGTATAGTATCGCCAGTGATCGAGATTCACGGGAGATATAGTCGGTATGTTTCTGTAGTTGTACGTCGGTTTCTCGTGACAGTTGATTAATCATTCTGCCAAGCATATTGATATCGCTCGAAAGCTCGGAAAAGTCACTGTTTTTGTCAAATGCGACGGTAGCGTCAAGATTAACGCCACGCATTAAATCCGCCCATCTGCACAATCGTAACAGCGGGTCGAGCAGTGTTTTCCAGATCGATCGTGCGAGGGTTAATACTAATCCTGTCGCCGCCAGGCTAAGCCAGGAAATGTAAGGAGACAGGTAATTTAAGGTTTTGGCCGGGAGTGCTTCGAAGGATAGCAGTGCAATTATTAGTAGCAGTGATAGCAACACGGCCAGTTGAAGAATTATGATGATTCGGCCTCTTTGAAAAATAGACCGATTGCGCTCATCCAGTTTAACAAACCATGAACTGAAAAAATTCGACATTGAACTTTCGACCCTTTTACCTGGCTCAGTCATATTTCCCGCATGTTATGGATTTTTCACGGTGGTGCTGCCGCCGAACCAGTTTACCTGTTAAGTCAATTCAGGAAAAGAGTCAGGAATCAGCCTAATATCTTGTGCGATATGTAAGGCCGCGTTTTTCACCATCGTATGCGTGAGGTTGATTACATTGTAATTTTCCCTCATATTTCTAGTTAGAATTATAGCCATGCTCCTTGTTTATCTCCATCCGTCATCAATGATTCCGCCATAACCACTCTCTATCGATATACGGGATTGGCCTTGAGTTTCATCAAAGGTCAACCATTTTAGGCCCTGTAAATCAGCATTTAATCCGGTAGTATATTCCGTGTTGGTATTAGTCTCGTTAATAATTGCTCCACTGGCTTACATCGACACTAGCAATATTAGGGAAGCAAAAATCAGTCTCATGGTTGAGGCCTTTTACTTCGCTTGCCAGCCTGCTTGTGATTCTGTTAACCTCTTCCAGTCCGTTGGGGTGCCGCGAGGCTGAGAGGACTGATCCAACCCATCGAACCTGATCCGGATAATGCCGGCGAAGGAAACGGAGTGCTGCCATCCCTTATCACGCTTCCGAGTCCCGCTGGCCAGGCGAGGAATTTGGTTGGTGTCAGCAAAGCAATATCATAAACACAATAATCGTGAATTCGCGATCGCACTAACCATTGCAGGTTCCGACAGCAGTGGTGGTGCAGGCATACAGGCAGATCTGAAAACCTTTTCCGCGTTGGGTGTTTATGGTGCCAGTGTCATTACAGCGATAACGGCCCAGAATACGGTCGCCATCACTGATGTACATGCAATTCCGATAGCTACGGTCGCCGCTCAAATTGACGCGGTGTTGCAGGACCTCGATGTCGGCGCCATCAAAATCGGCATGCTCTCATCGCCTGAAATAATTGAAACCGTGTCCAGCGCAATCTCGAATTTCAACGGCCCCGTTGTGCTCGATCCGGTTATGGTTGCCAAATCGGGAGACGCATTGCTGCAACAAAATGCAATCGACTCATTGCGGGACCATTTGATTCCACGGGCCACCCTGATAACCCCGAACCTTCCCGAAGCGGCGACTCTACTCAACTGCACGCAGGCTGACGGCGAAAGTTCGGTTGCAGAACAAGGCAAAGCTTTACTGGCAAGCGGCGCCAATGCGGTTCTGATGAAAGGGGGTCATGCCAAAGGTGATATCTGTATCGACCAGTTGATTACCGAAGAATCATCGTACAGCTTGAGTGCAAAGCGTATCGCAACGCATTGTACACATGGCACCGGCTGCACCCTGTCCGCTGCGATAGCAGCCCAGTTGGCTCGAGGCTATTCATTGTCTGAGGCAGTTACAACCGCGCACGACTATCTGCAAAAAGCGATAGCTGGGGCCGAACGGCTTCAGGTGGGTAGTGGACATGGTCCGGTTCACCATTTTCACGCACTGTGGAGCCGTTTCTGATGGATGTGGCTATTATCGGTGCAGGTGTGGCCGGCCTTTGCTGTGCCTGCGAGTCGGTCGATCGTGGCTTATCGGTCGATTTGTACGAACAATCAAACGCGATCGGTGAAGCCGCCTGTTCCTGGTATGCCGGTGGCATGCTGGCGCCCTGGTGTGAAGCCGAAAGTGCTGAAGCTGTCATCACCAAATGGGGACAGCTGGCAATCGACTGGTGGGACGCCCACATCAATCCGCTGGTTCGAAATGGAAGCCTGGTGCTGTCGATGCAGCGTGATCGCAACGAATTGAATCGCTATGCTCGACTAACGACAAATCATCAATGGCTGGACGCTGAAGCGATCAATGAACTGGAACCTGATCTTGAAAACCGCTTTCAGCGCGGTTTGCTTTTTGCCGACGAGGCCCACCTGGATCCTCGTCTATCACTGCAACAATTACAGCAGTATTTCCTCGACCATGGTGGACGAATGCATCTGGGTGAAAACCCGGGGCCGTCAGATTTCAGCAATCAGCGTGTTATAGACTGCCGGGGATATGCCGCAAGGGACGAGCTTCCTCAACTACGCGGCGTCAAAGGTGAAATGTTGTTGCTCGAAACCGACGAAATAAAACTGTCTCGCCCGTTACGATTGCTGCACCCTCGCTATCCGGTCTATCTGGTTCCGCGAGACAATAACCAGTTCATGCTGGGGGCCACAATGATCGAAAATGACGAGCGCGATCGTATCAGTGCACGCTCGATGCTCGAGTTGCTGAGCATGGTATACGCTATACACCCCGGATTTGGCGAAGCCGATATTATCGAAATCGGCGTAGATGTGCGCCCTGCATTTGACGACAATCTTCCCGATGTGATGCGCCGGGGTCAAAAACTGTATCTCAATGGACTGTATCGGCACGGATTTTTGCTCGGACCGGCAATGGCACAACGCGCGGTTAATGCGTTACTGGATGAGCAGTGTTTTGCGGAGCTTCGTCAATGCGCATAGAACTGAACGGGGAGAGTATCGAAGTTAGCGAAACCTGCCTCAGCGAAATCCTGGATGAATGCGGTTATCAAAATGCCCGCATCGCAACCGCGTTAAATGGTGAAATCGTGCATAAACAATCGCGTCACGAAACCTTGCTCAGTGAGGGCGATCGACTCGAAATCGTGGCCCCGATTTTTGGAGGATAACGTCGATGTCTGAATCCCAGGTGGTCAGTTTTTATGGAGAGTCTCTGAATAGTGCGCTGCTGCTCGGCACCGCACGTTACCCCTCCCCGGCCGTACTGGCAGATGCGATTCGAGCCTCGGACACTGAAGTGGTTACCGTTTCATTACGCCGTGAATCAGGCAAAGACGGTGCCGGTCAGAAATTCTGGAAATTGATTCAGGATCTAGGCGTTCGCGTGCTGCCGAATACCGCATCTTGCTACTCGGTCAAGGAAGCGGTCACAACCGCTCAGATGGCACGCGAAGTATTTGAAACTAACTGGATCAAACTCGAGGTCATCGGCAATTCGGATACCTTGCAACCTGATATTTTCGGACTGGTAGAAGCAGCCCGAATTCTCAGTGAAGACGGATTTCAGGTATTCCCCTATTGTACAGAAGACCTGGTACTGGCAGAAAAACTGCTGCAGGCCGGCTGCGAGGTATTAATGCCCTGGGCCTCGCCCATCGGTTCCGGGCGCGGATTGAATAATCCTTATGGACTTAGCACATTGCGCGCACATTTCCCGGACGTTCCGCTGGTCGTCGACGCCGGTATCGGTTTGCCGTCGCATGCGGCACAAGCCATGGAACTGGGTTGCGATGCGGTGTTGCTGAATACGGCAGTAGCCCGGGCCGGAGATCCGGTGGTAATGGCGGGTGCATTTCGGGATGCGGTACGTGCTGGACGGGCTGCCTGGCTCGCTGATCCGATTGAAATGAGCGATATGGCAAAACCTTCGACCCCGGTAATCGGCAAGGCATTTCTGTCATGACAGCAACTGCACTGGATCCCTTCTACCCTATTGTTGACGATTGCACCTGGTTAGCACGTCTGCTGCCACTGGGCGTTAAGCTGGTGCAATTACGGATCAAAGATCTATCCGAATCCGAGCTGCGAAATCAAATTTCAAATGCGAAGGTCTTGTGTGAGCAACACCTATGTCAGCTCATTGTGAACGATTACTGGTATTTGGCGATTGAGCTGGGATGCGATTATATCCACCTGGGGCAGGAAGACCTGGATACAGCTGACATCGACGCAATCCGCGAAGCTGGTATCCGCATTGGAATCAGCACCCACAGTGATGAAGAACTGAAGCGCGCACTCGGTTTTAAACCCGACTATATTGCACTCGGCCCTGTATACCCAACCATCCTCAAAAAAATGCCATGGTCACCGCAGGGTCTGGAGCGGGTACAGGATTGGAAACAGAAGATTGGTGACATTCCGCTGATCGGTATCGGCGGGCTTAATCTGGATCGTGCCGATGGCGTAATGGAAGCCGGGGCCGACGTCGTCTCGGTCGTCACAGATATAACATTGAATGAAGATCCCGAAGCTCAAACCCGACGTTGGCTTGCGCTGACTGAAAAATACCGTCTACCAGGCGGCTGACTTGACCCTAAACACAGAGATTAAAATTGTGAGATTGATAGCTGCGATAGCTTTACTTATATTTTCAGCCCAGTCCGTTGCAACGGACAAAATGACCCTGATTCTGGACTGGTTCATCAATCCGGATCATGGGCCGATTATCATCGCCGAGGAAAATGGCTACTTTGCCGAACTGGGCCTTGAAGTCGAGGTCGTGGCACCGGCAGATCCGGCAGATCCGCCCAAACTAGTTGCCGCCGGTCTGGCGGAACTCGCGGTTTCCTATCAACCGCAATTGCATTTGCAGGTACACGAGGGCCTGCCTTTAATTCGCGTCGGCACCCTGGTTGCGACACCGTTGAACTGTTTGCTGGTGCTGGCCGATGGCCCGATACAATCAATCGCCGACTTAAAAGGGAAGAAAGTCGGATTTTCTGTGGCAGGTGTCGAAGAGGCTTTGCTGACTGCTATTTTACGCCCCCATGGCCTTGATTTCGACGATATCGAACTGGTCAATGTTAACTGGTCTCTATCAACATCGCTGATGTCGAAACAGGTGGATGCTGTCATCGGCGCATTCCGCAATTTCGAGCTGAATCAGATGGATATCGAAAATATACCAGGGCGTTGTTTTTACCTGGAAGAAGAAGGCCTGCCGGCCTATGACGAACTGATTTATGTCGCCAATCCGAAAATGAAAGACGATGACCGGATTCGGCGTTTTCTCGCTGCTACCGAAAAAGCGACTCAGTACATCGTCAATCACCCCCAAAAGAGTTGGGAAATTTTTGCCGGAACCGCGAAGGAATTGCAGGACGAACTGAACAAACGCGCCTGGCGTGACACCCTGCCCCGATTTGCGTTGCGACCGGCAGCATTTGACGCGGGACGATACCAGCGTATGGAGGCCTTTCTGTACGAAGCGGGTCTGATTGACCGAATACTGAAGGTCGACAAACTGGCTGTCGACGTGACTCGTTGAACATGAGCAGGATTAATCTTCACGATTATCAGTCTCCGGTGTTTGCAGCCTGGCGTCAGGCCGCAGGACAGACCTGGTCGGATTATATCGATCACGAATTTGTGCGTGGCCTGGGAGATGGCAGCCTGCCGCGCGAGGCATTTATTGCCTACTTGATACAGGACTATATTTTTCTGCTTCATTTTTCTCGCGCCTGGGCCATGGCTGTGGTCAAGGCCGCCACCGCGGCGCAGATGCGGACCGCAGCCGCCACAGTGAATGCCCTGATCAATGATGAAATTCAGTTGCACATTATTATCTGTGAGCGTGAAGGAATCAGTGAAGCGCAGCTGCTCGAGGCGACGGAAGCGTCTGAAAATATCGCCTATACCCGATACGTCATGGATAGTGCCTTGAGTGGGGATTTGCTCGATCTGCTGGCAGCGCTCGCACCCTGTGTCTTCGGTTACCATCAAATCGGTCTCAGTCTCGCCGATTGTCAAAACACCACGCCTCTATATCGTGAATGGATCGATACTTATAGTGATCCCGAATATGTCGGGGTTTGTGATGCAGTTGGCGCCTTGATCGAAGAGGTTACGAGCGAGAAACTGGGTGGCGATCCCGGGCAGAACCCGCGCTGGAAAGGGCTCTGTGCTCGATTCAAAACGGCCACAGAGCTCGAAGTTAATTTCTGGCAAATGGGGTTACGGCTTGGTCTCGAAGGCTGAAACAGATCAGCTTCGCATCCATTTGCGGGGCTCGTTCCGCCACGGCAGGCAGATACTTTTCGAGGATCTTTCACTCACGCTGGAAGCCGGACAATGGACCTGTTTGCTCGGCTCCTCCGGAGTCGGAAAGTCGACATTGCTCAAGTTACTAGCCGGTCTCCCCACCGGTGGCGAATTCACGGGTGACATCAGTGCCAGTGACGGACAGCCGATCAGTTCCCGAATCGCTTATATGGCTCAATCGGATTTGCTCTACCCGTGGCTAAGCGTTTATGGCAATGTTGTGCTGGGTCAGAGTCTGAGAGGTGAAATCGCAGACAGTGTGCGAGCCAACGAGTTAATCCGCAAGGTCGGATTACAGGCACATAGTGACAAACACCCACACCAACTCTCCGGCGGTATGCGTCAGCGGGTGGCACTGGCCCGCACACTAATGGAAGATACGCCGCTGGTGTTGCTGGACGAACCATTTTCTGCGCTGGATACACGAACCCGGCGCGAGATGCAGGAGCTGGGGTACAGCTTGCTTGAAAATAAAACAGTATTACTGGTTACACATGATGCAGCCGAGGCATTGCGATTGTCTCAAACCCTGCTGGTGATGTCGGAAAACGGACTGGAAATACACGATATCAATGCCGGGGATCCGTTGCGCCACATTACAGATGATCGATTTGTCGCATCACAATCCCGCCTGCTGACACGACTGAATCAGGCAGACAGTGCAGATACATAAGCCGACCCTGAAAGATATTTTAATTTCGCTGATTGTGATTTTGTTCGGCTGGCAATGTATTGTCTGGGTGAGTGGCGCACCCTCCTTTATCCTGCCCGACCCGATTCGTGTGGCAAAGGCTTTCTTCCATAATTTCGGCTTGCTGTGGGAGCATTTTCTGGTTACGGCGACCGA
Source organism: Gammaproteobacteria bacterium (assembly GCA_041821565.1). Taxonomy (GTDB): domain Bacteria; phylum Pseudomonadota; class Gammaproteobacteria. The sequence continues at coordinate 12,485 of JBGUEB010000012.1, read as the reverse complement.
GGTATTGATCGGACTTTTACTGGGCAGCTTGCTCGGCGCGATGACTGCATTGCATCTGACCATGTCGCGAACGGCCCAGCGCTTCCTGATGCCGGTTCTGGTGCTGACACAGACTATTCCGGTATTTGCACTGGCTCCAATCCTTACGCTCTGGCTTGGCTACGGTCTGAGTTCGAAGATTGCCATGGCGTTGCTGATTATCTACTTTCCCGTGACATCGACCTTCTTTGACGGATTGCGTAATACCTCCCAGGGTTATCTGGACCTGGCCCACAGTATGCGTGCTACGCGCTGGCGTATCCTGTTTCAGGTAAGGGTTCCAGCTGCCCTGCCGTCGCTCGCATCAGGTATCCGACTGGCAGCAGTCTATGCGCCGATAGGGGCCGTGATCGGTGAATGGGTGGGTGCGTCGCAGGGATTGGGTTATTTGATGCTGCTGGCCAATGGCCGCGTTAAAATCGATCTAATGTTTGCCGCTCTGATTGCGCTGTGTTTGCTGACCATCGGCCTGCGTAGTATCGTCGATTTGATCGGTAGACGAATTGAACGGCGAACGGCTCTTGAAACGGAGAGAAGGTAATCAAACCGAAAAGCTTTGCGGATTCAACTGGTCGGTGCATCACGCCCACATCACCTCGATGTTCAGGGCGGGAGACTGTTACCCCCGCGGTGGGCGATAGGTTGGATCATTGGGGTTGAGGAATATAAAATCCTGCTTGCCGGCTTCGAGTTCGACGTAGTCTATCGTCATGCCTTCGGCCAGGTCTTTACTTGTATCGGAAACAACCAGGCTGATGTCTTCGATATTGACAAATACATCTCCAGGCAATCGTTGTTCATCGAATCCCATCGCGTAGTGAAAGCTGCCATCGTCCTGTTCCTTGATCGCGACTCTGAGTGGAATCGCATGCATTTCTCCCTGCTCGGCTGAAAGTAGAATTTGCTTTACTGCTGCGTCTGTCAGTTTGATCATGGTTGTCGAGTCTAGCCTGGTGATGATTTAGAAATTCTGGGCCGTGGCCCAGGTTTCTGGTTTACATGCAGCCTTGTGTTGACTGACAAAGGACAGGAAGCGTTCCACCCAGGGGTTTGACGGGGTATTACGTAAATGGGTATAGGAGGCAAGCAGGTTTTTATAAACCAGGCCATCGTATTCCTGGTTGATGCCGCTGCCGCGTTCGACGCGGTAGGCAAACTGCGAATTCCCAGGCAGATCATCTAGCGAAGAATAATGGAATTCATGGGCATAAATAGTCGTCGATGAATCATCGACCTGCGGCCAGGGCGACAGCTGTAAATTTTCCTCGAGTTTGACATAACCCCGTCCACAGGGCTTTTCGTGCATTGTCGAGTGTGCCGGGATAGCGCCGACCATGTCAAAGCTTTTACCCTGCCAGGTCAATTTTCTGGACAGGTACATCAGGCCACCACATTCAGCGTAGACGGGCAACCCGTCCTCGATCGCGGTTTTAATCGATTGGCGTAATTGGGTATTTGCTTCTAGCGAGGCCGCATGACGCTCAGGAAAGCCACCGCCAATGAACAAAGCGTCGATGAACGGTAATTCATGATCGAGCAACGTATTAATTGATACGAGTTCGGCACCGGTGGCCTGAATCGCCTCAAGGTCGCCCGGGTAGTAAAAACCAAAGGCAGAATCCTGTGCAATACCTATTTTCAGGCCTGTATGGGTCGAAACCTGGACCGGGGCCGATGGTTTTGTATCATTCTTAGGAGCGGTATTGGCAATATCGATGATCCTGTCAACGTCGATGTGATGATTAACCGCATCGGCGATGATCGATATCTTAGCGCGGGATTCTGGATCCTCGTAACCTGGAATCAATCCAATATGCTTTTCAGTCAAACATATTGAATCGTCATTACCGATGGCGCCCAGGAATGGAATATCGGTGTAGTGCTCGACCGCAGCGCGCAGCTTAGATTCGTGGCGCTCACCACCGGTCATATTTGCAATGACACCGGCGATATTTACATCGCGATCAAATACCTGGTAACCGATTAGCAGCGGCGCGATACCGCGCATCGTGCCGCGTGCATCGACAACCAGTATAACCGGAGTTTGTAACGCACTCGCCAGTGCTGCATTACTGTTGCTGCCGTCAAGGTCGAGACCATCGTAAAGTCCCTTGTTGCCCTCGATAATCGAAATATCCACACCCTCGCTGCGGCGCAGGTAATCCTTGATGGTCTCTTCTTTTCCAGCGGTAAAAAAGTCCAGGTTATAGCAGGGCCTGCCGGCAGCCATACTAAGCCAGATAGGGTCGATGTAGTCGGGACCTTTCTTAAAAGGTTGAACACAAAGCCCGCGTTTGCGCAGGATCGCATTCAAGCCGATCGAGACAGTGGTTTTGCCCGAAGACTTGTGCGCGGCGGAGATGAATAAAGATGCCATGTTTACGCTTTATGATTCGGTTCGAGAAACCGGCTTCGCAGGCAGGATTTCGGGAATGATGGGTAATACGCGTATTGCCAGAAACGTGATCAAAACTGAAACCGCGAAGCCTCCGAGGCCCAGCATAATCTCCCAGATACTGGGGCTATACTCACCGACTACGCCGTCAAAAAAGCTACTGCTAGCCTCGAATCCCGGGAATATATTCAGCGGGTAAGCCTGACCGCCGATGATGATCACGTAAAGCTGTGCGAAAGCGCCGATGATTACCAGGCAACAGGCCAGGGCCAGTGATAAGCTGGACTGATTAAGCGCGGGATGATAAACCAGAAACAACGGTACGAGGGTGCCGATTCCGATCTGGACTAACCAGAACAGGGTGGTATAGATGCCGCCGTCGACCAGTAAGAAATACTCGATGCCATGGTACTGGCTGCCATAGAGCTTGGTGAGATGAAAAAGCAATACGAAATAGAATACCGAAAGGATAAAAATCCCGAGTAACTTTCGTAAGCGCTGCAAATGGGAATCGTCGAGGACCCGATCGTCAAGTTTAAAACTGGCAATCAGGATCAGGATAAACACAGCCAGGCCAAACGAAAACGACATGACGATAAACATCGGCGCCAGCAGGGCGCTATCGTAACTCTCACGTGCAATTAAAAAGCCAAAAATCGATCCGGTACCAGTGGTCAGTATTAAACGCCAGGTCAGGGCTGCTATACCTGCCGATCTGCTATAGGCATGCATACGCCGTTCCATCATGAGCCAGAGATAGGCTGCGACGATTAATACAAATCCCGCGTAAAGAATGATGTTCCAGGCGAATATCGATTTAAAATTATAGGTAGTCATCGCCACTATGAGTCGATCAGGCCGTCCGAGGTCGAGCAGCAGGATGGCCAGGCCACCAATTAACAGGGCAATTGATAATATTGCCGATAGCCGCGCCAGTGGCTTGTAATCTGATTTTCCAAAAACAGATGAAATTGAGGCAATATTGAGCGCGCCGGAGGCGGCGACGATCAGGAATATCGCAAAAACATGCGGCAGACCCCAGACAATCTGATTGGTCATGCCGCTCACATGATGGCCTTCGACTTCCATGTGGTGAGACGCCGCCAGCCCTGTAAATATCAAAATAGCCAGCAGGCCCAGCATTAGCCAGTATTGTGGTGAATTCACGTTCAGCTTTGAATATCGGGTAGGAAATGCCATGACTACAGACCCAGATACCGAATGCCGGGATTTAGACCGAGATCTGCGCGTAATCTCATACCGCCGAGTTCTGTAAGTCGCTTTGAAATATCGCTCTCCGGATTGTTCAGGTCACCAAATAGAATTGGCTTTCTATTTGCACTGTTAACCGCTTCAGCACAGGCTGGTACCGCGTTGGCACCATCACGATCTATACGGTGAACGCAGAGCGTACAGGATTCGACCGTACCCTTACCGCGTGGCGCCACGGGTAACTGGTCGTGCAGGTTTTCATGAATGAACGAGCGTGCTTTATAGGGACAGGCCATCATGCAATAGCGGCAGCCGATGCAGGTATGCTTGTTCACCAGTACGATTCCATCGGCGCGTTTGAACGAAGCACCCGTTGGGCAGACATCGACACAGGGCGGATTCTCGCAATGCTGGCACATCATCGGCAGGAATTTCTGCTGGCCTGTTTCCCGATCACGCAGCTTCACTTTTCTTATCCACTGCGCATCGGTTTCGGGATGGCCTTTATCCTTCCAGCCATGTTCGCGCTGGCATGCACTAACACAGCTGTCAACATCGGCCTCGGTCAGGTCATTGGTATCAATCAACATGCCCCAGCGCACACTGGCATGCGCTCCCGTATCATCAGATTTGGCAAGACCGGTGCGGTATAGCATGACCCCCGGGGCAACAAACAATGCCGCCATCGCCGCGCCGTGTTTGAGAAAACTGCGGCGTGATTCCAGCCGATTACTTATTTCAGGCGCATTGTTATTATTAGTCGACACGTATTTCGACCTGTTGTAACAGGGTTTGATGCAGCCTGTTGCGCGCGCTACTGGCGGCAGACAGGTCTGTTGTAACAATTCCTGGATGTTCGAGCTCGAGTCCGGTAGTAATTTCGGCTGCCCGGTCTGAATGACATTCAAAGCAGTCGATCCGGACTGCCGTGTAAGCATGACACTCGGTGCAAAAATAGTCGGGATCTTGGGCGCGAACAATTTTGCCGTCCTTGCCGTCCTGCGCATGGCAGTTAATGCACCCGGTGAGGCTGTATTTTTTCGTACGAATACCGTTGAGTACTGTTTCGTCACGCTGGTGTAACAGAAATTTCATATGGTCGCGACGCATCACCTCGGTAGGCTCCACGCATTGTTGCGCATTTGCCGGTGTGGCAGGATTGGGAATCACGACCTGGCCCAGGCTCGATGATTCACCTTCTGCTGCGATTGAGACAGGCAATATCAGCAGTGCGATAATCAACCCACACGCCGCTCGCAATTCAATTCGCTGAAATACAAAATCCATGACTAGTTCAGAGTTTTCCTGGTCTCATTTAATGATCGCCTAATGCCATATCGATGTATCCCGTTGGACAGACATCGGCGCAGATATGACAACCAATACATTTGTCGTAGTCGGTGGCAACGTATCGTCCCATCGTTTTTTCATCTTTTTTGACCCGATAGACAGCATCCTGTGGACAATAAATGACGCAGTTGTCACACTCGAAGCACATGCCGCAACTCATGCAGCGACCGGCTTCCTTGATAGCCTGCTCTTCGGTCAGGCAATTCGAGCGCTCCTCGAAATGTCCGAGCACTTCTTGCGCATCGGGTCCATGTGATTCGCGCAGATTACGCTCTTCGTAATCAAAATGGCCAAGGAACAGCCGATCTGAAGAGATTATTTCCTGCGCCGAACGATCTTCATAGTTGTGCACGGCATAATCAGCTTCGTTGGTACCCCAGTGTCCCTGGTGATCGTACTCGCCCGGTGAAAGTTCAACTTCCTTCAATTTGCTCAGCAGGTTGAAACGATGGACATCAACCTTGGGTCTTTTTTCAAACTCGACGCCACCCATATATTCTTCGATGCTATCGGCCGCTATCGATGCATGTCCAATGGCTGTTGTTAATAGGTGCGGGCGAATAATATCGCCGGCAACAAAATGCCCTGGGCGATCCGGGTGTTGATAAAACTTGTCCGCATCCATGAGATTGTGGTCGTTGCCAAGTTCTTCGAAGCCAGTGAGATCGCCTCCCTGGCCAATCGCTGAAACGATCAGATCACATTCTATGGTGAATTCGGTATTTTCAATCAACTGGGGTTTGCCGTCTTCCATGGTGCATTTGGCCAGTACCAGTGCGGTTGCACGGCCGTTTTCATCGACAATTATTTCAATTGGCATAACGCCATCATGGATTGTCACGCCTTCTTTCAAGGCGTCATGAACTTCGTGTTCGGTAGCCGTCATACTCGATTTTTCGAATAATGAAGTCAAGGTAACACTGGCGCCCTCGCGCGCGGCGGCAAATGCCGAATCATGCGCCGCGAATCCACCGACAACGTATTCGGTCAATTGATCGTCGGGTAAAGAGTCTATCTTGCCGAGTCGGCGTGCTACCGAAACAACATCAATCGAGGTATCGCCGCCGCCAACACAGATGACTCGATCGGCGGTCACCTTAAGATCACCCTTGTTAAACGACTCCAGGAAGGCTACACCAGATATGCAATTGGGTGCATCGCCATGTTCCAGGGGTAATCCACGCCCGGACTGACACCCGATGGCCCAGAGAATGGCGTCGTAATCGCTCTCAAGCTGCTCGACTGAAACATCGCGACCTATGCGGGTGTTCATACGGAGCTCGATGTCTCCCATATCGATAATGCGCTGTATCTCATGATCCAGGTATTCGCGTGGTGTACGATAACCCGGGATGCCGTAACGAAACATGCCGCCTAGCTCTTCATGATCGTCAAATATGGTACTGGCTATGCCTTTACGGCGTAGCTGATAAGCCGCGGCAAGGCCTGCCGGTCCACCGCCGACAATCGCGACTTTTTTATCGCCGATAGCGGGTGCCTCGGCAAATCGAAATGCCTCTTTCTTTGCAGTGTCTCCAATATACTGCTCGACAGCATTAATGCCGACAAAATCCTCAACCTGGTTTCGATTACAGCCCTGCTCGCAGGGTGCGGGGCAAACCCGTCCCATCATCGATGGAAATGGATTCGCGTCGGTAGATCGACGAAAAGCGTATTCCTGCATGCTAATGCCTTCCGGCGGTTTTTCAATACCACGGACAATATCGAGCCAACCTCTGATGTCTTCGCCGGAAGGGCAGCTGCCCTGGCAGGGTGGCGTGCGATGAACATAGGTAGGACATTTGTGGGAGGTGTCTTCCTGGAAAATATTGTCACCCTGCGAGCGCCATTTATCATCGCCGTCCTCGTATATTCTAAATGTCAGTTTTTGTTTAATTTCATCTTTTGCAGTGGCCATAAGTTATTCTCTAAATCTATCTTGATTACTATTGAAACCGGTTCTCAGGGGCTATCGTCAAATACAAGCGCATCGCCGACCAGTTGATGCAGGGTGATCACCTGGTCCATCTCAAATCCATACTGCGGCAGGACCTTGCTGAACTGGCTTTTGCAGATGGCACAAATAGCCACCATATGCGTCACACCGTGGTCATCCACTACCTGTTTCAGGGCCTCCATGCGCGGCAGTGCGCCCTTCACACGTAGCTCAAGCAAGTCGTCGGTGAGCAGTCCGCCACCGCCGCCACAGCAGAAGGTGGCTTCTTTGATCGTATCTTCCGCCATGTCGTAGAAATGGTTGCAGCTGGCCTTGATGATTTCACGTGGAATAATAAATTGTCCGCCAACCATATCTCCCATGCGCGAACCGCGCGCGATATTGCAGGAGTCGTGAAAGGTGATCACCTTGTCATCGTTAACCGATTTGTCCAGTTTGAGCTTGTTGCGCTGGATCAGGTCGTAAGTGACTTCACAAATATGCTGTGGCACAGGATAGTCCGGATCAAGAAAATCGAAAGGTCCCGCTAGCGTATTGAGAAAGTTATAGGCAACACGCCAGGCGTGGCCGCATTCACCGAAAACGATACGTTTTACGCCAAGATCGAGAGCGGCCTGGCGAACCCGCATGGCCAGTATTTGCATGTTTTCATGAGAGCCGATGAACAGGCCAAAATTGGCTGCCTCACTCGCATGACTGCTGAGCGTCCAGCTTAATCCGGCCTGGTGAAAAACCTTGGCATAACCTATCAGGCCATCGACATGGGGTTCGGCAAAGAAGTCTGCAGATGGAGTGACGAGTAATATATCGGCATTTTTCTGGTCGAGCGGTAGACGAACCTTAACGCCAATTTCATCCTCAATATCTTCTTCAAGCCCCTCGAGCGTATTTAGTAACGCGGGTTCTGGAAGTCCGAGGTTATTACCAATGGTCTGCGCCTTACCGATGATCTCGTTGCAGTATTTCTGGCCAACACCCACGTAATCTAGAATCTCCCTCGCGGCCATAGAAATTTCCGCGGTATCGATGCCGTAAGGGCAATAGACTGAGCAGCGTCGACATTGTGAACACTGGTGAAAGTAGCTGTACCAGTCGTCTAACATGTCCTTGTCCAGGTCCTTTGCGCCGACCAGTTTAGGAAAATACTTTCCTGCAAAGGTGAAATAGCGTCGATACACATCGCGGAATAAATCCTGGCGCGCTACGGGCATGTTTTTCGGATCAGCGGTACCTAGAAAATAATGGCATTTGTCTGTACAGGCGCCACATTTTACGCAGCTATCGAGAAAAACTCGCAGGGCCCGGGATTTGCTCACGAGCTCGCCCATTTTCTTGATCGCGACTTCCTGCCAGTTTTCCACTAGCTCCCCGGGGAAACCGATTTTTTCTTGAATATCCGGCTTGGCGACATACGGTTTACTGTGCGCCATAGCACCGGGCTGGATCAGGGGAATAGTCGGGTATTCCTTTAGTACTGGTGTTTCAAAATCAACCATGTTATTTGCTTAAGCCTGTCATAATCGAAGCACCCTAACCGGTGCTTGCCACATGACGTTTCTCGCGTGCATTGTCTACCTGGTTACGGGTAGGGCTGAAAAATAATCCGGGTGCATGCAGTAACTTGCTAAATGGGAATATGATCATCAGCGAGACGACCAGGGAGAGGTGGATGACAAGTAGCGAATCGGCTGGCAGGGGTTGCCAGTCAAAATACATCAAACCAAGGAAGAATGCTTTCACCGCAACTATGTCAGTATGTGAAACATACTTCATGCCAATACCGCTCAGGCCAATACCGATCAGAAGCGCTAACATCAGATGATCGGATGGAGATGAAATATAACGTACCCGGTCTACCAGGAATCGCCTCGCCCAGAGCCCCGCCAGTCCGAAAATCATGATGAATGCTGCATATTTTCCGAACGGTTGTATAGCGGCTACCCAGCTCCAGACCGGATCCTGGAAGTAACGTAAATGGCGCAGCAGCACAAATAGCAGCGCCGCATGGAATAGCCAGCCAAACAGCCAAATCCATTTATTTGATTTGAACAGGCTATTAAATAATGTCACCTCGAAAAACATACGCACTACTACGCCCTGGCGTGTCAGGGGCGCGGGTGTAGTCGGAATTTTAAGCGGAGCAGGGGTCGTCGCGTATAAACGAATTTTATACGCGAGGCCTACAACTAGTGTCGCGGTGGCAGTGTAAAATAGCAGAACGAATATGAGGGTTAGCAACGACACTTATTCGTTATCCTTACAGCTCTTTCATGCAAAATGGGGACTAGACGCAACCTGTAGGTTTTGGTAATCCCGCGTATTTACAGGCCTGTTTTGCAGGGCCGTATGGAAATAGCTCATAGAGATACTTACTCGTGGCTTTTTCCTTACCCATTCTTTTGCCAATCGCCTTGGTTAAAACCCGAACGGCCGGGGCAATCTGATATTCGTCATAATACTCACGCAGGAAGTTAATTACTTCCCAGTGATTGTCATCGAGTTCTGCGCCGTCGACCTTGGCCATTTCTGCAGCCAGGTTTTCGTTCCAGTCAGCGAGGTTGACGAGGTAGCCTTCTTCATCAGTTTCGAAAGATTTTCCGTTTAGTTCTATAGTCATTGTTGACCTCTGCGGTTAAATAAAAAGGTTGACTTTAATGCGATACAAATCTAAAGCCATGATTGCACGCCTGAATGCTCAGTCGTAAGTTGTACAAATCCCTCGTAATCGAGCAGGGATATACCGTCTATAATTTCATCTTTGCTGATACCGCGCGCCTCCAGGTCCGGCGTCAGCGCGTATAGTGTATGCTTGCCGGTTGCAGCGGCGACCTTGTCACCGACCGCGGTGTTCTTCTGCGCAGCGTAGATACCATCTTCGATTAATAAAATGGTCGAACCCTGTTTTGCCAGGCGTAGGCAGGTATCGAGTGAATTTCTGTCGAAGGGTGATTTGTTAATGATGTGTAATGTAGTCATATTAGGTAGATTTTAAAAGTTGAAAATTATGTCCTGACTTTCAATAATGTCAGCGAGTTCTTCGCTACCGACCACATGGATAGAGTCTTTTTCTGCCCAGTCATCATCTTCGTCTTCCCAGGTTAACGGCAACAGGTTTTCTTTACTAAGCCCTCTTAATTCGAGGGATTCTTGCTCGACATAAATTTTATTGACATCGTAGTCACCCAACGCCTTGTAGGTGGCTGAAAAATTCTTCACACCAATGCCGCTGGTATCCTGATTTTTCAGAAGTTGATAAACACCGTCATCGATGAATGCGAGGGAGACATCCTGATCAAATGCGGCACCGATTAATACCACTTCAAGAGACTCGAGAGCAAAAATAGTGCCGTGAGGCGCTTTGCGATTAACGTAGAGAAATTTCTTTATTGTTGACATGCGAAGAGACCTTTAGTCGCCAAAAACCATCAAACGGTCAGCCTGTATACCGGCATCGATAAGCTGGCCCAGGCCTGAAATATTAAAACCCCCGGCCATGTTGCTGGCATCTTTACCAGCTCGTTTGGCCTCGTCTTCATCGAGCAGGCCTCTACGCTGGGCGGCGGCGACACAAAGCACCATGTCGAGATCATACTTTTCAGCAAGCGCTGACCAGCGCGTGGTGATGTTACGATCATCCTGCGGCGGTACGCCGAGGCTGGTGCCGTTATTGACGCCGTCATGATAAAAGAACACGCGCACGATCTCGTGACCATTATTAAGCGCCGCTTCAGTAAAGTGGTATGCAGTGTCCGAGGCCTGATGCGTGTATGGCCCCTCGCTAACCATTATGCCAAATTTCATCGGAGCATTCCTAGAATCGAATGTGGGTGGATGCGTTCAGTGAACGCCGCGAGCCACGCCAGTTGTCGACGTGGAACTTGGTAAAAGGCAAGCCTGTGAGTTCGAAAAATCGAGGCCAGCCGATGCGTTCTATCCAGTCGTTCATGCGCTCCCAGTCACGCGCGTCTTCCTTGTAGGTTTTCAGGATTTTCTTGACGATCGCGGTTGCTTCCGGCCAACGCGGTGGATTATTCGGAATGCCCGCGGCAACCAGTTTCTGAAAAGTCGGCTTGCTGCGCGCGTTCGAGTGATTTCCGCCTACCCAGATCGCGAGCTTGGAATGCTCAGGATCGTTGATTTGCATCGGTGTACAGGGCGGGTAACAGGCGCCGCAGCAGATGCATTTCTTCTCGTCGACTTCTAGCGATGGTTTACCGTCGACCAGGGCGGGGCGAATCGCGGCTACTGGGCAGCGAGCGACTACTGATGGCCGTTCGCATATATTTGCGACCAGGTCGTGATTTATTTTGGGCGGCTTGGTATGTTGGATGTTAATTGCAATATCGCCCTGTCCGCCGCAATTGATCTGGCAACAGGAAGTGGTGATATGGACACGGTTAGGCATATTCCAGTTTTTAAATTCGTCGATCAGTTCATCCATCATCGACTTGACAACACCGGATGCGTCGGTTGCTGGAATGTCACAGTGCAACCAGCCCTGGGTGTGGGAAATCATCGCTACCGAATTCTTCGTGCCGCCGACTACAAAGCCCTCTGCCTCTAATGCCTCGATCAAAGGTTCTACCTTGCTGCCATCGGATACCATGTATTCGATATTGCTGCGAATCGTGAAACGCACATAACCTTCGGCGAACTCATCACCAATCGCACAGAGCTTGCGCAAGGTAAAAACGTCGAGGATGCGTTGGGTACCGGCTCTTACGGTATAGATCTTGTCGCCACCGTGGGCGGTATGTACCAGTACGCCGGGGCGCGGATCTTCATGGAAGGCCCAGTCGCCATAATTCTTACGCATCACCGGGTGCATGTATTGAAAACCATCAGGACAACCTGATTCGATGGGAGTTCTTTGAGCTTCGGTTCTGGCCATTATTCTTTCCTGTTTATCGGGTTGCTAAAACGTATCAAGAGGCAAGTTTTTGTTCGGCCTTTCGGTCAAACCATTTCTTTGCTTCGATATCCCAGTCATCCATGCGTACGTAAGAGCTTGTACGGGTTTCCGATACCATGTTGGGGTCGACCTCGATGCCAATTCCATCGAGGAAATTGACCAGTCCAATGCGTTCAACCATTTCCCCGCAGCGTTCGTGTTCGAGTCCATTTTCCGCCCAGTAGTCAATTACTTCTTCGGCTAAATCTGTCAGCTTTTCGTAATCATCCTCATCTTCGAGCTTCATGAACGGTACAATCACGGTACCCATCAGGTCGCCAATTTTTAGCGTGCGCTTGCCGCCCATCAAGATTGTAACGCCCTTGTCATCCCCAGGAGATAATGCTTTCGGGACAACATTCAGGCAATGCATGCAACGCACACAATTATGATTATCGATTTCGAGTGAATCGTCGTCGTTTAACGACAAGGCCCTGGTAGGACAGCGCGTGATGATATTGTCGATTGTGTGCTGGCGTCCTTTTTTGGCGACGTAGGCCTTGAATTCATCCTGGTCGACTTTGATGTCGTCGCGCCAGGTACCGATTACCGCGAAGTCCGAGCGTTCGATCGAGTTCATG
>JBGUEB010000011.1:0-28967 GCA_041821565.1 Gammaproteobacteria bacterium | reverse complement strand
AAGCCGATGAATCAATCTCAGCACTTCCCGACCCGCGGTATTTATTGCGCCGATCGGCATCACCAGGGGATCGACCACCACATCGCAGGCTGGGATGCCGTAGTCAGAGGCGCGTTCGACTATCTTTTTTGCGACATCGTAACGAACATTGATATCCTCGGATATACCGGTCTCATCGTTTGAAATAGCAACAACGGCGGCACCGTGTTTCTTGATCAAGGGTAACACCCGATCGAGTGACTCGTCTTCACCGGTTACCGAGTTGACCAGGGCCTTGCCTTTATAAACTGCGAGTCCGGCCTCGAGTGCTTCGATGATTGACGAATCTATGCTCAATGGTACATCGGTCAGGCCCTGAACCAGTTGAATTGCTTCCGCCAGTATGCGTGGCTCGTCAGATAACGGGATGCCGGCATTGACATCCAGCATGTGCGCACCGGCCTGTACCTGCGCAATTGCATCAGATTCGACACGGCTATAGTCACCGTTTTTCATTTCATCGGCCATTATTTTCCGGCCTGTCGGGTTAATGCGTTCACCGATAACTACGAATGGGCGATCAAATCCGATCACTAACTCTTTAGTAGCTGAACTGACAACCGTTTCGGTCATTGTCGTTTCCTCAAAATTTAAACTGGTTAATTACAAAATGCCTTGTTATAAAAATTTTACCGGGACTGAAACAATCAGGCCTGTGCTAATTCTTCACAACCGGGATACCAGGGAACACGCCCTTCGAGCACACCGGATTGTTGAATAATATCCGCAACCGCTTCCTCCTGACGGTAAGCCATGACGTGAACGCCGCTCACTCCTTCAATCTCACGAATTTGCTGAATCAGTTCGATGCAAATTTTCTGGCCCTCCTTCTTTTGATTCTCGGCACCAGCCAGACGATTGATAATTTCGTCAGGAATATGGATACCCGGCACATTGTTACGAATCCATGTCGCCGTTCTTGCCGATGCAAGCGGACCCACACCCGGCAAAATAAAACATTGCTCGAGCAGGCCCAGGTCACCCGCCTTCGCCATAAATTCCTTTAACTGGGGTACGTCAAAAATATACTGGGTCTGGATAAAATCAGCACCGGCTGCAATTTTTTTCGCGAGCCGATAGGGTCGGAAATCGATTGGCGGTGCACAGGGGTTTTCCGCAGCTCCGAGGAAAATATCAGGAGCTGTGGTAATCGCACGCCCGCTCAGGAATCTCGATTCATCGCGCATGATTCTAATCGTCTCCAGTAGCGACATACTATCCAGATCGAATACCGGTTTCGCCTCGGGATGATCACCCACCTGTACCCCGTCACCAGTTAGGCAAAGCACGTTACTGACGCCCATCGCAGCAGCACCTAGCACATCACCCTGGATCGCAATTCGGTTTTTATCACGACAGGCAATTTGCATCACCGGAGAGTAGCCAATATTGGTCAGCAAGGCACACATGGCGACGCTCGACATATGACAATTGGCACCCGATCCATCGGTAGCATTCATACCGTCGACATAACCATCAAAAACCTGGGCGCGAGCGTAAACATCATCGGCCAGTGCTGAATCAGGGGGCGCCAGTTCGGTAGTTACCGCAAAATGGCCTGCCTTTAGTACGCGCTCAAACCTGCCGGCAGAAACATGCCCCGCCTTTTTGGGCAAAGGTTCACCAGCAGCATTTTTCTCCTGCGTAATCACAATGCAACCTCTTTTTCATGCTTTTGAACTTCGTTCTTTACCACGCGCATCCATGAAGAACTGCCCTTGTAGGTAAAATTTACTGGTACCTGTTGCTCACGAATCGCCCTGGGTTTTTTCATTTGTTGACTGCCACGCCAGGCTTCAACCCACACGCAACGCATTTCGGGTTTAATCTCACAATTACCATTCAGACGAACACCGCCACAAGGGCCATTGCGAATTGATTTTGGACAATTCATCGGACAGGCCATACCGGTTGAGCTCAATACACAATGCCCGCACATCTGGCAATCAAACATCAGGCCTTTGACTGTCCTTTCAACCAGGCTCACGGGCTTCTCCATGAGCCCGTATCCAATCGCATTCCAGAGCGGGTGCAGTTTGACTATGACTGGTTCAAAAATGTTGTAAAACGACTCGAGTCTTTTCGAATGCGATACCGACCATTGGCGAATTTTGTACACTTCTGCTCCTTACTAAGAATTCAATGAGCGGGACTCGTCTTTCCCGCTCATCCTGATAAGTTTGTCCAGCACCGCCTCGGAATATTCTTCTTCAAGTTGTTGTACCAGTATTTTTGCCTGTTCTTTGATATCACCGGTGAAAGGCTGTTCGACATCGTGCCAGGGTTCAAAAAAAGCATCCTTATTTTGTTTCTTTAAACGCGAAGACGCGCGTGCGATAGCCTTCATAAATCGAGGCGACAGGCGAATACGCGTGCTGCGTCTGCCCTCACGCACCACGACCTGCCCCGGAATATCGTTCCAGTAAACAATTTTTAGCTTCGCCACAATGCCGCCTGCATCGCTGCATCAAGAGCCGGGACCATTTCACCAGTACCGGTAAAAATTCGCTCAAACCTTAGGTCGAGTTTTTTCGCTGCCGCCTGCGCCATCTCAGTCAATTCCTCAGATTCAGTTTGCGCCAGGTAAACCAGCCGAGTGTAATTACCAAAATAGATGGATCTTAGCTCTGGGTGTCTATCGAGACCCAGGGTGCCAATCACCAGGCGCTCGAAATGCCGTGCCAGGAAGTCAGTGAGATAAAAAGTGCCGGGTTCTTGCTCCTGCAACTTGGCATAGGTCTCCTGACCAGCAAGAAAATCGTAACAATGCGCACCGGGTAAACGACTCACACCGCGTTCTTCCAGTACTCGATCGAGCTCACCACTGGTACCACAATCCCCGTAAGCGACGAAGATATGATCGTATGCATCGCGCGCGCGGTCTATCTTGTCGGCTACCGCCTGGGGTATTTTTTCGGGCGTGACATGAAGGTCAGCGGTGATACTCTGCAAATCCATCTGCGCCCACTGCCCCAGCTTTTTTATGTCATTGACTTCACGCGCTACCGCAGAGCAGGTAATGACTAGAATCGAGGCTGGCTTTTTCATGGTGCATTAGTAAATCGGCAACCAGATCGGGGCTAGCCTGCGCGACGTTCAGCCACCAGTTGCCTGGCAGTATCGGCGGCCACTGCTGCATCGCGACAATAGGCATCGGCACCAACCGCATCTCCGAACTCCTGATTCAGCGGAGCACCACCTACGAGGATGATGTAATCATCACGGATACCCTTTTCTTTCATGGTATCGATGACGACTTTCATATAGGGCATTGTAGTCGTCAACAATGCTGACATGCCAAGAATCTCGGGTTTATGCTCTTCCAGTGCTTCCAGGTAGCGCTCAACCGGCGTGTTGATACCCAGGTCGATAACCTCGAATCCGGCGCCTTCCATCATCATGCATACCAGGTTTTTACCAATATCATGAATATCGCCCTTGACGGTACCGATGACCATTTTTCCAGCCGTGGGTTCGTCGGACTCTGAAAGCAGAGGCTTTAGCAATGCCATGCCGGATTTCATCGCGTTGGCGGACATCAATACCTCGGGCACAAACAGGATACCGTCACGAAAATCGATTCCAACGATAGTCATGCCAGCGACCAGGGCTTCATTTAGAATTTTATTGGCACCCCAGCCACGATCGAGGAAAATCTGAGTGCCTTCGGTGACTTCTTCCTTCAGACCATTATAAAGATCGTCATGCATCTGCTCGACAAGCTCGTCATCGGGCAATGTTGAGAGATCCAGATCATCTTCATCATCGTAGTCGTCGTCATCGTAATCTGTCATTAAAAAATCCTCGGGCATCGACGTACCGCCTGGAGTGGCAGTAACGTATGTATGAGAATAGTTACTGCAAGACTGATTATCTACCATCGCAGCGACTTTAGATTACCGAAACGCGACACGTCAAACATAGGCTTCATCCGGTTAAAAAATTTGATTTATGGCTTTCGTATCAAGCCAGTATCGGCATTCATGCCGTTAAGGGTTAACGGGACAGCTGTGAAACCACTTATTTATTCCTACGAATTAACCGGGTAGACGTCACCGCTATCAAGGTCGCCGATGTAAACCGCATAGTTATCGATCGAGTGTTCATTTAAAAATCGCTTAAGCATGATTTTAATGGCGTTATCCTGAATCGCATGCCAGGGTATTGCATCGAACTCCACAAAATGAAGTTGCGCGGTTTCGGCCACATCGCCAACCGATCTCAATTCGCCACGATAATAAACATATCGTGTATCGTCATGATGATAGGCCGCGTAAATAAAGGGTAGTTGCACGTCAATGCCCACTTCGTAAAGCATGCCAATCAAACTGGTCGGACTATCGACATCACCCACGTTGCTGGCAACCGGAAGTCTTACCTCGCCGGTCTCAGGGTTGGTCTGTATTAGAATTCTGTTACCATTTTCGATCAACGCACCTACCCGTAAATTACCACTGGATGATATTAGCTGAAGCATTTTGGGGGGCAGCCCAAACGAGACATAGGCACCCCGGCAAAAGGCCAAAGGCGCATCAGCGTTATACTGGTAGTCGAGAACTTTACCGATGAGTATGACGTGATCACCAGCATCGACCTGCTCAAAAAATTCACAGTCAAACCAGGCAACAACACCCTTAAAAAGAGGTGACCCTGTGGGTCCCACATTCCAGTTAATATTGGCAAATTTATCCGCACCACGTGACGCAAAAGTATTTGATAATTCGCGTTGATTTTCAGCCAGTATATTGACTGCAAAACCCGAAGCCTCGGTAAATATCTTTAACCCGTAGGCCGACCTGGCGATATTCACGAGTAACAGGGGCGGATCCAGTGACACTGAACTAAACGAGTTTGCGGTAAATCCAAACACCTCCCCGTTTCCATCCGCAGTAGTGACAATAGTAACGCCTGTTGCAAAAGCGCCAAAAGCGCGACGTAGATCCAGAGCATCAATTGTTTTTCCGACATTCGTTTCAGCCATTTAGATTTCCTCTGCCAGTGGGGGCCGTGGTAAGAAATTTTCGCATCAGGTCCGCCAGGCCTTCAGCACCCAGGTACTGCCCCATGTGTCGTTCACCGGGCATAACATAAACCTTCCCCTGCTGCACTTCAGCCGCCATGCGCCGTGACATCTCGGGTGTTGAATTAGGGTCATTTTCAGCGGTGATAAATAAAGCCGGCGCTTTTATATTGGCTAGCTGGCCAACATAGGTTTCACCATTTTCCGCAAATATTCGATAGGCCCGGCTATAGCCAGATTTATCGGCCTGCTGCAACCAGCCCCGCACCCGGGATATACGGTCCTGGCGCGCTGGGTCCGCGTAGTCTTGCCGGGTAAACCAGCGCTTTATTGTTGAATCCATCAACGCGGCAGCGTCTGGGCTCGCCAGAATGTCAGCAACCTTACGCGAGCGTTGCTGGTGTTCGAGCGAGCGATCATAGGCACCCATCATCGGAATGATTCGGCGTACTCGCTCAGGATATTTCAAACTAAAGCCGAGGGTGATTAAGGCACCCATCGAATGTCCACACAGATTGACGCTGGAAATATCAAGCGAATCGAGCAGTTCAACTAGTTGATCGAAGTAATTATCGAGTGGAATATCGCTTGCTGGAATCGGACTATGACCATGGCCAATGGTATCGTAGGCTATCACTCTAAAGGCATTGGAGAATTCATCAAGTTGGGGCTCCCAGACTTGCTTGTTCAAACCAACACCATGTATCAATACCAGGGGCTCGCCAGTCCCGGCCTCCACGTAGGCGCTACCTGCAGGAGTTTTATGCTCGGTTAGAGTTTCTGAGGGCATTATTCTGATACGCAGCTAAAATGGTTCCGATGAGGACGTAGATCGCTGCGAATAGTAACTCTATCCAGAAAATTAACAAGGCATGGTTAGCTGGGAATTGTGCGTGTAACTTTTTACTGCAACCGGTTAACTTACGACATCCTCCCCGGGGGAGAAGGTGTAACCTGGGGCTGGAAAATTAGCAGGACTCCGATCAATAAATCAACGAATGCATATCCTGCGTACTGGCATACAAATCATCCTCTCCTTGTTTCGCAAACAGGCTGCTCGCCCGGTTCAAATAACTATGGGCTTTTTCCATTGCGAAATTCGAGCTATAAAGAATTGCCATGACATCCGCCTGGCGGGAGTACATTGATCTTGCAGATGTCCTGGCGAGTGATTTACTTGCCAGAATTCTCAATTTCCATGCCCGTTCAAACTCACCTTTTGACTTGTAATACTGATAAAGCATCTGGTAGTCACGTGCCTGGCCAGTTTGCTCAACATTGCTCTGATGCTGCTCAAACGAGTCTGTAATTTCTGCGTTCATCAAACTAAGTGCTGTGGAGTCCATCCCCTGCTGTTCCAGATCGCTGACAATTTGTCGAGATCGGAATATTTGACCCGACGAGGCATACAGTTTTGCTGCTTCCAGCGAGGCATTCTGCGCCTGATAGTTGTCATGAAAGCGACGATGAAATTTAGCCAGGGTTTCGTAGGCGCCAGCGGCCGCACCGTAGCGTTGAATTGCTATACTGGTGTCAATAATCTGACGTAAGTTATCTTCGGCAAAGCGGTATTCACCCCGGAATATCTGATTCTTGACGTGCCACAGATTTTCATAGGCATTTCCAGCAATGCGTGCCAGTTCCCTCGACCTGATGTGTAGTTTGCCAAGTTGCTGGTAAGTATTCGCCTCGGTCATGGTATCGCCGGATTGCGAAGCGATATCAAGCGCCTCCTGTAAATAGACCTCGGCTGCATCTAACTCCATCTCGTTAGTCGCTACTTTGCCGAGTAGTAACATAATATTGCCCAGCCTCTTTTTATCATCCTGCTGAACCGCGAGCGCGGCCTTTTCCAGTAATCTGACACGGGCCTGTTTGAACTGACCGTTTTTTATTAAATCCTGAATTTGTTGATCCAGGT
Source organism: Gammaproteobacteria bacterium (assembly GCA_041821565.1). GTDB lineage: Bacteria > Pseudomonadota > Gammaproteobacteria. Next base: position 21,987 of record JBGUEB010000011.1, on the reverse strand, counting down.
TTAGCCGATCTAGTTGTATCGAAATATCAGCCCTGGTACCGGCTATTACAGTTTTTGAGATTTTCGGATCATAGTAGCCCGCATGGACAGCTACTGGAATTTCCATCGCATTGGTGCTTACCCCATCGTCTTTGGTGAAGTACAGCAAACCGAAAAAAGCTATCACTACGAATAGCCTTATGGTTGATGCTTGAGGTATCAGGCATTTTACATTCATTAGGATGCACATCTTCCAGGTCCGTACCTGTCAATGATTTAGCCAGTAATTTACATTCTACCCTAAATTATGGCATAAAAAAAACGAAACACCTGGGGGGATCCAGTTACAGTGATTTCTAATATTGTCTGTTATGATTTCCATATGCAAAATTTTTATCTTGATCCCGAGGTAGTGTCCTTTATCGAAACAACTATCCGGGTATCGAATAATCTGTCGACCAGTACCAGCATCGAGCAACAACGAGAAAACTACGATAAATCCTGTCGATATTTTTATTATGGCTACCCGGCCGGAGTCGAATCTACTGACGACATCGTCACTGGCAGACACGGAAACATTCCAGTTCGCCGCTATTCTAGTCAAAACCATGCTGACCATACCGATACCCAAATCGTATTTATACACGGCGGTGGATTTATCCTTGGAAGCCTGGATTCACACGACGATATTTGTGCCGAAATCTGCGACGCTACCGGTTTAGATACCATCTCTATCGACTATCGGTTATCGCCCGAATTTTCTCACCCGGTACATCTCGACGATGTCGTCGATGCCTATTTGAAAACCTGGCGGCGCAAATCAATCATTGTCGGTGTATCGGCAGGTGCCAACCTCTCGGCGGCCCTGTGTCACCGCCTGAAGACATCGCACCAGAAACCCCACGGTCAGGTCCTGATATACGCGGCACTCGGTGGTGACCTGCTTGACCTTGAATCTTATACCACGAATGCCAATGCACCATTACTAACCACCGAAGATATCCAGTTTTACCGTGATATTCGATGCGAGAATGGTGACACACCTGTCGAAGATGCGGAATTCTATCCACTGGTTGCCGATAATTTCAGTGATCTGCCCTCAACCGTCGCATTCTCCGCCGATATTGATCCATTGCGTGATGACTCATGCCTGTATGTAGAAAAACTCAGGGACGCTGGCGTTCACGCGATCTGGCACAACGAACCCGGACTCACCCACGACTATTTGCGCGCCAGGCACAGCAGCCAGAAGGCAGCCGACAGTTTTGGTCAGATCTGTGCATCCATTAAAGTGCTGGCAACCACTCTTTAACCCGTATATTTTGGTTAATTCTATACTAATGAATCTTTTGACATGTATTTATGTTATAAATAGATTAAATTTCATTAAAATATCAGTATATGGCCGCAATTCATACCTTCGGTTCCAGGCAACAGACGCTATTAAAGACTCTGTTGCACAATCGTGCCGGCGAGAGTGTTGACGAACTGGCACATGAGCTCGGTATATCTCGCAATGCAACCAACCAGCATTTATCCAGCCTCACCAATCTAGGTCTAATCGAAAATACGCTGAGGCCCAGTCATGGCGGGCGTCCCGTGAAAAACTATTTCCTGTCGCCAATGGGAATGGAGTTGTTTCCACGCCACTATGCACAATTTTCTATATTGCTAGTCGACTGGATTCGATCCAATCTTGATGGGCCAGCACTTAATAGCTGTCTCAGAGAACTCGGTGCACAACTGGCACGGGATTATAGCGAACGTGTGGGGGCGCTGAATGGCCTGCCACAAAAAATCAGTGAAGTCGCCACCATCATGCGTGAACTGGGTTACGAAACCGACGTCGGTGTCTCTGATGACGGCGCCATTGAAATTATCGCCAACAACTGCGTGTTTCAACAGGTCGCTGTCGAGTGCGAACAAATCTGTGAATTCGACCTGAGCCTGATGGGGACGCTATTGAACGCACAAATTGATCATCAGGAAAGTATTGCACGCGATGGACTCTGCTGTCGATTTGGAATCACACCTGATTAATATCGATTGTTATATCGAATAATAATGTCCCATGATTCCGGCAAACACGATCGCGCCGACCCAGTGATTGTGCAGAAAAGCGCGGAAGCAGTATTCAGGTATTCGATATACGATTAGTAATTGCTCGTAAATGAGGAACAGACTGGCGAATGCGAGCGCATAGTAATAGATTGTTGAAAATTCCAGGTCAATGCCAATCAGGTAAAGCGTCAATATGAAAAGAAACTGGAACAGACCAATCATTAACCTGTCGTAATCTCCAAATAAAATTGCACTCGATTTAATCCCAATTTTCAAATCATCTTCACGATCGACCATGCTGTACATAGTGTCGTAAGCGACCGTCCACACCAGGGTGGCAACGTACAACAACCAGGCCTGTTTCGGAACCTGCTCGGTTAGCGCGGCAAACGCCATTGGCACGGCCCAACCGAAAGCGGCACCGAGATGTACCTGCGGCAAATAATGAAATCGCTTCATAAACGGATAGCTCGCAGCGAGTAAAATGCCTCCGATAGAAAGCAGGATGGTGAACTGATTCAGGCTAAGCACCAGTAAAAAGGCCAGCAAACTTAACCCTGCAAAAACCAGCAACACTTCTTTTTCACTGATACGCCCGTTCGCCAGGGGTCGGTCCCGGGTTCGTGCCACATGCAAATCTATATGGCGATCGGCATAGTCATTGATCGCGCAGCCCGCCGAGCGCATCAGAAATACCCCAGCCACGAATACAAGGGTCACCCGGATATCAGGTCCACCCTCACCAGCAATTGCCAGGGCCCATAGTGTTGGCCACAGCAGCAGGTAAACTCCGATCGGTTTCTGAAAACGGATCAACTCCGCATATAACTGTAATTTTTGCTGAAATTTTGCTTTCATTGCCCTTTAAAAAATTTATTCATACCCGAAAATTTTCGCTACTATACCGAGCCACGAACTAGATGTCAGGACCCTTTTATGATACGAGCGTTTGAAGGCGTTTCGCCTGTAATTGGCGAGGATAGTTATATCGATCCGAGCGCGGTCATCATCGGTGACGTCATAATTGGCGACAACTGTTCTATCTGGCCATTAACGGTGATACGCGGTGATGTCAACATCATTCGTATCGGTCATAATACAAATATACAGGACGGTTCGGTGCTGCATGCTTCCCATGCCGGTGATTTTAATCCAAAGGGCGCTGAACTCCATGTTGGCGACCAGGTAACGGTAGGACACAAGGCCATACTACACGGCTGTCGGGTCGGCAATCAGTGCCTGATCGGCATGGGATCAATTGTGATGGACAATGTGGTAATCGAAGATGGAACCATGCTCGGTTCGGGGTCACTGGTGCCCTCTGGAAAAATTCTGCGATCCGGTTTTCTTTATCTCGGTAATCCAGCCCGGCAGGTTCGCGAACTTACCGATCGCGAAAAGGAATACCTGGTTTACTCGGCCGATTATTATCCGAAGTTGAAGCAGCGATACCAGCGACTAACCGAATGAATAGATTATCCATAGAGAATTTTAGATGAAAAAGTGGGAATGCATCGTTTGCGGATTTATTTACGATGAGACCGAAGGCTGGCCAGACGACGGTATTGCCCCGGGTACGCGCTGGCTAGACGTTCCCGAAGACTGGACATGCCCCGATTGCGGGGTGGGTAAGGAAGATTTCGAAATGATCGAAATCTAGTCCAACTTTTCTCCGGAGGCTATTTCACGCAGGCCCCGTAAAGCGAATTCGAGTGATTCCGGGTGGCGTGCAGTAGCGGGGTATACCATATAGGCTGGCCGTTGCACACTAGGCGCATTATCGACAGGAAATAACTTGTGTTGATCTATCCAGGGTTGCACGACTCGTAGCGGGAAATAGCCTGAGCCTCCATTTTGTAATATGTATTCCAGTCCTAAGGCACCAAGACCCACGCTTACTGCAGGCGTTTCCATCCCGGGAAAGGCTTCTGCATGCCGCACCCGAAACACCTCCCCCCAGTCAACAAACACATAATCCTCGACCCAACCCTCACTCAGCACGCGCTGATCGGTAGCCACCAGGATTAAGGTTTCTTCAAACAAATCCTCGATAATCAACCCCGGTGTTCGACGCGGTTGGTACATGACGCCTATATCGAGTAACCCATCCGCGAGCTGGCGCATCAGACTCGGCGAGTAATCGGCTTCTACATGCAATGCTATATCGGCGGCGTTGCTGCGCATCCAGGGAATCCATTTTAGAATCAGGCTATCCCAGAGACTGACCTGTGAACCGAGTCCAATCGCATGATCGAAGTTTTCAGGCAGGGTAATGCGTTGGTGGGCCTGCTGCCACAGGCGCTGAATATTCAGAGCATATTGGCGAAAATGCTGTCCTGCCGATGTGAGTTCGACTCCGGCGTGATTGCGCGTGAACAGTTTTCGACCAAAACTGTCCTCCATCGATTTCACCCGGGCACTCACGGTCGATTGAGTAACATTCAAATTGTTTGCAGCCCGATTGAAATTGCCGCAGTCGGAGATCTCCAGAAAGGTACGAATGTGCTCTATCTTCATACTGATCGGCGCATAACACTGATATCGTTTAGTTCGATTGAACAATACAGTAATAGTTGCTTTTCAAATACCTTTTTAACTAAATCTTAATTCGCGAGGCAAGCTGGGCAACCACAAGGGGATACGGGCTCAAGAATGATACTCTGTGGGATTTAACCCAGGGAGCCTCAACTTCGACTCGAACGCCAGGTGATTACAACTTCAGCTGCAAGGTCAGCCAGCCCTTTGTGGTATCCGCGAATCGGCTGCTGTCATTCGAATCAAAATCGGCATACTTGGCCTGTAAACTGAACTGCTTATTGAGGGGCCAGGTGGCTACCAGATCTATCTCAGCGCCAAAGTCAGCGCTGGATGATTCAGCCTGAAAATCGTGATACACCGCCCCCAGGTTCACGGGCCCGGCCTTGCCATGGATGCCTAGATACGCATCTTCGACGCCATCACCCGGCGTACTCAGAAATTTGTCTGCCCAGCCCTGGAATTTGTGCAGGGTAGCCAGCGGTGTAGCGAAGCCAACCCCATTGTCGGCGCCCAGCACTTCGTAGCCCGCGTTCAACTTGATCGCTGGCAAGATTAGCGCCAGTTCAAGTTTGTAATAATTAGCGTCATAGTTAAGGGTACTATCGCCCGCGTCGGTCTGGCGCGCGAGCGCGGCTGAAACTGTAAGCCCGTCGAATTGTCCATCGTATTCGAGCCCTAAACTATCGCTGGAATTGTCTACTGTTTTACCGGAAGCATAACCAGCCTGGGGATCTATATGGATCAAATAGGCATAGCCAGCCAACTTGTGTTTTTCAGCCATCTGGTAATCGGCACGAACAAAAAGGTTGTCACCATCGAATGTCGCTGGATTGGCGCCGTCATTTGGGCCAAAGATGCGATTAACCTGGGTTACATAACTCAGATCCAGGTTAAGGCTATCCCACAATTCTGCCTCGCCACGGATACCATCGAAGGTCTGTTCATTCTGGCGCCAGGCCACCCCGCCGACGAAACGCTGGTTGCCATGCAGAATTCGTTGCCGACCGAGGATGCCGTCGAATGCATTGCCACTATATTTGAACCAGAACTGGTTGAGATCGGTACCCTCGGGGTCTGCCACAATCGGGTACTGAGTCTTGCCATTAACCGTGGAATTGTAGTCATCCACGCCAACGGTGCGTACATCATCCATTTCCAGCAATGCAGAAAACCCATTCAGCGTTGCCGACTCGAGGGTCAGTCGGGAGCGCAAGGTCGAGGCCTGCGCATTATCGGCGAACCCGTCCTCGTCCACGCCTTCGAAGCGATAACGGAAATCTACCGACGCCTTGCCATCCGTTACCATGCTGGAAAGCTTATCCCCCCAGCCTTCTTCTGCATGAGTGCTCGCAGAACTGCAAAACATGGCCAGCAGCATCGAACAGAAACCCACAATATTTTTCATGTCGCTTCTCCCGAGCAGGTCTGAATTCAGTAACTCAGAAGTCAGTATACCTTTTTCTTAACAACAGGCACTCGGCATTTCAGCGTGTATTTGTAGATCGAACAAGACTTTATCATCGCACTTGTCTGACTAATAGATATACTGTCTCCGGAACACCGGAATACCGAAAATACCTAAGGTTTGTAATACCAAGATGAGCCCTGCTAAAACATCCCTGCTGCGTCGGCATCTGCCCGAATATGCAACTGAAATCACTCTTATTCTAATTTCGCTCGGGCTTTTCATCTTTGCCATGCTGACCGGAGAAATGCTGGAAGGGGAAACCATCGGTTTTGATCGGAACATATTACTTCTATTCCGAAATCCGGCTGACCTCGCCGACCCGATCGGACCGCAATCACTCGAAATCCTCGTACGCGATGCCACCGCGCTTGGCGGTGTACTGGTTCTGAGCCTGATGTGTATCTTCGTTTGTGTCTATTTATGGCTGCGCCGCCAGCCAAAACTGGCGATATTTCTTGCGATCTCGGTCGCGCTGGGAATGGCACTCAATACCGTGCTGAAGTCCGTGATTGTGCGCCCGCGACCTGACATCGTTCCCCATGCCACTGATGCCGCGTTGAGCAGTTTTCCGAGCGGGCACGCAATGATGTCGACGGTAGTGTACCTGACCCTGGGGGCTTTACTGTCCCTGTCTACGAGCGATCGTCGAATCAAATTTTATATACTTTTCTGGTCAGTATTCCTGCCCCTGATGGTCGGTATTAGTCGGCTCTATCTTGGTGTTCACTGGCCAACCGATATCATTGCCGGATGGATTGCCGGCGCTACCTGGAGTTTGTTATGTCTGAGTGTCTACCATCGCTTTATCAACGACAATCACAACCAGACGTAAAAAAACAGGGTCAGAGAGCTATTGTTTCTTCTATTAGGGGAAGCACTCTCTAACCCTGACTGCCAGTCGAATCAGGTTTTAGTTGTTATCACGAGTTACTTAACAAGAGTTATGGTGATTTTGGCTACTGGATTTCTCCAGTCATAAGTAGCGGAAAGTAGGTCGCCATTCTCCTGTATGCCGCGGTTAATATGTACGTAACCTTCATCTGTCTCATCAGGATCCGAAAAACCTTCACCCATGTATCCTCCGTTTACAATTGCACACTGTGGGCCAGGAATATTAACGCACCACTCATCATTGAATTCTGAGCCGGCGTCATAACCAGGTGAGTAGTAGATCGCTGTTCCTTTCTTCGGCGCTTTAACGCCATTGAGTCCTATAAAGCCATCGTTAGTTGGCAACATCATTGAGGCTACGCTGATATGCTTTGCACCGTTTTCCGCGCTCACCGTAACAGTAACCGAATGACCCGGGGGTAACGCACCCGAATTTTTCACATCCACGACGTCCGGATTGGCGCCCAGGGTGGTTGCTAACGGTACAATATTACCACCCTCAGCAATTGCAGTCATACCGTCGCTTGCAGGTGATCCCAATTCGAACAATGGGGCTAATCCTTTCTTGTGACTAGCCACCAGTATCGGCGTGAATATAATCGCGTTGGTTATATTGGTAATCGTCACTTCGTATGTTTTATGACCATCCGCTAAAGCGGAGGATGAAGTGACTACTAAGCCAGCGGCAATCGCCGCGTTGGTTAATTTTCTTAAAATTGTGGACATAATTTTTCCTCATGGATAAGAGGGAATACTATGCGGGATTGATATCACACAATATTCACCAAATTATAACATTTCTATCACATCAGCCATTTACAGGGAGTGAGAATTTGAAGGTCGTGCCCTGGTGCAAGACACTATCAACTGATAAATGACTACCGTGCATTTCAATGATTCGTGAGGCTATCGCCAGACCCAGGCCGAGGCCGGATAGCAGGTCTGCATTTTCCGCATGGTCTGATGTTTTGTAAAAGCGTTTTAATATGTGCGGTAAATCTTCTTCGGCGATTCCATAACCGGTATCAGAAACCGCTATTTGCACGTGGCCCAGTTGCGGTGATAATTGTAAGCGAATTTTACCCTTTTCCGGCGTATGCTTTAACGAGTTATCAATCAGGTTTTCGAGTACGCGCTCGATCATGCCAACATCGGCAGAAACATAGGGGACCGTTTCGTCAACGACCACATCAAAAACAATATTTTTTTCGCGCGCACGAAGATAAAACTTGTGTGAGACGTCGAACACCAGTTCCGCCAGTGAAAACAACTCCTGCTGTGGCTGAACTTCATTTGCATCCAGCTTGGCGAGTTCAAACAGCTCGTCAACTAATGTCGTTAAGCGTTTAGCATTGCCGTAGGCAATTTTCAGATAGTTTTGTTTTTCGGCTTCGCTGAGATCTGCTGACTTGAGCTGCAATGTTTCGAGGAAGCCACTGAGTGAAGCCAGTGGTGTGCGCAAATCATGTGACACGTTGGCTACCATTTCACGACGCGAGGCTTCCATTTCCTGCAAGTGTTTCATTTGCGAATGGATACACTGTGCCATTTCCTGGAAAGTCACACCCATAACATCGATTTCATCCAGCGACTTTTCATCGTTGCCTGAAACGGCAATGGTCGAAACTAAATCACTCGTTTTAAAAGACTGCATAGCCGTACTTAAAATGCGCAATTTGCGCATTAAAAAGAAAAACAAAACCAGGCCGGCGATAAAGGCAAAGCCCAATGCTACGACAACCACCCCGGTACTCCAGCGCATAATCAAACTACGCTGCAATACATCGGTAATATTATTGATTTTCTCGCTACCCAATATGGCGTAAATATAGCCCTGACGATTACCTCCAACATCAATCGGCGCCACCGTAAAGCTGTTTTGTCGGTTCACATTGCCCGGATCATCACCCATGATCAGGCCCTGGTCCCGGCTTGCCAGGAAAGCATTGATAGGCACCAATGACACGCTCTCTCGTTTCACCTTGTCTGGCGACATAGAATAAGCGATAACGCGCCCGTCGGGATCGAGCAAATATAGTTCCAGGCTCGGGTTGATGATCATCACATTATCGAATAGCGTGGAAAGATTATCCTGCTGCACTTCACCATCTTCAATCAGCACATGCTTCTTCACAATGTAGCTCGCAAGGTCTCGGTTTAGTTGCTGACTCACTTCCTGCTGGTACATGGGTGCGGTGTACAATGCGATGCCGAGAAATGTGCCACCGATTATGCTAAACAGTAAAAACAACACCATCACCAGTTTAAAGTACAGGCTGTTCAAGATTGTCCGTCCCTTCACAAGTCTTTGAACCTGTAACCGACACCCCATACGGTTTCGATATATTGTGATTGCGCGGGAGATTTCTCGATCTTTTTGCGCAACCGATTGATATGTGAATTCACCGTGTGCTCATAACCACAGTGACTATAACCCCAGACCTGATCGAGTAACTGCCCGCGGCTAAAAACCCGCCCCGGGTTTCGGGCAAAATGCAGTAATAAGTCAAACTCTTTCGCTGTCAGATCAATTGGCCGCTCATCAATAAAAACATTGCGCCCGCAAACATCGATAACGAGAGACTGAAATTCAATTATTTCATCCTGCTTTGAATCCGCTTGATTACCTGTCATATTGGCTCTTCTCAGGATCGCTTTGACACGTGCCTGTAATTCCATAATTGAAAAAGGTTTGGTGAGATAATCATCGGCACCCAGCTCAAGGCCAAGCACACGATCGAGTTCAGATGACTTCGCTGTTAACATTAAAATCGGGGTATTGATCGACTGGCTGCGCAACAGCCGACATAGCTCAAGACCATCGAGCCCTGGTAACATCAGGTCCAGTACGAGAAGTTGGTACGAGTGATTGCTGGCCCGATTAAGGCCGTCGATACCGTTGTGGACCACATCGACCTTAAAGGCAATGTCCTGCAGGTGAATTTCAAGCAGATGGCTAATGTCCGGATCATCTTCAACTACCAGGATTCGTTTACCCCGAGTGGTGAAACCAGCCTTTTTATAGTTGGTCTGCTGATTAGACTGCAAATACTGATTCACATAAAACTCCAGATTGTGGTCGAAATGGGTATTGGAGGTATTTGATTTTGAATAGCCTTTTATACTATTACTGGCGCTTGTACTTCTTCAATGAGATTGCTTTTGATGCATCTAGTTCAATACAATCGGATGACAAAACTTTGATCACCACCTAACTAGTTACTGCGGCCATAATTTATACGGACATTAATTGATGAATTTCAAGAACCTCATCCACTTGATGCTCGCCCTCTGCGCTGGTTTTTCAGTCAGATACTGGGTAGAGGCAGACGAATCGATTCAACTTGGATTGTCTATCTTCATAGTCATCGGCTGGTTATGGGTCACCGAGGCGATCAATATCAGCGTCACCGCATTATTGGTACCATTGTTGGCGGTGGTCACCGGCCTGTTTCCGGTCAGGGAAGCGTTTGCCAATTTCGCTAACCCGATCATATTTCTATTCATGGGCGGGTTTGCACTGGCGGCAAGCTTGCAGAAACACGGGCTCGATCGGGCGTTTGCTGCAAAGATTATGTCTTTTTCCGGCGGGCGTCCCTTGCCTGCAATTCTATTGTTGTTTATCACCACCGCTTTCTTATCCATGTGGATTAGTAATACCGCGACAGTGGCGATGATGTTACCCATGGCGCTGGGCTTGCTGGCCGGGCGCAGTCCGGAAAATGATGCGCCGCTTTACCTGTTCGTGCTGTTGGGACTGGCATATTCCGGTAACCTGGGGGGCATAGCAACCTTGATCGGCAGCCCCCCCAATGCGATTGCGGCATCGGCGATGGGGCTCAGTTTCAGGGACTGGTTAAGTTGGGGTATCCCCATGTTTTTACTGATGTTTCCGCTGATGGTCGGCTTGCTTTACTTACTTTTTCGTCCACAGTTTGGGGAGTCGCTCAGTTTAAGCTACGAGCCGCATGATATGACCTGGAGGCGTGGTGCCGTGCTGGTGATATTTGGCTTGACCGCAATGGGCTGGTTATTCAGCGACCATCTGGCTACATTATTAGGCATCAGTGATGGTGCTGATTCACTGGTTGCGCTGTCGGCGGTTGTGCTGCTGACCGGCAGCGGCACTTTGAAGTTCAAGGAATTTGTCGCTAAAACTAACTGGGGAATATTGATTCTATTCGGCGGCGGTTTAACCCTGAGCGCGTTATTGCAAAGTTCGGGCAGCAGCGCGTGGCTGGCGAGTGCGATCAGCGCGCATCTGCCCGTCGATAATAGCTGGTTGTTATTATTGATAATTTGCCTGTTTGTTATTTTCTTGACTGAACTGGTGAGCAATACCGCGAGCGCGGCATTATTGATACCCTTGTTTACAGTTGTCGCTGCCGAACTCAATCTCTCCGAGGTCGGCATGGCGGTGGTGATTGCATTGAGCGCTTCCTGTGCATTTATGCTGCCGGTTGCCACACCCCCTAATGCGATCGTCTATTCGTCGGGGTTTGTGCCGCAGAAGAACATGGTACGAGCGGGCCTGTTGCTCAATTTAAGCTTTGCGATCCTGATCGCGACGGTCGGCTGGTGGTTGATGGATTGATTTAATTGATGTTAAGCCAGGGCCCGCCGAACAGTAAAATTGCCATGCCGGTACCCGTGGCCAGTACCACGTTATTGGTTCTCCACATGATTAATACGACACATACCATAGCGAGGATTTCGCTGACACTACCCCGTCGCACTGCTGGCGCCAGGATGGCCATGAAGGCGCAACCCGGCAGGGCCTCGAGCACGGGCCTTATGCCTGCGATGTGGCGAAGCTGTAAACCGATGAAGTATCCGCTTAGTCGGGTAAGGTAGACCACGGAGGCTATCAGCGCAATCGCGATCAATGTCGACTGCTGGTCAACCACGTAGGTACCGCTCCTGAATCAGTGCAGCAATCACGCCTGCTGCTACGGAAATTAACAGGATCAGGTAATTTACCGTGTCCAGCTCGAATAATATCAATGCGACTATTCCCGATACAATCCAGGGCGTGGATCTGGTCTTCGAGCCCTTGATAAACAACATCATCATGGTCGCTATTACCAGCGGTCCGGCAAAGTCGATCGAGCCCAGGTCCAGTGTGGCAAATACATTAGCGATACTCAAACCCAGCCAGGTGGACGATAGCCAGCTCACCATCATCGAAATACCATAGCCGGTGACATAACCCAGGCGGTCGACATTCTTTTCGAGCCGGTATGTGGTCACTACGCCAGGGTCATTGAGCATAAATAACCAGGCAATGCGTCGTTTCAGACTATGGCCATCGAAATGATGCGTCATCGCCATCCCCAGCAGGATATTACGCGAACTAACCAGTGCGACAGACAGGGCTATGGTGCCGTAGGGTAGCGGTGACTGCCAGAATTCGAGTGCCGCGAACTGGCCCGAGGCAGTGAAAACCGTCGCGCTCATTAGCAGGGCATACCAGTGGCTGATACCGGCAGAAGTTGCCGCAATTCCAAACATAACACCAAACATGAATGTCGATATAAAGTAATCAGCCGACGAACGAATGCCGAGCAGCAGGCTTTGATAGGTGGACATTAGTGGGACTCGAGTCAGGTACGCCGGGCAGATACTATCTCAGGCCGCGAGTATGTAGAAGTACCAATAATTATTATCGAATAAAAAGAAATTAACCGATCCAAAAATAATGCTAATACCCTGAAACAACGCGCCAATATTGATATCGAATTATCCGATTGATCAATGCAGAAAAATTCGCTTTTCAAATACCTCGGTTTAACTAGACTCTAGCTCGCATCGATAAATAAAAACAAAAGGGCGTGCAGATATGAAAGTGGTTAGTCCGGATATTCCCGACCCTCGTTCTCGGAGGACATAACTAAGTTGTCAGGTCATAGCAACCTCTCCAGTGACAATGCACTTAGCGGTATCACTCTGCTGGTTTTCTCGCTTTTCCTGTTTTCTTTGCAGGACATCACAATTAAGTATTTCAGTGATCAATATTCGGTTTTACAAATCGTATTCATTCGCGGGATGATTGCGACGATTTTGATGGCACTCGCAGCGAAAATCATCGAAGGCCGGTATTTCCTGGCATCACAAAGGCCCTGGCTCACGCTATCGCGCGGGTTACTGGGTTTTACTTCCTACACCACTTATTACCTGGCCGTGGCGTCGATGCCACTCGCCGAGGTGGTTGCTATCGTATTTAGCGCGCCGCTATTCGTCACTGCAATGTCGGCAATCTTTCTGCGCGAACAGGTCGGGCCGAGGCGATGGGCTGCCGTGGTTGCCGGGTTTGTTGGTGTTCTGATAATCGTCGGTCCTTCGGGTCAGTTCAGTAGTCTCCCGGTATTGCTGGCATTTGCCGCCGCCATCACCTATGCATCACAAACCACTATCACGCGCTATCTCGGGTCACATGACAAACCCCTGTCGATTGCGCTGAACACGATGATCGTCTTCACCGGCGCCAGTGCGACGCTGAGCCTGATGCTGGTCAATAATGTTATTTCCATTTCCTCCAGCCATGCCTCGTTATTGTTTTTGACACGCGACTGGTCATTACCCGGAACTCTCGATCTTGCATTGATGATTTTTCTCGGCTTCAACGGCGCCCTTGCCTTTTTCTGCATGTCAAAAGCCTACTGCGTGGCCCCGGCTAGCACGATCACGCCCTTTGAATATACCTACATTTTCTGGGCAGTTATTTTTGGTTACCTGTTCTGGTCGGAAATACCCGAACCGACGACCCTGATCGGAATATCAATCCTGATAACCAGCAGTATCTACATCTGGAGCAGGGAACGCGGGATGCTGAAACAGCGTTTAACACTCCAGACAAATGAGACCTACGAACTGCTAAATCAAAAAACCTGATGGCGAATTAAAGATTAAGGTATAAAAAAACCTGCCTTCGACACGGGCTTCTTGCTATGCGAGGATTACCTTTGTTATTCTTGTTCTACTCGCTATACGCTGGGTCTCACCCGGGACTACCTGTACAGTGATCTCATCAGTTTAAAATGGAGATTTTAATGAACAGATTTTTACTCGCCACCGTTTGTGCTGGAGCGTTCACAATCGCACAACCCGCCATGGCTCAGGATGCGGGCATGAATGCCAAGGATTTGTTGTCCAATGATTATACTGGCAAGGTTTATTCGCCTTATGCGAAACGCGGTTTTCCGGAGCAGCCACTGTGGGGCGATTCCCACCTGCATACCAATCTGTCGATGGATGCGGGTCTGTTCGGTAATCGCCTGCCGCCGCGCGATGCCTACCGGTTCGCGCGCGGTGAGGAAGTGATCTCCTCGACCGGCCAGGTGGTGCGCCTGTCGCGTCCGTTGGACTGGCTGGTGGTAGCCGACCATTCCGATGGCATGGGCATGGTAGGTGATTTAGCGCTTGCTAAACCCGAGTTGCTGGGCTACGAACAATCCGCACGCTGGATCAAGGGACTCGAAACTGGTGGTGATGCGTCGGTGGAGGCGGCACTCGACCTGATTTCGAACTTCTCACAGGGAACCATCGAACCGGAATTAATCGCGCTCTACTCGCCGGGCTCCAAGCTCTACAAGAACCTGTGGGAAAGAGTTATCGACGACGCCGAGGCATTCAACGATCCGGGTCGATTTACCGCACTCATCGGCTTCGAATGGACCTCATTGATCAAGGGCAACAACATGCACCGGGTAGTCATCATGCGCGACGGCCCGACCCGGGCCAGGCAGGTGGTGCCTTTCACCATGACCGCACCCCAGGGCAGCCCCGATCCGCGCGATCTGTGGAAGTATCTGAGCAATTACGAAGACAAGACCGATGGCGAAATACTAGCGATCGCGCATAACGGTAACCTGTCAAACGGTATCATGTTTCCGCTCGAAGCGCAGTGGAACGGCAGCAGACTCGATGAGTCCTATATCTCCCAGCGCAGCAAATGGGAGCCGCTCTACGAAGTCACCCAGATCAAGGGTGACGGCGAAACCCATCCCTTCCTCTCACCTGATGACGAGTTTGCCAACTACGAGACCTGGGATATTGCCAACCTCGACCTAAGCGAGGCAAAAACCAATGACATGCTGTCCGGTGAGTACGCCCGCGAAGCGCTGAAACGCGGCCTGACCATCGAAACGCGTCTCGGTACCAATCCCTACAAGTTCGGCATGATTGGCGCCACAGACAGCCATACCTCGCTAGCAACTGCCGAAGAAGACAACTTTTTTGGCAAACATGCCGGCTACGAGCCCAACCCCGGACGCATGAGTCATCCTTTCTTCGATAACGAAAACGGAACAATCATGGGCTGGCAGATGGTTGCCTCGGGACTTGCCGCGGTCTGGGCTACCGAGAATACACGCGAGGCTATTTTTGATGCGATGCAACGCAAGGAAGTCTACGGCACCACCGGCCCGCGCATGTCCGTACGCCTGTTCGGTGGCTGGGATTTTACCAAGCAAGACCTGAATTCACGCATACTGGCCAACGTGGGCTACCACAGGGGCGTACCGATGGGCGGTGATTTACGGGTTAAGCCCGATGGTGCTTCGGCACCCACCTTCCTGGTGTATGCACTGCGTGACTCGATCGGGGCCAACCTCGACCGCATCCAGATCGTCAAGGGCTGGCTGGACAAGGAAGGCAAGACCCAGGAGATGGTCTACGACGTCGCCTGGTCGGGTGATCGCAAGCCGGACGCGAAGGGTAAACTGCCTGCGGTCGGCAACACCGTCGATGTCGACAATGCCATCTGGTTCAACACGATCGGTGCCGCCGAACTGGGTGCAGTCTGGACCGACCCCGATTTCAATGCGGATGCGAAAGCATTCTACTACGCGCGGGTACTGGAAATACCGACGCCACGCTGGTCCACTTATGATGCATTTCGCTTCGGCATCGACATACCTGAAGGGGCACCGACTTCGACCCAGGAACGAGCTTATACTTCTCCCATCTGGTACACACCCAATTCTTGAACAGGCGCTAGACACGATAAACCTACGACGACTCCTGCGGGAGCCGTCGTTGCATTAATTACCATTGGTAAGCGCTAGTGATAAATCCTGCGACGACATCCTGAAAAACCGTTTTCGCGGGGGCACGGGCAATACCAAAGCAAACATGTAATGGCAACAAATGTTCCTCGCGTGGATGACAGTAGCGTGCATGCGGGGCCCGATCCCAGTCTATTAATCTTTGTTCACGCTCACTGATGCTGAATTCAGGACCACTGCAGGTTTGCGCAAGCCATTCTTCAAACTGACGATTACCCTCATCAATAGAATCGTCCTTTTTACTGATCCTGACCTGCATATTATGGAACGAAAATCCTGATCCGAGGATCAGCAGATTGTCCCTTTTCAGCGGCGCCAGGGCTCGACCGAGGTTAATATGAAAAGCCGCGTCGAGCGATTTCGACAGGGATATTTGAATACAGGGGATCTCGGCTGCCGGATACATCAACATCAGGGGCACGAATAGTCCGTGATCAAATCCTCGTTCATAATCCAGTTTTGCCTCGATTCCAGCAGTTTTTAACATTTCGTGTATTCGACTGGCAAGCCGTGGACGGCCGGGGGCCGGATAACTGAGTTCGTAAGTTTCAGGCGGAAACCCGTGATAATCGTAAAGCATTGGCGGATTTTTATGTGCAGTCACCGATACTACCGGCTCTTCCCAATGCGCACTAATAACGATAATCGCATCGGGTTTTGCTATGGTTGCCGCAAACCCGCGTAAAAAAGGGTTCATGCTTTCATAACCAGTATCACTCAACAGAGGCAGAGGGCCGCCGCCGTGAGGAATATACAGAATGCTCGCTTTGTTACTGGGGTTCATGTGGTTAATATCAGGTTTTCGCGATTGATCAGTTCCGGGTCATCTTCGTATCCCAGAATTTCTGGAATTTCCGCACTCGGTTTGCCGACGATTTGCTTGCATTCGTCAGATGCATAATTCACCAGGCCACGTGCAATTTCCCTGCCATTAAAATCCAGACAGGAGACAACTTCACCCCGGTTAAATACGCCGTCAACTTTCTTCACACCAATAGGTAACAAGCTTGCATTCTTATTTTTTAAAACCTCGACCGCACCATCATCCAGATGCAAGTTACCTGAACAACGCATATGGCCGGCAAGCCATTGCTTGCGTGCCGCAAGATGTCCCTCACCTGCTTCAAGAAAACTACCGATGGCCTCGCCGCTGGCGAGCCGCAGGATAACTTTCTCACATTTTCCCGAAGCTATCACAGTATGCGTTCCGGAACGAGCTGCCAATTGCGCAGCGCATACCTTGGTTTGCATTCCACCCCTTCCCAGGTGACCACTACTGGGGCCGGCGTAGCCCAATAATTTGGGATCGTTCGCATCGGCCCGGGTAATCAATTCGGCCTCTGGGTTTTCACCCGGATGACTATCATACAGACCTTCCTGATCCGTTAAAATGATTAACAAGTCGGCTTCGACCAGGTTCGCGACTAATGCGCCCAGGGTATCATTATCACCAAAACGAATCTCTTCATTCGAGACTGAATCATTCTCGTTAACCACTGGCAGCGTACCGTAAGCCAGCAAGGTTCGTAAAGTGCTACGTGCATTCAGGTAACGCTTTCGATTCGAAAGATCCGCATGGGTCAGCAGTATTTGTGCACTATGCAATCCATGTTTCTGAAAACAGACTTCGTAGGCCTGTACCAGCCCCATTTGACCGACCGCCGCAGTCGCCTGCAGTTCGGAGATGTTGGTCGGTCGTGATTTTAAATTGAGTCGGGTAATGCCTTCGGCAATAGAGCCCGACGAAACCAGCACAACATCGACACCGTCTGCGCGCAACTCCGACATTTGTTCCGCCCAGGTGGAGATCATATTCCGGTCGAGCCCACGCCCACCATCGGTAATCAAGCTACTGCCCACCTTGACGACGATTTTGTTATAGCGCGGCTTGTTCATCGGACTCCAGCGCCGACATGATATCGTTGCATAGCGCATCGACTCCCAGCTTATTGATCGCACTAATCTGGTATACAGGACCGCTCCAGTCGAGCCCTTTGATTATTTCATCGCAAACTTCCGCTTGTTCGTCGTCGCCAAGCAGATCGATTTTGTTTAACACCAGCCAACGCGGTTTGCGGAACAAATCTTCATCGTAGCGTTTTAACTCAACCAGTATTTTATGTGCGGCTTCGACCGGAGACTGATCGGTTTCGAGCGGTAACACATCGACGATATGCAATAGCAAACGCGTACGTTGCAAATGTTTAAGAAACTGTATGCCAAGCCCGACCCCGTCGGCGGCGCCTTCGATGAGTCCCGGTATATCCGCAATCACGAAACTGCGATGCGCAGACACGCTGACCACTCCCAGGTTGGGGTGCAGGGTCGTAAATGGATAATCTGCAACCTTCGGCCTCGCTGCTGAAACCGAGCGAATAAAAGTCGATTTACCCGCATTTGGCATGCCAAGTAACCCAACATCGGCGAGCACTTTGAGCTCGAGTTTGAGGTTAAATTCCTCACCCTCGGATCCGGTAGTAAATTGTCTGGGTGCGCGATTAGTAGAACTCTTGTAGCGCGTATTACCAAGGCCATGGAAGCCGCCGCGGGCTATGAGGATGGGTTCAGCATTTTCGTCAGTGACATCGGCAATTAATTCATCCTGCTCCAGGGTGGTAATTACGGTACCCAACGGAACAGGGATAATAACGTCTTCACCTTTCGCCCCGGTGCAATTCTTCCCCTGCCCCTTGCCACCTTTTTTGGCGACGAATCGCCGCGTGTGCCGAAAATCGGATAGCGTATTCAAGTCCTTCGAAACAACGACATAGACTGAGCCGCCATCACCGCCATCACCACCGTCGGGACCCCCCATGGGGATGTACTTTTCACGGCGAAAGCTCACAATACCACTACCGCCATTGCCGGCCTTGACATAGATATTGGCTTCATCGATGAACTTCATATCAGGTAGTCTAAGTTTTAGTTAATACTATCATTGACAGCATATAAGCATCTCGGAAAAATTCATATTCCAGAGCGCAAAAAAAAGCCCCGCATTGGCGAGGCTTCCAGGGACCGGTTGTCGGGCTCGCTTATGCGTTAACAACATTGATAAAGGTGCGGTTATGACGACCCTTAACCCGGAATTCGACCCTGCCTTCAGCCTTCGCATAAAGGGTATGATCCTTGCCGCAACCGACGTTATCACCGGCATGGAACTTGGTGCCTCTCTGGCGTACCAGGATATTGCCCGGGATTACAGCCTCGCCGCCAAACTTCTTCACGCCTAATCGTTTCGATTCCGAATCGCGACCATTGCGGGTACTGCCCGCCGCTTTCTTATGTGCCATGCTCTAGACCCTTATGCCTTGATATCTGTAACTTCGATTTCGGTGTAGCTTTGACGATGACCCGCTTGCGTGCGCGAATGCTTGCGACGACGAAATTTAATAATCTCGATTTTCTTAGCGCGGCCATGCGACTTGATTGTCGCGGTTACCGACCCTTTATTCAGGGTAGGAGTTCCAACTGAAATCTTGTCACCGTCTGCGATCATCAAAACGCCGTCCAGTTCAACCTTTGAACCCTCTTCTCCGACTAGTTTTTCGACGCGCAGGGTTTCACCCTTGGTGACGCGATACTGTTTTCCGCCTGTGGCGATGACAGCGTACATTTTGTTAACTCCGAACCGATACTAAAAAAGGTGGCGAATTCTAGCTTCTGGCGGG
Source organism: Gammaproteobacteria bacterium (assembly GCA_041821565.1). Classification (GTDB taxonomy): domain Bacteria; phylum Pseudomonadota; class Gammaproteobacteria. The sequence continues at coordinate 2,314 of JBGUEB010000011.1, read as the reverse complement.
GTGTGCGTCAATGTCTTTGTTTGTGTATTATTCTGTAATCTATCTGTAAGTGTTATGGATGCAGGCAATATAACGGTCCGACGTCCCGAAGCATTGATAAGCGTATCTCTTTTGTGCAAGAGAAATACTGCCTGGCCGGTGAATACTGCTTGTATTAACAATACGGAAATCAAAAATTAACCCCAAACAAATATACCGCTTCTTGCCACTTGATGTTAAAGTTTCTGACCCATAAAAATAATAGGAAAGTTTTCCGGACACAGATTCCGATTCACGGATACCCAACCCGTGTAATTCGTGAAAGCCTGTCCCGTTACCATGTCATTATTAACCATTAAAAACCTCTGCATCGAGTTCCCCAGCCGGCATGGCACCGAGCTTGCAGTCGATAACCTCAGTCTCGATCTAAGCCCTGGCGAAATTCTGGGTCTGGTGGGCGAATCAGGAGCGGGTAAATCAACCGTCGGCAATGGTGTCGTACGATTACTCAGTGCCCCGGGTCGAATCAGTTCGGGGGAGGTCTACCTCGATGACAAGTTAATTTCCGCTTTCGACCGCAAGCAAATAATGAAAATCCGTGGATCGCGCATCGGATTTATTTTTCAGGATCCGATGACCTCGCTAAACCCGCTGTTCACGGTTGAAAACCAGCTTGTCGAAACGATTACTAATTGCCTGGATATGAATACGGAACAGGCCCGTCGCTACGCCATCGGATTACTCGATCAGGTAGGTATCCCGGACCCCGAGATTCGCATCAAGCAATTTCCACATCAATTTTCCGGTGGTATGCGACAGCGTGTGGTGATTGCGATTGCACTGGCCGGTAAACCCGACCTCATCATTGCCGACGAACCAACCACCGCTCTCGATGTTTCGGTTCAAGACCAGATTCTTTCACTGATTAGGAATCTATGCCAGCAACACAATGTTGGTTGTCTTCTGGTTACCCATGACATGGGCGTAATTGCCAATGTTACCGATCGAGTCGCGGTCATGTACCGTGGTAAACTGGTTGAGATTGGAACTACCCGGCAGGTACTCGGTGACCCCCAGCATGATTACACCAAGAGCCTGATCAGTGCAGTGCCGAGATCAGACATTAAAGTTGATCGCTTTCCGCTGGTGGAATACATCGAAACCACGGCAAAAGGCCTGAAACCGATCGATGTCTCGACCCATTGGCTAGGACAAGGTGTACGCCATGAAGGCCAGGATGATTTACTCGTAATCGATAAGCTCAATTTAAGTTTTTTGACGCGAGACGCACTATTGGCAAGAAATCGACGTTATCTACAAGCAACCGAAGACGTTGATCTATGCATCAAACAGGGCGAAACCTTTGGTCTGGTCGGTGAAAGCGGATCGGGTAAATCGACAATTGCCCGTATGGTCGCAGGTTTGCAGAAACCCGATAGTGGTTCAATTAAATTCGACGGCATTGAACTCATTAACAATCCCGATCGCGAAGCCGTGCAGCGGGCCCGCTTACACATACAGATGGTGTTTCAGAATCCCTATTCCTCGTTAAATGGGCGTATGAAAATTGACGATATCATCGCCGAACCCATCCTGTTTCACCGCCTGACTCCGGTCAACCAGGTCAAGCAGATCGTGGGTGATCTACTCGATCATGTAGGACTGGGTCGCCAGACAGGACGTAAATATCCGCACGAATTTTCCGGTGGCCAACGCCAGCGAATTTCAATCGCCCGTGCGCTGGCCTGCCGACCGAGGCTTTTGATTTGCGACGAACCAACCTCGGCGCTCGATGTTTCGGTACAGGCACAAATCCTGAATCTGTTGAAAGACCTCCAGGACCAACTGGGGTTAACCATGTTGTTTATCAGTCATGACTTACCGGTAATCCGGCAAATGTGTGACCGCGTAGCGATCATGCGACAGGGCAGGATTCTCGAAACCGCCGAAAGCGAAACCTTTTTTGAACACCCGCAGGATCCATACAGTAGAGAGTTACTGGATTTAATGCCACGTTTCGATAGTATTTACCATCAGGAAGCTGAAGTTCGAACGACCAACTGATTTTTGGCGGCTTTATAATTAAAAAAAACCGCTGTTTTACATAACCACAACAATGATACGGAGAGAACAAGCATGAAAAACCGACTACTAATAACGGCAACCCTGCTGTGTGCTAGCTTGCTGGCATTCACCGGAGTAAATGCCAAAACCCTACGGCTCGCCTACGACGCCGACCCAGTGACACTGGATATCCATGAGCAGTTATCCGGTGGTACCCTGCAATTATCGCATATGTCTTTCGACCCGCTGATTCGCTGGACCCGGGACCTCG
>JBGUEB010000010.1:0-29031 GCA_041821565.1 Gammaproteobacteria bacterium | reverse complement strand
ACACGCAAGTCGGCAGAAATGCCAGCCTCGATTAGGCAGGCTCTTGAATCCAAAATGGACGAACAATCGGATAGCTGAGAACCTGCTTTCTCCAAAGGAGACACTGAAAGGCGAATCGTGGGAGGCAGCGTTCGGCACACAGCAGTCATTGAAAATTTTGCGTTGAGATGCGGATTCTCGGTCGTACCTGTGATGCGCAAGAGTTCATCTTATGCCTCTGTCTCATTGAGTTTCTAGTTCATTAGCGAATCGATAGCGTTGGAAAAGGAGCGTAGAATCGCCTGTTTTGTTCGTTCTGATCTCCAGGAAACTAGCCCAGCACTCTAGATGGTTACCTCGTGCCCGATTTCAATAGCACAAGCAACAGAACCCGGTTTGAAAGTTCCATACCGTCAGCAATGGCATCTTAAAAATTATTTATATCGCCTGTAATGGTACAATTCACAGGGTCGGTTACAGGAGCGGTACCCATGAGCAGGACGATTTTCGAGCGCTACGGTGGTTTCGCCAGTATCAGCAAGGTGGTGTCGGCTTTCTACGATCAGATGCTGGATTCGGAAGATACCGCACGTTTTTTCGAAGGTGTCGATATGCGCCGCCTGATCGACCACCAGACCAAGTTCATCTCGACCCTAATGGGAGGTCCGTCAAGCTATTCCCAGGAACAGCTCAAACGTGCACATGTGCGACTGGGGATAGATACCGCCACCTTTGACAAATCGGCGAAACTGCTGACCGAAACGCTGGAAGATTTTGATTTTGACGAAAGCGATATAGCAGAGGTCCTCGCAGAATTTAATAGTTACAAGTGGGTTATCGTATCCAAGGATTGATAAGAAATCGATATGACTGAAAAATCCTCACAATCAGGCACTAATCTCGACTACAAGCAAATTTTTCAGTCGCTCAGCCAGGCAATCGCCGTGATCGACCCGCTAACGCACCAGGTTATTTATGAGAATGCGATTTTCTTCGACTGGTTCGCACCCGACGATGACGTGGATGGTGCCATTGCGGACCGTTTACCGGACCTGAAAATGGACAGGCTCATGTCGCGTATCGAGGAAGGCAGGAGTTTCAAATTCGAAACGGAGGTCAAAATAAAATCTCGTGATGTGCCTGTCAGGGTAACCTTTCGGCCGGTTCAAAACGAAGACCAGCCATACATACTCGCCGAGGCCAGCGATATCACCAAGGAAAAGGAGTCGCAGTACATGCTGGAATCCTATTCTCGGCTGGCGGAGAAAAACACCAAGAAACTTGAATCTGAAAAAAATCGAGTCGAACGCCTGCTTCTCAATATCATGCCCAAATCAATCTATGAGGAACTCAAGGATTCGGGCGTCACGTCACCACAGCGGTTTGAGGGCGCCACCATACTCATGCTGGATTTCGTCAAGTTTACCGATATGACGATTTCTCATGACCCCAGCGCACTCGTATCCGAGCTCAACGATATATTTTCTTCCTTCGATCGCATTGTCGAAAACTTCTCCGGTGAAAGAATTCGTACTATCGGTGATTCATACATGTGCGCCTGCGGCTTACCCGAAGAAAACGAGGATCACGCTAAAAACATGGCCAAGGTGGCATTGCGTATTCGTCGCTATCTCGAACGTCGCAATGATGCCCATCCGCAGGAATGGCGCTGTCGCATGGGTCTCAATTCCGGTTCAGTCATCGGTTCGCTGGTCGGTATTCAGAAATACGTCTACGACCTGTTCGGACCCGGGGTCAATCTGGCGGCGCGTATGGAAAGCCTCTCGGAACCGATGCACATCACCACCAACCAGGCGACCTACGAGTTGCTGAAAGACGAATTTCTGTTCAGTAAACGCGGCGAGCACGACGTCCGCGGCTTCGGCAAAATGAACCTGTACTACCTGGAAAGTGAACAGCCCCGATAAGCAAATTATCTAACCTCCATTAATTGCGAAGGAATATAATAATCCGATCTGGTCATGGTTAAATTTGCGACCTACAACATTCAATATGGCGTAGGCCAGGCTGTAATTGGTGATGTTAAAAAGGGGGGGTGCTAGGACGCGCTCAGGGGGTTTCTGTGGAAATCACTCCATGCCTAATGGTAGATGCCAGTTTCATGGGGGTAAATCGACCGGTGCCAAGAATCCCAGGGTTAAGCATGGTATGTATACCAAGGCGGCTATCGAGGAAAGGAAATTTATCAATCAGTTGCTTCTTAAAGTCAGAGATATGATCGTTGAAATAAATTAGGTTTTCTCCATAGCGGACGTTGAGAAACGGTTGCCAAAACGGCAGGTTTCGGCACTGAGCGGCCATTCGCTAATAACGTTGGCATGACCATGACGCGCAATTAAAGGAGCAGACACTAACAATTTAATATTTAAAAATTGGTTTACAGACCTTAGTCCATCTTCTCGCATTCTTTCCACCCAGGCTGAAATGACAGGTTGTAGGAAAATAGGGGGCAGACCACGTTGATGGCTTGTCGCTGATTGCGCTGGGCCGCGCCGAACTCCTGGCCGGGAGTGCGCAAGCCGAGGTGCGCGAACTCATATTAAAGAGTAACCCGGCTCTGCAAGTATTACTGGAAGATGAAAGCTGCAAACTCTTCATGGTTTTGATCGAAGACTATCAATGGACAAAGGGTTACCAGCAAGTGCTGCATTACATTCCCGCCACGCAACCCGGCACCCTCGAATAAGTATCCTGGCGCCATAGCTAACCAATTTAATCGTGACACTCGACCGCCATGCCTGGGTTGATTTTCGATAAAAAATTACCTGCTGCCACACCAGCGATTCGCCCTGAACATTACGTGCTACTGCTGCTAATCGGGTTCTACTGGGGGCTCGCACTGTCGCCGAAATTAAGGTGACAGTTAACTTGATTTTCAGGAACACCAGCGTCCTAAAATGGCCACCAGATTTCCTCTGATGCGGCAAAAAATAGTGTGATCCATTAGTCGATTATTGACGTATACAAGCAATACACAAACTAAATCGATTCGATTCACGGGCTGCTAGCATCAAACTAACCAGAAAAAAGCATCCGGTATTGCCCGTTAATAGCGAATCGACCTAGAGCGTAATGACAAACAAAACTGAAATTATGAACGACGAAGGAAAAGTATCGCTATCCAGCGACCAGAGGGATGGCAAGCGACCGCTGTTGCGTGTGGCCGGCTGGATTGGAGTGGTCATCGCTGCTCCGTTTTTTCTGTGGGTGCCGCTCGGATTGACCGGACTGGCACCGTCCATTATCGATGTCTTCGGTGTCGCCGGGCTGCGGATCCCGGCGGCCTTCACGATCGCCGGGCTGTTGCTCGCCGCGATCGGGTTCCATCAGGTTTAGAAGGGAGCGTCCGGGCCCTTATCCGGACAAACGACAACCATTAGGTAAGGAGATCAGTATGTTCAAACTGTCCGATTTATTCATCCTGCTCGCGGTCGCGGTGTCCTTCGCGGTTTCCGGGCTGCTCTGGTTCGAAGGTCACCAGACTGAGGGCTTGTTCACCGCCATCTGGGTGCCATCGATCCTTGCATTCGGTATCTACTTCAAATTGTCGAGCCTCGCGGCTCGGAGAGAACAATCATGATTGCCGACAACATGATTTATATCGCCATTTTTGTATTCATCGTAATGGTCATCGGTCTCGGGCTGACGTTCATGGAATTCCGTTACGGCGAACCAAAGCGGCAGCAGGAGCGCGCGGAGAGGGATCCGAGTTCGGTGGGCGGAGGCCGACCAGCCCGCTAGGTTCGCTCCATTCGCCGGCAGAACGCTTCGGTGCGAAACCTTTATCACAGACTTCCGTAATGGCTATCCAAAGAGCGGCAGTGGGCACTTAGCCGCCTATCATTTATATTCCTCGATAGCGAGTGGGATGGCGAACCTATCGAGCCAGCAGGCACAGGGTGGAACTGGCTGTGGCAGAGGTGGAATCGACGGTGAAGGTGGAGATGGCAAACCAGTTAGAGCGTTAAAATACTGAGATAACTCTGGTTTCCGGTATACACCGGAATGACGAAATTGAGAGTATTTACTCTGACTTTTGAGATCCTAATTTCGGTTGGCATTAAATGTAGTGGCTACTGAGAAAGCCTAATCCAAATTTTATTGCTATGCTTCCACAAATTAGTTCCAGACAGTCGGTAGTTTCATGGTTTCAACTCTAAAATCCCAATTCTTGTCATTCGGTTTGTTACGCCAGGGATTAGTCGGTTTGGCAATTGCTTCGATGCTATTGCCTATGGTTGAATGGGTGCTAGTTCAATTAGCGGGTGAACTTACCGAGCGCTCCATATTGTCGATAAGTGCCGGATTAATTGCTCCTGTGATGGCGCCCATTTTGATGGTGGTGTTGTTACTGGATTTGATCATGTCGAAGGTTCGAGCGGCGGATGATCCGGGAAATTCGGGGGACTTACACCGTGCGATCAGCCGGTTCCAAGCAATTTTGATGGTCATAATGCTGGTTTTCTGGATACCGTTTTTTATGTCTCTAAGGTCGTAACTACAATTCATCTAAGATCTCGATGCCGCATTCGATAACGTTGGTTCAGGAATAGGGTGATTTACGGTACTGACAAGTTAACTTAAGTTCGGCGACAATTGCCGAATGAATAAATCAAATATATACAAACGATATCGATTTCCATCGGTAATCATCCAACATGCGGTATGACTCTACTATCGATTCAATCTGGGTCGGCATCTAATTTCTGCTAGCCATTATCGATTATTTAGACTGCGTGCCTTTACGTCTTGGAAAAGTGCAGGGGTCTAAACTGACAAGAATTTCGGGAATTTACTTTGACAAAAAAAGTTAACTTGTCAGTACCCAATCATAATATAGAACATGTGAAGGAGAAGCATTTTTTGTTGGTTGGCTATGGGCACCAAGCAGTAGTTGCTAGATTGATAGTGAATGACGGCTTCCAGATAGCTGCCGTTCCAGGTTCAGATTAAATAGGCAACTTTCGGCACAATCCGGCCCTTCGAACAGCAGAGATCATCATCAGCTTTGTAGTGTTCTTCGTCCCACTGCGCCCCCCAGAAGGTAGGCCATCAGATCGGGAAGCTGAGGCCCTACCATTAGAAGACACCCGCTAAGTTACGTTTCCAATAGTGTACTACAGATCTGAACAATCCCAATAGTCCCTACCGGTAGAGGAATGGTGACAGCAATGGGCAATCTGATCCTATCCCCACCAGTCTTAGGCATCATTTGCTAAACTTGAGGGCATCCCGATCGACATGATCCCCTTTAAAAAATACATGCCTGATATTTCGTGATTCAGATATGTTTTCTGCGGGATTTCCTTCGACAATCAGAATATCTGCCGACAAGCCCTCTTGAAGTGAGCCGAACTCTTCTTCACGGCGAAGGATCTTGGCAGCTTCAGAGGTGCACATGGTAATCACGTCAAGGGGGGGTATACCCGCCATAACCAACAACTGCATTTCACGATGCATGGCTTCGCCGGGCCATAAACTTGCGTAGATATCATCAGTACCACATGCGATTTGCACACCGACATCGTAGGCGATCTTGATATTGTGCATCCCATGATCTCGGAACTTGGAAAGGTCGCCAAAGTTGCTGGTCTGATAGAAGGATTCGGGGCCCTCGTAATAGCTCTCCCGAATCTGCGGATAGACCCGGTAGAATTCCTCGACTTCTTCTTTGCCCCAGATGTCGACGATCAAGGGCTCGTCGAGCATCAATTTTTTCCCGTCTTCATCTATTACCCGCATGCCTGCAAGTTTCTCACTGACCGTCATGGTGGAAATTACAAACCTGTCATTATCAGCCATCCACTGAATATCCTCGACTGAGACTTCACCAAATGATCCCGTATGCCCCCAGCCATGCAGGCCGGTCAACTGCATGAGCATGCGGTTCATGTTCATCCCCCAAAAATCTGCCACCGTCAGGATGTCTCGTTTGTTCGCTTCCTTGATTACTTCCTGCATAGCCATGGCTGATATGCCAGAGTAAAGCTTGATGATCTCAATCCCATCATCGGTATAGCGTTGCATTTGAGCAGGTATTTCCGAGAAATCGGCAACCTTGGTTGATTCACCGAAAGCTTCGCCTGTCTCTGCGGTATTGCCGGAGTCCCAACCACTGGGGGCCTGGCTCCATGGCGCACCAACGATGAAAGACCTTGGCCCGGGCACTTTGCCACTATTGATTTCATCCCGCTTGGCTACGATCCAGTCATGATCGACTCCCAGATCAAGCGTAGTTGTGACGCCTGCATACAGATAACCGTTCTGTCGTTGTTGCACAGACTCGTCATCGTAGGTGCTAGCATAGCGATCCCCGGGAATCAGACCATTGCCCCAACCACCCTGAGTGTGAATATGCATATCAATCAGGCTGGGCATGGCAGTCAAGCCGTTACCGTTAATGCTTGATGCGTTATCCGGAACATCCAGTGAGCCAGAAGCTCCAATTGCAACGATTTTGCCGTCTTTAATCAGGATATCCTGATTTTCGTTCGGCTCGCTTCCCAGACCGTCAATTACGCGGATTCCTGAGATAATCGTGTTGCCCGTATGCGAATAACCCGGATCAGTTTGCGCACACACTGACATCGAGAATATAGTCGTCAGCAGCCCGGCTAAGGTTATCAATCCTAATCGAATCGTCATTATTGTTTTCCTCGCGGTAACGTGTAGGTCAATCAGGTGCATTCTATTGACGCTATTGGAATGTGTCTATAAGAGAGGCCCGACCGGGTTGTTAACGGCTGCTCGTCGTAATTATCTGAGAGTCCGTTGTGTGCCGTGAGTTGCCTATTTAATCTGAATCTGGAACGGCAGCTATCTGGAAGCCGCCATTCGTTTTCAGCCAGGCAACTCCCGGTAAGTGCCCTTTTGAGTCATTCGATTTTCGTTAGATTCCATTTACCATATGTCTGAGTGATAGCTTTCCAATTACCGCTGAGTATGGAACCTTCTGCATTAACTTTCGATTCGTGATCCGGCTGGTAAAAGCCATTTAACAGTTTATGGTCAGAATGAATAATGTTAATATTAGTCTTGGAGGGGCTTATGGAACACATGAGTGGCACTCACCGTTTGGTCGCAATTCTGGCTGCAGACGTGTCGGGATATTCGCGCCTCATGAATGAGAACGAAGAGGCGACGATTTCAGCTTGGCACAGTGCCCGCCGTAAGGTTATCGACCCAACCATCGCCAGCCATGACGGCCGGATCGTCAAACACACAGGCGATGGATTTCTAGCCGAATTCTCAACAGTGCAAAAAGCAGTCAAATGTGCCGTCGCCTTGCAGGAAGGGCTTGTTGATAGCCCACTTGATTTCCGCATGGGGATAAATTTGGGCGATATCGTTGACGATGGAGAGGATATTCACGGCGACGGCGTCAACATCGCGGCCCGTCTGGAGGGATTATCGGAAGCTAGTGGCATCTGCATCTCAAGCGATGTCTATAACCAGGTTCACAATAAAATCTCTCTAATCTATGAGGACATGGGTGAGCAAAAAGTCAAAAATATAGCCCAACCGATTCATACTTATCGGGTGGTTTTTAAGAGACCTATCGTCGCGCCGTTGGCCTTGCCGAAAAAGCCATCTATCGCTGTCCTACCCTTTGATAACATGTCAGATGATCACGAGCAGGAGTTCTTCGCGGATGGTATGGCAGAAGATATCATTACCAGTCTGTCACGATATCGCTGGTTTTTTGTCATCGCCCGTAACTCATCATTTACCTACAAAGGCCGAGCCATCGACGTGAAGCAGGTGGCAAAGGAACTTGGTGTACGCTATGTGCTCGAGGGCAGTGTGCGCAAGGCGGGGAACCGGATGCGGGTCACTGCACAGTTAGTCGATGCTGTGTCGGGACATCACATCTGGGCCGAACACTACGACCGTAATCTTGACGACATTTTTTCGCTTCAGGATGAGATCACCGAAACTATTGTCGCCACGATAGAGCCGGAGCTTAGCGCCGTCGAGCGGGATCGTGCCAAGCACAAACCGCCCGATAATCTTGATGCCTGGGATTCTTACCAACGAGGCCTTTGGTATTTACTTGACGATGTGAAACGTGAAGGTTTGGCCGAAGCAAAACAATTGTTCCAACATGCCTGTGAACTCGACCATGAATTCGCCACAGCCTATGCAGAACTCTCTTATACCTATATAGCCGAAATTATTCGGGGACAAGCGGATGACCCCGACACAAACCTGGATAAAGCCGCCGCCGCGGCAGAAAAGGCCGTTACCCTGGATGCCAGAGACCCAGCCGCGCGGTGTGCCATGGGTAGGGTTCTTATTTTCAGGCATGAATACGTGAGAGCAATAGCAGAGATGGAGGCTGCTCTTGACCTGAATCCAAATTTTGATCGAGCATATTACGGTCTCGGCATCGCGTTACTGTACGGTGGCAGACCCGAGAAGAGCATCTCACAAATTGAAAGGGGTATTCGACTAAGCCCGCGAAGTCCCTTGCTGTGGGCTTATTGGACGATGTTGGGCTTGGCGTATCTCAATGGGGCAAAATATGAGAAAGCGGTCACATCTTTCGAAAAGGCTATCCAACAACCACATGCCATATTTATGCCTTTCGCTTATGCGGCCGCCACCTTGGGCCTTTTGGGCCGACTCGATGAAGCTAGCAACATGCTTGCTGAAGCGAAAACGAGAAAACCCGAATTCTCGGTGGATACTATCAGGAATTCAATCGGTCGATTTGGATCGCATTCCGGAGTGGAACGAATCATCGACGGCTTGCACAAGGTAGGCCTACAGTAATAGGGTATCAATAACTATATGCCCGCTTGTAGCTAGTTATTTCAGTAACCGTCGAAGGTCGGCTTCGTGCCGTTCGCTGCCTCACGCGACGTGCATTTCAGTGTCTGCTATTGAAGCAGACACCCAGATTTGATTTTCCAGGGGCAACTTAGTGCCCATCTGAGACATTCATTAACGTTAAGCTAACCGGCCCTGAGCGGAGTCGAAGGGTCCGTGTTGAGCGATTTGTTATGTGGCATAGTTACCGTAACTTCTGCTTTTCGCTTACACATTACGACCACAAGCGGCGCTGATTGTACGAAGGTGGACCGGCCCAACTCGTGCACCTCTAACAAAGGCCAGCCAACACACGCGGCCACACCTTGGTCCGCATGAGTTCCATGGACGTGCGGGCGAGGTCCGGGTCGACCCAGTCGTGACCGGTGTACAGGAGCGTCCCAAATGGGCCGACTCGCTCGCGGAAGGACAAAATCTGATTGGCCACTTGCTCTGGCGTCCCGGCAAACACCAGGTTGTCGAGCGTCCGCTCGAGACTAAGCTCTTCCACCGGTGTATCCGGCGTATTACCCATCAAGGACAGGGCTCCGAAACGAGCGAGCTTGCTTCGCATCACGTGAAAATAGAAACCATGTGCGCCGGCGCACGCCTTGGCATACGCACACGCGGTCTTTTCGTCATGCGAGACGAAGAGGCTGCGAGCCACACGCCAGCCCATCGTATCATCGGAAAGCCCTGCGGATGTCCTCCCACGGCGATACTCCTTAATATGCGCACGCACTATATGTTCGCCTACGTAAGTCCCAGAAATGCCTTCCCAACCCCGCCGCCCGGCCTCAGCTGGGCCTGTCGAATCCGGACGGATCGACGTTAAAACGATCGGCGGGTGAGGTTGTTGCAATGGCCGCGCAACTTCACCAACACCGATCTCAAGGTCTAGAGAGCGCTCGGTCGTGATCCGGTGGAATTGTCCATCAATCCCGTAGGGCGGAGCGCCGCTCCAGATAGCGAGAATTTGTTCAATAGCCTCGGATAACTTTTCTCGCCGATCCGAATCATCGCCAAGAGCCTCTGCGTCGGGCGGAACGCCAGGCCCCACGCCGAGAAGGAACCGACCACGGGTGATGTGGTCAACCATTGCGATCTGGGCTGCTGCCATCACCGGATGATAGTTGGGGAGAGGGAGCACGCCCGTTCCAAAGACAATGGAAGGACAGATGTCGGCCAGACTCGCGATGAATGCCAGACTTGAGGTGATCGTTTCTGCGGAATCTGCAAGGTGCTCGCCAATGAAGGCTTCGCAATAGCCGAGTTGATCAGCAAGCACGACCGCCTCTCGGTCCTCGCGCAAAACGTCTGCATAGGGACGGGATGGGGGGTGCACAGGCTGAATGAAAAAGCCGAGCTTCAAAAGACGCTCCTTTGTGTGTATTCGAGAGCGAGAGAAAGAAACATAACAGTTACTAAACGGACCTAATATGGTCCGTATATCTAAATAAGTAGTTTCTAATGCAGACTTGAATGTTTCTGTTTTTATTGAACATTATGAACTTCCTGTCTCATTTTCAAAATTAGCATATCGGGACCCCGATTCTACATAGCGGCAGTATATATTAGTCTACTCGACCAATGCCATCAAGGTCCGCAATGTGCCGAAAGCGCTGCCTATTTGATCTGAATCTGGAACGGCAGCTATCTGGAAGCCGTCATTCATTTTCAATATAGCAGCTGCTGCTTAGTGCCCATAATGGGACACTGATAGGAGCTATGTTTAAGAACCCTCCACCGGGTAGCCCGCATCTTTCCACGCCGCAAAACCACCAGCAAAGTAGTAGACTTTTGTATAACCCAGGATAAGTGCCTGAGCGCTTGAGTTAGCAGAAAGGTGACATTCCAGGCTACTACAGTAAAAAACGACCCCTTCGTTCTGGTCGGCAATCTGGGAGAGATTATCCCAGACTTTATGGAAAAAGAGGTTCTTTGCACCTGGAATATGGCCACGCCCATAGTCAACACTTCCGCGAGAGTCTATAAATACAACTCCTCGGTCGTGTAGTGATTTTGCTTCGTCCGCGTTAATCTCGAAGACCCCCTCAACACGAAATTTCCCCTCCGACATGGTGACCAGATTCCTGTATTTGCTATCAGCAGGGTTAGCCGCTGCGCCCGCAGAAACCCCAGCCTTTTGTAAACCCTCTTGCAGTCGCTGCCGATTAGCTGCTTCTTTGAAAATCCAGGTGTCGAGGTCGGCCAATGTTAAAGGGCGTTGTTTATCTGTCGGATCGTGATAAGTCTTGTTGAACCTGGCAATAGCGGACTTCGCCTCCTGTTCCTGCCCTAGATGACCGTAGGCTGCGGCAAGAAGAAAATAATTCCATTCATCGGCTGGATTAAGCTTGGTGGCTCTTAACATAGTTACCGCAGCCTTATCATAGCGTTCGAGGTGGAACTGGGCTTCACCCAGACGGTAGAGATAATCTGACTGGGGATCGAGGCGCATTGCTTTTTTGATGAAGACGAGACCCTCAGCGGCCCTACCAAGATTGACCAGAAGCGTCCCCATCGCCTCGTAGCCGCTCGGATCATTGGGATCCATCGAAATGGCCCGTTCAGCCTGGATCATGGCTTCATCCCAGCGCCTAAAATAGAAATACTGCTTAGCCGCAGTTCGATGGGCCAGAGGCGTCGGGTTTTTCAGAGCTTCATCCAGGTGTCGGTTAGTCTGTTCAAGGGCCTCGGCATAGGACACCCCTGTGCTTATTGCCCAGTTATTGTCATAGATTCTCCAATAGGTAGCTGCCAGTGCAGCGTGAGCGCGCCCAAAATTCGGATCGATTTTGATAGCGGTTTTGAGATATGTAATTGATTTGACAGAATCATCTGGTGTCGAGAGCCGATAGTGCGTCCAGCCTCTAAGGAAAGCATCATAGGCCTCGGGACTATTCGGCTTAACCTGGGCCGGTTCCTGATCGACAAGGGTGATCGAAAGCGCGGTTACGATGTTTTTTGTAATCGTATCTTGCATCGAAAAGATATCATCGAGTGATCCATCATAGCGTTCAGCCCAGATGTGGCCCCCAGTGGTCGCATCAATCAACTGGGCATTGATCCGCACCTGATTGCCGACACGACGCACGCTGCCTTCCATCACATATCGCACTCCAAGTTCTTCAGCGACCTGTCGAATCTTCACGGCTTTTCCCTTGTAGGTGAAAACAGAGTTACGAGCGATAACGAACAATCCAGATACTTTGGATATATCCGTGATCAAGTCTTCCGTCAGACCATCGGCGAAGAACTCTTGCTCCTCGTTATTACTCATGTTGGTGAACGGAAGTACGGCGATGGAGGGTTTGTCTGGTAGTGGGAAAGCCATGCGATCGATCGATGCAGCTTCCACCTTTGGTTCTTGCGTCTTAAACCAGTAAGTTGCGCCTCCCGCTACTAGCAATGCTATTGCGATAGTCGCTATCATCAAACTTGGTTTATTTCGAGATGTTTTGCTTTTGAGGCCTTGTTGCGGAGATGGAATCGACTGATTCGCAATCAGCTCAACTCGGTAGACTCGAACTGGTTCATCAAATCCTTTCAGCTCCTGTTCACCCAAATTCTCCAGATTAAATGGCAGGCGTTTCGGCAATGCTTCGTGTAATGCAGCGGTTATACACAAACCACCTGGATCAGCTAATTGTTCGACCCGTTGTGCCAATACCACCCCGGCACCGGTTATCGTGCTATCGGCTATGACGACTTCACCCATTGCAATTCCCACGCGGATGCTGGGTTTTAAATCATCTTTCAGACGCGAAAGGTAATAGGCTTGATCAGCCTGGAATGCGAGGGTGGCCGTTACAGCATCGGAAGGACGCTCGAATTCAGCCAACAGGGCATCACCTCGAAGTTCAAGCACGTGTCCTTGATAACTCTTAATGGTATCGCTGAAGCGTCGAAAGGCATCTTGTATGCGCTCATGAGCCAACTGTTCATTTTGCTGAACCAGCGCGGTTGAACCTGCAACGTCGGCGTGTAAAATAACTGCAAGTTTGCCTGTTAGATGGTCCTTTGCCATTGGTAGCCCAAATGGAATCAAGGTCAGCAGATGGTATCACAAACCAAACAGAGTATTTCACTCGCTAGGTCGACACACGAATGGCGGGTTAGTGCCGAATGCAGAAGCTCAGTAGTGGAGTTTGAGCGTCCGCTTTGTAGGATTTTTGTGCTGAATCAGCTGGTCGGTAAACCAGGTTGCCTTAATCTACAAATAGTGAATGGGAGCTCGTGTATTTAGGAAAGCTAAAGGCGAACTAGAGATTCGGATTTCGGGTTGCCCGCCATACAAAGCCCTAACTAATTGATAGTTAGGGCTTTAATTTTCAAGAATAATTTTGTCACACCATTTAATCCCCGGTTATTTTTCTAATCAGCGTTATTTGTGATTCATTGGGCAATACCCAATTAAAATGCGCATCTCAGTCCGTATTGTCGCTCAACCTACACCGCGACCTGCACCAGGTGCATAATTCTTCCTAGTAGTGTGAACATAATAGTAGAACCATTCTTCATAGCGGACGTTTGCATGTTTATAAGCAACGGCGACTTACGGCCAACAGCGGTCGCTCGCGGGATGGTGCATGAACGACTCCGAAGTGCCCTAAGCAGCCGTCTGATCCGCGTGATTCAGCGTCTCCTTTCTGCCGGTAAGATGTTGTATGTCTCGATTGGGCCGACTGGTCTTGCTCTAAATTGGTGGACACCTCCGAATGCGGGATTCTCAAGATGGTTCCCAGAATTCTTGTCTGTTTCGAATTAAGTCAACTATCACTATAATTCGGATGAATGGTGGCTGGTTATTCGGATGCATAGATTTTATACTCTCACACTTAATTTTTGAATGGAGAGCTACATGACTTTTCGGGAACTGGTTTTTGTTTTTGCACTGGTTTGTTTGCCCATATCGGCGAATGCAACTGTCGAGTTAACTCATACGCTGAAGCGAATCAATGACTCGAGTGAAATCAACCTGGGGTATCGTAAAGATCAGACACCGATGTCATTCGACCGGGGTAACAATAAACCCGCAGGTTACTCGGTTGAATTGTGTAACCGTATCGCGGCAGCCGTAAAACAGAAACTGGGCCGTTCCGATATCAAGATCAATTACGTGCCCGTAACGGCAGAAAGCCGCTTCGATGCTATTCAGTCTGGCAAGATAGATATCCTTTGTGGCGCAACGACCAAGACGCTTTCCAGGTCGGAGATTGTTGGTTTCACACAGCTCACGTTCGTCACCGGCGGGGCCTTGTTGAGTCGAAAAGACGCGGTTGTGGAAAACGTCAAGGGCCTCGAGGGAAAGCGGGTGGCCGTGGTCTCCAATACGACGACGATCGAATCCTTGAACGGCGCGGTAAGCGGGTTGGGTATCGATGTTGAAATGGTTCCAGTGGGTTCGACGAATGAAGGCATGGTCATGCTCGAACAAGGACAGATCGACGCGTTCTCCGCCGACCAGGTTGTTTTGATTGGGCTGGTTATTTCGCGCGGCGGCCGGAAACTTTATACGCTCTCCAGTGAACTCTTCTCGTTCGAGCCATTTGCGTTGGCGGTGCCACGTGGTGACGCCGATTTCCAGCTCATCGCCGATCGGGTGCTTTCACAACTGAATCGCAGCGGCGAGATCGTCGAGATTTATAAAAAATGGTTCTCGAGCTTTGGCAAGAAACCGCCGGTCGCGCTGGAGGTGCTATACCAGCTGAATTCAACGCCCCCGTAGGCACCAGCTGGCAAAGAACATGAAAGTTGGCAAACCTGTTTTTGATAATGCTAGATTAAATGCCTGACGGGCGGTTGCGATCGAACCCAACGCTCTCTACTTGAGTAGTTGGTTGCGGGCGCGAGAGTCTGTTGTGGGTCGTGAGGAGTCGTTGATTTCTGAATTTTTAACGACTGCTTTGGAGAATTTACTGACTAAACTTAGCAACCTAACTCAAAATTCAAATATTCACTCCCCAGGACCAGGCGATTTCCCGATAGCGGACGTTCACAAATCCAACTGGTGCGGCTGGATTCGGCGGCAGCTGACCTTCTTCGTTGATCCCGCTGGTAAACCACTGTATCTTGACCTCGACGGCATACTCTGGAACGAATCTGAATGCTTACGATTTCTGAAAGCCTTCCCGCACTAGAGGATAACGCTATATGAATTCTATCCCGCCCGTGATTTCCGTCAGTCGAATTACGAACTACAGGATTCTGCTAACCTTAATCGGTTTATTGCTTTCTGCCTGTGCCACATCAATTCCATCACAGAAGCAGCCTGAATTTTCTTTTATAGAGACCACCATCGATGACATTCACACCGCAATAAAAGATCAAACCATCAACTGTGAGGCAATTACTAATGGGTTCCTCAATCGCATTAAAAAATACGATGAAATCAGTAATCTTAATTCCATCATTTATATTAATCCCAATGCGATTAAAAAGGCCCAAGCCTTAGACAAGAAATACCAGAAGATGAAAACGATGCAGAGTTTGCATTGTGTCCCCATCATATTAAAAGATAACTTTGATACCGCCGATATGCCAACCGAAGCCGGCTCCATCGCTTTGTCTGGGTCTATTCCTCCAGATGATGCCTATATGGTTAAAAAGCTGCGGCAGGCCGATGCTATTATCATCGCCAAATCCAACATGGGAGAGTGGGCGTTTAGTCCCTATAATACGATCAGTTCCACCCATGGGGAGACCAGAAACGCCTATGACCTCAGCCGCGTACCTGCTGGGTCCAGCGGTGGTACGGCTTCCGCGATTGCTGCGAACTTTGGAGTAATCGGTATGGGCTCTGATACCGGAAATTCGATACGAGGACCCGCATCACATTTAGCCCTGGTCGGGATTCGCCCTACCATCGGGGTCACTAGTCGGGATGGTATAGTGCCGTTGCTGTTAAATCGGGATGTCGGTGGTCCATTGATGCGCACTGTCAGCGATACCGCGAAAGTTTTTAATGTTATCGCAGGTTATGATCCAGCAGACCCTACTACCCAAAGTTATGAAAGGCATAAGGTAGATGACTACACCGCGCATTTAACTCGAGACGGTCTGTCCAGAGTACGATTGGGGGTTTTGAGGCAAATCTATGATTCAAACACCGCCGACAAACAAATCCTGGCGGTGTTAGCCCAGGCTCTAACAGATTTAGAATCATCGGGTGCCATTATTATTGATCCGGTTACCATCCCCGACTTCGAAGGGCTCGTTAAAGCGACCGGGTTTTGTAGTCGATTTAGATACGACATTAATAACTACCTGAAGACCCTGGGAAACAATACTGACATCGAAGTTCTAAAAGACGTGGTCGAACAGAAAAAATTTCGACCCGAAAATGACGGCGCTATGAAATGGGCGATGAGTATCGGTGCGGATATCAAACCCGACGAGCAAAGCCCTCCGTGTATCGATGTAGAAGGTGATCCCCGAAGAAAGGCCTTGTTAACTGCGGTAGTAAAGACGATGGACAGCTTAAACCTGGACGCTCTGATCTACCCCACCTGGAGTAATCCCCCTCGAAAAATCGGTGATTCGGAGAGCCCGGATGGTAATAACAGTCCGGTGGTCGCCCCTCATTCCGGACAACCCGCGATTACCGTGCCGATGGGTTATGTTGACGACAATCTGCCGCTAGGTTTACAAATACTCGGCAGACCGTTTAGTGAAGAAAAACTATTTCAATATGCCTATGCCTATGAGCAAGCCACCTACCATCGAAAACCGCCTCTATTGTTTCCGTAACAGTAGTTAGTCGCTTACGCTAATTGCTATTCTAAATGGCAGACTGCTGAATCATCCTGGGTAAGTGTCTCTAATAGGTCGTGAGCAGTCCTTGACGCTCCAATTCTGACCGTCGGCTTTCTCGTTAGCTGACGTTAAATTAATCAACCAGAACTTCTCCAGACATGTGCCAGGTCAAGGAGCTGATTCGCCACACTCATAATTACTTGCTTATGTTGACGACGCTCTTTTGAAGACCCGGGTGTTTAGTATCGGCTGTCGATACAATTGGCCGTCTCGATGGCGTCGACGATACTATGTCATCGGTTATTCTCTCTAGGAAAATTGACTGCTAGACATCATGTTTTAACCTGTCTAACCCCAGCGTGGTTGATTGCTTGATTACCCTGCAATCGATCGAGTGAGCCTTCCAGCTCTTCCCCGACTTTGGATGGATTGGTCTCTTTGAGTTTAAAGGCAACGGCCAGCCGCAGAAATTCGTACAGTTCATCGGATGCATCAAAATCACCACTACGGATGCGTTTTGACAACACCTGGGTAAGTTCTGGCACTGTAGCATTGGAGCCAAGCAACTGTTGGAGCATTTCGCCAAGATTTTCCTCTATCCCGGCACTGGCCTGCAACTCGCGTTCAACAAGGGTGATAGCCCTGACCGCCATCAATACCTGGTATCGGGCTTCGGACGAGAGCCCGGGCACTACCTTGTCTGCGAGTACGCGCCTTGCCTCGGCCAGGAGTACAACACCCTGTGGCGCATCTCGCATCATGCCGCTCTCCAGGCTGCCGGCGAGGTCATGTTGAGCACTTCGAATTCGAGTTCCGGTAACAGGCGGCCGGAGAGGGCAAGCTCCAGTGATTGTTGTCCGCCGGACAGGTGGCGATGGGCTTGCTGTACTGCGATGACGCCCCAGCGGATGTGCGCCACCACCTCCCAGAAAGTGACAGCCTGTTGGTCGATTGACCGCCCCGAGCTAGTTTCATAAGCGTCATAGAAAATATGCCTCGAAGCAATTCCACCGGCTTCAAGGTCTGGGCGACTGAAGCGCCAGCATTTCGCGCAGAACCAGCCGAGGTCACTCATCGGGTCACCCCAGCCGGAAAACTCCCAGTCCAGTATGGCGCTAAGACCATTTTCATCGACCAGGTAGTTTCCTGTCCTGAAGTCCTGGTGCACCAGGGTAATCTCCGGGTTGGGCGGCAGGTTCAACTCCGCCCATCGCAGACCCCATTCCAACATCGGTCGATTTTCACCGAGGGTATCGAGGTATTGGCGTAAACCCGCAATCATCTCAAGGGCCGGATGCCTGTCGGACCTTCGTAGAAATTCGAGGCCGTCGCGTGGTGGACCTATCGAGTGAATACGAGCGAGCTCCCGACCAAGTTGCTCTGCAAGCGCTTCCCGGTCACCGCCAAACTGCAGATCCTTGACGACTTTTGGCCCGAGGCCGATACCCTCGACCAGTCGCATGACAGAGAAGACACGGCCGATTACATCCCTATCTTCGCAAAGCCACAGTGGTTCGGGCACGGTTACTCCAGCCGAGTAGGCGACACACAGGACCTTGAACTCTTCACTGCGTGACAGACTGCTGTCGACACTCGAAGCTGCATCGCTGCGAATCACAAAACCCTGGCGGCCTGAATGTGGTCCGCCATGTATGGCGCACTCGACGCGCCAGTTTTCCTGGATGGCACCACCCGTCAAAGGTTTTATGGTTTCGATTTCCACCTTTTTGGCAGAGGCAACAGTGGCAAGCCAGGATTGCAGTTTGTCACGGCAATGCTCGAGCCCACTCACGACCAGCTCCAGAATGCGTCGCCTTCCTGTACAAGATGGCGCGAGAGAACCATGCGGTGAACCTCCGAAGCACCATCGACGAGACGCGCCTGGCGTGCATAACGGTACATCCATTCGAGCGGGGTGTCTTTTGAATAGCCCCGAGCCCCGCATAATTGAATCGCGGTATCGATAGCCTTGTGAAGCGTATCGGCCACCTGGATCTTGGCCATGGATACTTCCTTGCGCGCAAAGCTACCGGTATCGAGTTCGAATGCGGCCTTCATTGTCAGCATTCGCCCAATTTCGATCTGCATCGCCGCTTCGGCTAACAGGCCCTGAACCGATTCTCGGTCGATCAGCTTGATGCCGAAACTTTCGCGTTCGCGTACATAATCCACCGCTATCGAGAGGGCGCGTTTCGACATCCCCAGCCATCGCATGCAATGCGTGAGCCGTGCCGTGCCCAACCTGATCTGGGTTACCTTGAGGCCGTCACCAATCTCCATGAGGCGGTTTTCATCGGGTATTTCCAGACCGTCAAATATGAGTTCACAATGGCCGCCGTGCTCTTCCGGTCCCATGATCGGAATCCGCCGCTCGATATGCCAGCCGGGTTGATCACGGTCGAAAAGGAAAGCCGTTAAACCCTTGCGGGTATCATCCGAGGTACGTGCGATCAGGATAAAATGCTGGGCGACTGCGGCACCGGTGATGAAGGTCTTGCGACCGTGGATAATCCAGCGATCTCCTTTCTTCTCTGCGCGGGTCAACATCAGGGACGGATCGGAGCCTGCCCCCGGTGCCGGTTCGGTCATGGCGAAGGCCGAACGCAGATTTCCATCTATGATCGGCTGAAGCCACTGTTGCTTTTGATCCTCGCGTGCGACCTTCTCGAGAAGGATCATATTGCCATCGTCCGGGGCGGCACTATTAAAACAAACCGGGCCAAAGATCGAGCGGTTCATTTCCTCGTAACAGGCCGCCATGGCAACGATATTGAGACCACCCCCACCGCGTTGCTTCGGCATTTGCAGCGCCCATAGCCCTTCGGCTTTTGCCCTGGCACGCAGCTCGCGCAATGGTTCCTCGGCGATATTTTCATGTTCATCGTGAGCCGTCGGATCCTGCTCCAGGGGCAGAATGTGCTGCTCGACGAAGTCATGAATTCTTAAGCGTATGTCTTCAATTTCGGGCGCAAGCTGGAAATCCATGGATATCTCCGGTTTTAAAGTGAGTTGACAAGATGTCCGCCATCGACGGGAATGATGGTGCCGGTGATGATAATGCATTTTCCTGAAAGATCGAATTTCACTGGCTGGCCCCGGCTTCGGTTTGTTTTCGCAACGCAAATTTTTGTATCTTACCTGTCGCCGTCTTTGGCAAGGTACCAAAGATGATCGTGCGCGGCACTTTGAAACCCGCGAGATTCTCCTTGCAGAATGTAATTATCTCATCCGTATCTGCTTCCATGCCCTGTTTGAGGGTCACGAATGCACAGGGGGTTTCCCCCCATTTCTCGTCTGGTTTTGCCACCACGGCGGCTTCCAGTACCTTCGGGTGTCTATACAGTACTTCTTCCACTTCGAGGCTGGAGATGTTTTCACCGCCGGATATAATGATGTCCTTGGAACGATCCTTGATTTCGAAATATCCGTCCGCATGACGCACTGCCAGGTCACCGGTGTGAAGCCATCCGCCACGAAACACTTCCGCGTTAGCATCCGGGTTCTTAAAGTAACCTTTCATCACCGTGTTGCCGCCCAGCATCAGTTCACCGATGGTCTCGCCATCCCAGGGTGCCTCTTGCATCGTTTCCGGGTCGGCAACCATGGCATGTTCCAGGGTCAGATATTTAACCCCCTGGCGGGACATCTTGCCGGAGCGGTCCTCGAGACCGAGATCATTCCATTCATCCTGCCAGGCACAGGCCAGTGAAGGACCGTAGGATTCGGTCAGGCCATAGAGGTGGGTGATGTGGAATCCATCGCGTTCGATTGCCTCGATTACCGCAGATGGTGGCGCAGCGCCGCCTGTGGCAAGCTCGACGGTCTGCTCGAATGCAACTTTTTCCTGTTCCGGCGCATGCGTCAGCATGGTCAACACCACCGGTGCACCACACATGTGGGTCACGCCATGGTGTTTAATCATCGGGTAGATCATTGCCGGTTCGACCTTGCGCAGACAGACGTGGGTACCACATGCGGCGGTCACCGCCCAGGTGAAAGTCCAGCCATTGCAGTGAAACATGGGCAGGGTCCAGAGATAGACGGAGTTTTGATCGAGACCCATGGTCGCCATATTGCCAAGCGCATTCAGGTAAGCGCCTCGATGGTGGTAAAGCACACCCTTGGGATTACCCGTGGTGCCAGAGGTATAGAGCAGGCAGATCGACTGCCATTCATCTACTGGTTCATTGAAATCGGCGTTCGCTTCACCCTCCGCGAGAAAAGATTCGTAGTCAATCTCTCCAACCAGTTCACCATCCTCGGCGAGGGCATCGTCGATGTCGATTACCAGCGGTGGTGTACTCATTTCGGCCAGTGCCTGTTTGACGACTGCGGAGAACTCCCTGTCGGTAATTAAGACCCTGGCTTCGCCGTGCTCGAGGATGAAGGCGACCGTCTTGCTATCCAGACGAATGTTGATCGGGTTTAACACGCCCCCCACCATAGGTACCCCGTAGTGCGCCTCCAGCATTGCCGGTACATTTGGCGCCATTATCGCCACGCTATCGCCGCGGCCGATGCCTCGCCTGGAAAGCGCGCTTGCGAGTCGGCAACTGCGCTCGTAAAACTCCCGGTAACTGTAGGTTCGATCACCATGGATTATCGCCGCCTTGTGCGGGTAAACCATAGCGGCCCGACGCAGGAAACCGACAGGCGTCAAAGGCGCATAGTTAGCCTTGTTTCTATCCATTCTCTGAATTACCTATGGATCTTTTCTCAATCCGAGATTATTAGCCCCTGGCTCACATTCAGCAAGCGCAAATACCTCCTATCCCGTTACCAGGCATTCAATTGTAGATGGCATTTGGCTCTTCACGGCCAATACCGGTCATTGGGTAAGGATATAGACTCCCGCCAGGTGGGCGACAGCCACAGCCATGCATAGCGGACCCATGCTTGACGGTTAGGTGTGGGGGTTATGACCCCAATCCATTGATAAACCTGTTAATTTTGGTCTATAGTTATATTAATGGTATGAAGTTCGGAGGTATCCATGCGCATTGATCCGCAGCAACAGCCCATCACGGAAACATCTCTTTCGAGTTATTTCAACGAGCGCCTGACTCGCTATGCCAGGCGCTTTCGCCCTCCGCCCCACGAGGATACCTGTTGGTACCTGGGCAGCCTGCTGGAACGCTTCGGTCGTAATGAGCAATTGTTTGCCTATCAGGACGGACACATGACGCTGCGACCCCTGGCACTGCTGTACAGCGATGCCATTCAGGCTAACAACGACCGTGAGCGTTGCCTGATGCTGCAACAACTGGGAGACATGGCGCTTTTTCTCGGCGCGTTATTTCCAGAACGCCTTACCCGCCACGGCATTCAACAGGACTACTTCATCGGTATGGGCGGCAGTGCCTACGACTATCTGGCCGACAACGCCAGAGCGAACCGGCACATCTTCGCCGAGTTGGCCAACACCTTCACGCGTATGTTGGAGATGGTGGCCAACGCCTGCTCCCGCACCCAGCACCTGACCACCGAGGAGGTGCTTGCCCTTTATCAGCGCTGGCTCAGCACCAGCGACCCGGTGATCGAGAATCAGTTACGCACATTGGGGATCGAACTCACGGGAAGTGAGCGGCTGCAGTAACTACAATCGTATTACTGGTAACTAGTGCTTTCGGCTAATTCGAGATGCCCAGCAATGAAGCGATAATGTGTTGTCGTGAAGATTGGCCATTTATGCTGCTATACTCGTTGAATATACCTGTAGATAAATCTGTTGTTGTCTTACGGTTTTATTTCTAGATTACTTGTTTTCTGCTTTAGGCAATTATCATGGCTCTCCTGATACAGGTTACAAATAGCGGTACCGGTATTAAATTACCAATCGATAAAAAACAGATTGAATTTGGCCGTGATGAAGACTGTGATGTTTCACTGGATGATGAGTTGGTTAGTCAACGTCACGCAATACTCGAGGTCGTGTTAACACCAGATGACAATCGAGTTGATTACATCTTACAAGATAAAAAAAGCACCAATCATACGTATGTTAATGATGAACGCGTTGATCATCGTAATTTAAAAAATGGTGATGTAATTCGTATTGGGAAAAGTAACTTTCGTTTTGAAGATGAAGCGAAAGGTGATTTTTCTGCGACTTTAGAACTCCACGAGACATGGTTTCGCGGCGTGTTTTATACCAGGTCAGGGAAAAAGAAAAGGAAAAATAAATCAGTCTCCCAGTGATCGCTGGGAAGCGGTTCTCGTTAACGATAAACGAAAATGACCGATATCAGCTAAAAACGCCGTATCGAGAAAGCCTGCCTCATGAGCACGGCGAATGCTTCGCCTAAAGCGCCTACTTTTGGTGGGTATGCTACTACCCGCATCTATTAAGTGCTTTCACCTGCCATCCATCGGGGATAATGTGGTCGAAAAAGAGGCTACCATTAGCAAAATCTATGTTCACCATGAAACATGAATAGACACCAGAAGTTTACGCTTTTAGCAGCTATGTTGGTGACATTTGTTGGAGGATCGATTCACGCTTTTTCTGTTTATTTATTTCCTCTGGAGCAAATACTCGATTTACCAAGAGCTCAAGTTAGCCTGTTTTATTCGCTGGCGCTGGTGTTCCTGACATTATCGGTTTTACTCGGGTACAAAATTTATGATTTTTTCAGCCCGGCCACGATGATTGTTGGTGCCAGTATATGTGCAGGGGGTGGGCTTACACTGGCTAGTATGGGTGAGTCATGGACTACTATTTTTATCGGGTATAGCCTTATATCGGGAACGGCAAATGGAATAGGTTATGGATATGTTCTGCAATTGGTGGGCAGGGTTTTACCTGATTTCAAAGGGTTCTCGATGGCTGCAGTCACTGCTGCCTATGCGATTGGCGCTACCCTGTTCTCGTTAATACTAGCCAAATTGATCCAATATTATTCTTTGGCATTTGCGCTAAATATATTGGCCCTGTGTTTTATTCTATCTGGAATACTTTCCGGTACGATAATGAGGTTACTGGGTGTGATCTATACAGTTACAGATGTGAAAGCAGCAGAAACAAGTGGTAGATCGAATATCGGGTTACTTTGGATTTCCTATGGTACTAGTGTGCTTGCCGGGTTGATGTCTATTGGTCACGCGGTCGGAATAGTGGAGAGTGTGGGTGGACAATATAGTGTTGCGATATGGGGTGCTATCTTTATTGGTGTTGGAAGTGCCCTGGGGGGTCTAGTGGTAGGTTGGTGTATTAATCAATCGAATTTCAGTAAATATTTAATTGGGTTGCCTATTTCTTCTGCTGTTTTTCTGATGATGTTGGTAGCGGCTACTAACGTAACCTCGGCTATTTTTCTGTTAGCCCTTATTGGGTTCAGTTATGGATCCATTATTGCCGTCTATCCCTACGCGATCGCTGTTTACTATGGCGATCTGGCTGGCCCTAAAGTATATGGCCAAATATTTACTGCGTGGGGATTCGCTGGCCTTACCGGGCCGTGGGTAGCTGGAAGGTTATTTGATGTTTCACAGCAGTATACCTTGCCATTAATTTTTGCCGCTGCTTTTGCAGTGATATCTGCCCTGGTAATGTGGGTGATTTCCAGAAGGTTTGCGGTGCTAATACCTGTAAGCGTAAAACCATAGCCCTGGTGCCCTACATTCACAGTACTTATAGTGCTTCTGTTTTAGACCGGGCAGACGTCCCATATAGATGCTGTAAATGGCTGGCAATGTCAATTTGCCAACATTTGGATTCCGGCCTGCAGGGATATGCAAGAAAGAAGAAACTCTTCTTCTTTTAATTTCTAATAATAACCCGGTGTAAGTTATCGCTTACACAAAAATGCGCTGCAGATGACACATACATTAGATTTCAGGGGGTTGCACCAATAACCGACATGAAGGCCTCCGACAGTTCAGCACGCCCTACCTTGTCGATTATTTCTTGCGAGATTTGCACGATCGTAGACAGGGGGCCAGTGATGAATACCATACCCAGCTCCAGGGTAACGCGCTTATCTGCAATCGGATTTACGATATTTGGATGTTCAGGGGGTAAAAATATCATCTGAATCTCTCCCAAATCAGAAGGCATTTTCTCGCAACCACCACCCGGCGATATATACTCGAACAACTCTTCCGGATTACCAAATGTGACACTATCTTCTTTAAAAGACTTGTCACCTTTTTTGACGATAAATTCGATCGTAATCGGCATGGTAGGCATTCCCTTCTTTTATGTATAGACCAGTCTACTCTAGACTTTATGATCAGAACTTGTCCTGGATCAAATTATCCTCCCAGGGCAGCTATCCGTCACTGAAAAATAGATTCAGTGAGCCTGTTTTCTCCAAAGGCGACACTGAAAAATTCCTCATCAGGGTCATTCGTTGGCCAGAATCGGTGTTCACGTTCACCAGAATATGCAGCTTCCACACTCCGTACCCGATATTTGTTAATACCAAAGGCGCATTGCGGGTTAATTTATTCGATCGCCAAAGCGTGATTCAGGTGCCTGACCTGGATCACCCGGAAACCGATAAGCACCAGTGCTGCGAATAGTATCGCAATTCCTGCAAGGAATAACGGTACTGCAGGGTTGCCAGTAACTTCTCTCGCGTAGCCAGCAATCGCGGGGAATATACCCATTCCCAGGTAATAGATCGTATAGAAAATACCCATGCCGACCGCCCTATTATCCTTGTGTAACACTTGCGCCGGTAAAGCCATGATTAGCCCACCCGCTGGCCCGAAAATAATCCCAATCGCCGCGAATATCACGATGTATGCGGAGCTAAAAGGAATCGTCCAGATGAGAATCGCAATGGCCAAAAAAGTTACTACCATTGTCGTTATCGGTCGTCCTATTCGCTCGGCAGCCCAGGCCCCCAATGGTAACGCCGGAATGATTAACCAACTGGCCAGACTAACTATTGCTCCTGCCGAGGTGAGAGCGATGCCCTTCGTAACTAAAAATTCAGTTCCGAAACTCAGTGGCAAAATGAATGCGACATTGTACAGACACCACACACATCCGCTCAGCACAACACCCCAGAGTTCATAGGGTGTCAGTTTTCTCTTAATGGACTGACTGGATCCTATATTGGTTTTCGCAGGTTCGGGCGGGTTGGTATAAATCATGGTTATCAACAATAGTGCGATGGCACATATCGCTACCGGAATGAAAAATGTCAATCTCAGTCCGATCACTTCCTCCAGTGGATTTATAGCCAACAGTGCAATTGCAATTCCCAGCGGCCAGCTCGATATCAGTATTCCCATGGCAGTAGCAAGTCGATACTCTGCAAACCAGTCGGTAACCATTTTTGTTACCAGGACATTAAGCAAAACAGCGCCTAACCCCGATACCAACCTGCCAGCGAACATAACCTCGTAAACATTAGACAATGCAAGCACAGCACCACCTAGTGTCATCATCGCCAACCCAGTCAGTACAACGCGTTTATCACCAAACCTTTTTCCAAGCCAGCCTCCAGGGAAGGCAAATAATACTCCTGGCAACAGGTAAATCCCGATTAGTGCGCCGAGTTCGGTATGCGAGATTATTGAATCAGAGGTTAATATGGGACCTATAGCTGCAACTGACTGAAACTGAAAGCCCATAGTCGTTCTTGCCAGGGTAAGCGTTGCTAAAATTAGCCAAAGCCGCTTCATTCTTTTTCTGCCGCTAATTACTGGATAGTCCGCCAGAAAAATAACACAGATCAGTTTATAAGTATTTGTTAAGGGCTGTTAACTGGCGCTAAAAAGCCGATATCAAGCGGCTGCGTTCTCCAAAGCTGACGCTTGAAAAGCTGGGGCGGGCGGCAATCTTTCGGCCAGGAACGGCCACTCGCGCAATTAAATTCACAAATTAAATTTTTGCATATACAGGAGTATGATTACCCGTGTATCAGATATCACTCTCAGTTATCAGGTTATTTATCTGATAATAATTATTAAAAGGCCAGCGACTTTTTAAATTTACTATTAGACGGGATATAGGAGCAATCTAAAATGTCAGAAGATGAAACCATAGATCATTACGATGCGCACTATCGTTATTATGCTACAGATTTATACGCGACTATTAGAAAAGAGGCCTTTGGCGAAGATATTGGTCAAACCGGCTGGTTAACCGCCGACGAGCAAGATGATTTTATCTCGAAGTTAGATATCGGTAGTGGCGACACTCTTCTGGATATTGCATGCGGCTCGGGAGGGCCCACCCTAAGAATTGCCTCGAAGACGGGAAGTAATGTTATTGGTATTGATATCCATGAGCAGGGAATTGAAACTGCAAGAAAACAAGCACAAGATCTGGGAATAACTGGTCAAGCTAAATTTGAAATTGTGGATGGGAGCAAATCGCTCGAATTTGAAGAAGCCTCTTTTAGCGGCCTTATTTGTGTTGATGCTGTCAATCATCTTCCCGGTCGTGAGGCCGTTTTTTCGGATTGGCATCGGGTTTTAGAGCCAGGTGGCCGACTTGTATTTACCGATCCCATTACAATTACCGGACCTCTCACTAATGAAGAAATAAGAATTCGCAGTTCAATTGGTTTTTTTCTATTTGTGCCATGCGGTGTTGATGAGCGCTTGCTAGAGAATGCAGGTTTTGAGGTAATGAGTGTTGAGGACAAAACCGAGAATATGGCGTTTATGGCACGCAATTGGCTGGATGCCAGAGATCGCTATTCGAGCGAATTGATAAAGGTAGAGGGAGAAGAATCTTTCTCGGAGCAACAAACCTTTTTCAAAGTTGCCGCAACAATCGCTGAAGAGCGCCGCTTATCAAGATTCGCTTTTCATGCAGTAAAAAGTCTGGTTGATAAAATGCCTAACTAGCGCAAGCAACAGGCAAAATAGACGCTACTCGAGAAGTTGAGTGAAGGTATGATAGTCTGAATTGGTTAAGGGCAGTCCTTAGTACGCCACAAGTAGGGTGTCTAATTTGCAAGTGAACTAATTGTTGAATATGTTAAGAGGAGTAAAGTTGTGAGCGACTTTTGTTGTTTATCGTGAGTTTGATACCATTCGTGCTGTTGCTAATAAGATGCTTTATCCTTTTCCTATCGTTAAACCCACCAGGGATTTAGAAACATGGTTCAACTGCTAACCCTCTCCGTCTCTATATTGTTTGTTGGCGGCGCGCCGGACTCGTTGTGGGTTGAACTGTTGGAAGAAAGATGAGAATTTTCTCTATTGCCTTGTGCTTGCTGTTTTCGGCCGGCGCGAATGCCGAAGAACCCGGAAGCGAGGAGCCGCACGCCGGCGAAGAAAGCCATGGCAAGCATGCCCTGGCGTTGTTCGCCGGCGTAACCCGCGAACACGGTGAGAACCTCGATACGCTTGGCATTGAATACTCGTACCGGTTGCATAAGAACTGGTCGGTAGGTGGCGTGATTGAACGTGCGGACAGGGAAAGGGATTCCACACTCGTGATTGCGTTCGCCCACTTTTGGCCGTACAAAGAACTGTTCGTGGGTGCCGGGATAGGTCGAAAAGATCCCGGTGACGAGAGGCAGAACACGCTCCGAGTCACAATCGGTTACGAGTTCGAACTTGGCAAAGGCTGGTCAATCGCCCCACAGGCCAACCTGGACGCCATTGAGCACGAGGAGAACGAGGAAGTCTATGGCATTACCTTCGGCAAGCGGTTTTGATTACATTTGGCGGCTGGGTTTATATTAATAGGCTCTATAAGTTTACTTTTTTCAGGGTGACGAAATGAAATACCAGGTTAATGTGATGCGCGCCGCCGTTATTTTGCTATTGACTCTTGCATCAGGCTATTCACAGTTTTGCTACGCCGAAAGTCAAAAAGGCGAGCCCACGTTAAAGCAGGTTTTTGAAGAAACAGATGAAAAAGAGATAGCTAAGAAAGGGGATGAAAAAGGTACAATCCTATCAAAACCCGCAGGTCCCACTGATAAACTGGACCGTGGTGTGCCACGTACCGCAGTCGCGGGTTACATTCGCGCGGTAAAAGCCAATGACTTCGAGAAGGGGGCGGAGTTTCTTGACTTACGTAAACTGCCGAGAGGCTATAGTCAGGGCGATGGCCCCGATCTGGCGCGTCAATTAAAAGTGATATTAGATCGCGCCTTGTGGGTGGATATTGATAATCTCAGTACCGATCCGAAAGGCCACAGTGACGATAACCTGCCATCCTATCGAGATTTTGTAGGGCAAATAGATATTGACGATCGTAAGCTGGATATTTTACTGCAACGTGTGCCGCGTGGTGATGGTGTCTATATCTGGAAGTTCTCCACAGCAACGGTTCGTAAAATCCCGCAACTATATGAGGAATATGGTTATGGCGAGCTGGGTGAAAAGCTATATCGCAGCTTGCCAGAATTTCAATTTCTGACGCTACAGTCATGGCAATGGGTAATCTTGCTCGGTCTTTTAATTGGGGCCTATGGAATTGCATTTGTCCCGACTTACCTTCTGGGCTGGGCGTTTCGTCGTAAAGGGACGGACCTGGCACAACTC
>JBGUEB010000009.1:0-29522 GCA_041821565.1 Gammaproteobacteria bacterium | reverse complement strand
CCAGGGTTGTCGTCAGCAGCCGTAAGCAGGAAGCCGTTGATGCCGTTGCCGAGGCGTTTAAGGGCGACGGCCTGGAAGCCACCGGTATTGCCGCAAACATGGGCAACATTGAAGACATTCATGCGCTCGTCGACAAAACA
The DNA here is from genome assembly GCA_041821565.1 of Gammaproteobacteria bacterium. Taxonomy (GTDB): domain Bacteria; phylum Pseudomonadota; class Gammaproteobacteria. The sequence goes on along the minus strand of JBGUEB010000009.1, from coordinate 29,382 downwards.
AACAAGGCATACGGCGGAATAGATATTATCATTAACAACGCGGCCGTTAACCCGGTGTTTGGATCGATACAAGATACCGACGAACGCGCCTTCGACAAGATCATCGATGTTAACCTCAAAGGTCCATTTGAACTCTGCAAAAAAGCCCACCCAATACTGAAACAACGCGGCGGTGGCTCGATTATTCATATCAGCTCGATTGGCGGTCTGAAGCCCGAAGCTGGTATCGGCATTTACAGTGTGAGCAAGGCCGCGATTAATAACCTGACCCTGGCCATGGCGCAAGACTGGGGCGTCGATAATATTCGCGTTAACGCTATTTGTCCGGGATTGATTAAAACCAAATTCAGTGAAGCTCTGTGGAACGATGAAAAGATCCTGGATCGATTTATAAAACACATTCCCGTCAATCGTGCCGGCGTCCCGGATGATGTTGCCGGTCTCGCGGTATTCCTGGCTTCGGATGCAGCCGCTTATTGCACCGGTGGTCTGTACCTGGTCGATGGCGGTTATACCGCGTAATTACTCTTTCGATACAAATTGTAGGGATTGATGCGCAACCCGCCTCGCCTGTCTACGCCTGATCGGCGACTCAAATAAACGCGTGAGTGCCGCGACCAGGATTTCTGCTTCACTATAGTTAAGCCTTATTATTTCTTCACGAACCGCCAGGGTCGTTTTTAACAGGTGAACCGATACGATGTATTCACCCTGCCCATGATCCAGCACACGCTCCAACAGTTGATTCATCTGGCGATCGAGATCGTTTGATTTCCAGCTATCCAGATCAGTCTCGTCGGTGGTAAACCCGGCATTTCGGCCATTGAAGCAAGCCATTTGCAACAACCCCTGTGCCCACAGTTCGGGAAATCTTGAACATTGCTGTCGCACCGCACTGGCAAAGGTGAGACCATGAGTGAAGTCGAGCCAGCCGACATTGCCCGATACCGTTACATGGGTTTTATATTGTTGCTCCATTTCGAAATTTAACAGGTTGATCGCATTCGCCAGTAACAAAGCCTGGTAGATTTCCTCGGCCGAACTTCCACTACTGTCGACAGCTACCTGCATCGATTTATCTATACTTTTATGCCACCAGAGTCCGGCTTCAGGCCTTTGATTTTGATGTTGCCCCCATTTATTTAGATAATCCGAATAAGCCCGAAATTCCGGAATCTTATCCTCGCGGGGCGCAAATATGAGGCTACGTACCAGGGAAAGCAATAATGGCTCCATCACCTGCTTACCCAGAAGCTCGATTAAACTCTTCGCCTTGGTCACATAGATTAATGAATGCCCAAAATCGTTGTAATGCGCCAAAGCTGCGGACGAGAGTGCGGGTTCGAAATCAGCGAATTGCAGTCCATCTCGAATACCACCCCGAATAGCCGCGATAGCCGCAACCTCATTTTCATTCTCGATATATTTTAAAAAAGTAGACTCATCGAACTCTGCCACCCCGCTACTGAAGTCATAATTCTTTTCTCTAAGGACATCAAATGCGACATGGGCAACACTTTCAGCCAGGCAAACCAGTTGAAGTTCCTCGTCATCCTGATGTTCCTCGTAAAGTCTTAACCAGTCGGCCATTCCCGCGTAGGCATGGGTCCAACCAAATTCCAGTTTCTGCCAGGACCACTCAATCGACAGGCGCAATGCATCGAATGGATCGGCACCGATTTTAATCAGGCGCGCAATTTCACGCGCAATGCGATCGTAGTTCTCATCGTCAAAGGCGTCATGAAGACTGTCAGTAACAGTTTTGTACCTTTCCGCAAAGGGCAATTCGGTGATATCGACCCAGATGTCCTCACCACGGGTTTCAACCGGGTAGGTGCGCAGACGATCTCCGCCGTAAAGGTTTTCACCCGTGGCCAGATTAAACTTCCAGTTATGCCAGTTACAAGTCAGCGTACAAGACTGGGAGACGCTTCCTTCGGACAGCGGGTATCCCTCGTGGGGACAGCGATTATCACAGGCCATGATGCCAGTTTCCGTATTAAAAAATGCAATTTGCTTACCAGCGATGCGCACCATTCTGGCCGAATGATGCGCTAGTTCAGAACTCGGCATCGCCAGATGCCAGTGCCTATCGGGCATTACTGTCTGGTTCAATACCTCGGCCATAAAACACTCCTTAATATAGTTTGACAATAGTATACGAGTTAAAGTTAACTTTAAGTCAATGATTATTTTCAACGGACTTAACAGTCATGCAAAACACAGAAAATTACCTCAGCATTGGAGACGCGGCTCGACGCAGCGGCGTCGCTACATCGACTCTGCGATTTTACGAAACCCGCGGCCTGATACATTCGCTTCGAGTCTCTGGAAACCATCGACGCTATCACCGCTCTATGTTGCGGCGTATATCGATTATTCGCATCGCGCAAACCCTGGGATTAAGTCTGAGAGAAATCGCCGGGGCCCTCGAAACTCTACCCGAACAACGAACACCCAATAAAAAAGACTGGGCAAAACTATCGACTACCTGGGGAAAACAACTCGATACCCGAATTGCGAGCTTGCAGGACCTTCGAAACAAGCTGAGCGGATGTATTGGCTGTGGATGCCTGTCTTTAAAACGATGCTCACTCTACAACGCCGACGATGAGGCGGCTCGCCTGGGAGCTGGTCCCCGGTATTTATTGGGTGATAAACCGTTGGGTGATTAATCAGCAAGATTGGCAAGGCTTCCGAGACCCCTAGACACACTCGCCCCTCTGGGGAGAGGGAGTTAAATGGGTAAAGCCAGGTAACCACCAACATTTGATCAATGAATTATTCACAGGCTCCTAATGTATAATAACTAATAACCGAAACCAGCAGGGGGATAGATCATGGCCGGTGGCTGGTCCCGAGACGGGGCTGTTCAGGATCAAATCGACGCCAGCGTAGAAGACGCGGTCGAACGCGCGCGCAGTCAACTACCCAGTGGCGAGAGTCTGAAGCGCTGCGAGGAATGCAATGCCGAGATTCCAGAAGCCAGAAGGCAGGCTGTCCCCGGCGTGCGCCTCTGCGTCGATTGCCAGTCTGAGTTCGATGAACAACCGTCGACCCGCAATAGTTACAACCGCCGCGGCAGCAAGGATAGTCAGCTCAGATAGTCAATCGGGATTCTGGTCGATTACCAGTGGTCAAACAAGTAAACTCAAACGGCACTTTTCGCCAACTCCTGTTTGAGTATTTCAATACGAGGCCTGGCATCTCGTGCATGTGGATTTATTTCAAGCAGGCGTTCAAAAGCGATGATTGCACCTGAGAAATCCTGCTTCCATCCGAGAATCATGCCCAGGCCCCAGACTGCTCCAAAATGTCTTGGTTCCAGAATCAGGGTTTGTTGTATGTCGTCGAGTGAGCCTTCTAAATCTTTTTGATAATAGCGAACTGTTGCCCGGCGATTCCACCCTTCGGAAAACTCCGGCGCCATTTCAATAACTTCAGAATAAAGTGACTCGGCCCGGGCGAGGTCACTGGTTTGCACGGCAATACGCGCCTCTTCCATGAGTGCATCTATTTCCTGCTGACCACTTTCATACCAAATTTTCCAAATGCTTGCTTCAGTCTGCTGGAGTTCAGGTTCATTGTCGCTGGTTTGCAAAATGCCAAATAGTGCATTCAGGCGTGTGTCTCTTTGATCCGCAAAACTGGCAGCCGGGAAAGTCAGTACTATTCCAATCAGCAGATGCGCTATGAGCATTACTATCTTAATATTCATGTTCACCTCCGAGGGGTTGTGCGGAGAATCAGGAACCATCCTACCAGTGTTCTGGTCCAGGTTCTAATCGACAGACTGCTAGTTTAGACACCATAAAAACCAGAATTACTTCATTTATCAAAAAATCTACCCGGATACCGGCCCGTTTAGAAGCCACCAAATTAACCTGCATGTTGAAGTATGAGAACGCCCCAATTAACCCGTAAAATCGCGGGAAAAGCCCTAATTTCCTATGTTGTGCTATATGTTTACTGTCCAGGAGTCGAGAAAAAGCTTTTTATCGACAACAATTTCAATTCAACCCAGGAAATTCCAATGAACGAAGCGAATCCGTATGTAACACCAGATGCCTCACTTGACAATGAGCAAGATGAGCTTTATCAGCCGAATATATTCTCTTTTAAGGGCCGTATTGGGCGTTTACGTTACCTCGCCTATGGTATTGGCACTTCTTTAGTTTTGATGTTAGTCATGATGCCTATACTTGGCGGCGCAGTGTTTACCGGCGGCATGGTTGGTGGCGAAGCTGCAATGGGTGGTCTGGCCATGGTCGCGATGATTTTTTTCTGGGTCGCCACGCTAGTGTTCTCGGTGATGTTCGGCAAACGCCGACTCAACGATTTAAACCGAAGCGGCTGGTGGTTTTTGTTATTATTCGTGCCAATAGCTAATTTTTTCATGGCGATTTATGTTATCTTTTTCCCCGGCACAGAGAGTTCCAATAACTTTGGCCCGGCTCCGGAAGCCAACACGCTGGGCGTAAAAATTCTCGCCTGGATGCTACCAGCAGTAACTCTCGCTGGCATGGTCGCGGCTATTGTAATACCGACATTTTCAGGAATGACGCCACAGTAATAAGCGCACTCGCAGCCGGGCAGGTTATTTTAACTGACTGTACTCCTTCAATGAGATATCTTAGGCTGCAGGCGGCACCATCGAAGTTGTTTGGCGCTGAGCCACATACACTGGCAGACTAGTCTCCGTATTGTATTAAGGGAGTAAATTTCTTGTTGGATACTAGCTACCGGGTCGAGATTCCAGGAGGCATCGAGCTCGAGGCGCAGGTCGTAGGACCTATTCCGCGCTTTCTCGCATTTAGTATCGACCTTATCATCCGGGGAATTCTGATGTTCGTGATTTCCCTGGTATCAATCCCATTCGGCCAGCTCGGCTTTGGGTTCTGGTTTATAACCCTGTTTTTAGTCGAGTGGTTTTACCCGGTTCTATTCGAGGTATTCAGACATGGCCAGACTCCCGGAAAAAAGGCCCTGGGTATTTCGGTCGTTCACGACGATTTAACGCCGGTTTCATTTGGCACCTCGCTGGTTAGAAATTTATTACGAACCGCCGATTTCTTACCCTTTTTTTACCTGTTCGGATTACTAACCATGGTTTCCAATCCTCGCTTTCAGCGACTTGGCGACCTGGCCGCAGGCACCCTCGTGATCAGTGTTCGCGAGTCTTCAAAACCAGCCAAAATCGATAATATTACTCCGCAGGCGCCTTCAACATCCTTGTTGAGAAACGAACAAACAGCGATGATCGATTTTCTTCACCGCAGTCAGCAGCTTTCGCTTCCCCGCCAACAGGAACTGGCCAGTATTCTCGAAGGCGTTACCCATGGTAAAAATGATAACGGCGTCGAGCAATTGCATCGCCTGGGCGCCTGGTTCCTGGGTTTAAAATGAAACAGCAACTATTTGAACAGGAACATCAAGCCACCTGGGAAATGGTAGAGCAATCACTCGAAAAACCAGGATCCGGGCAAAACAGTAAAATTCTTACCGAAAACTACATGCTATTAAGTCAGCATCTGGCTTTATCCAAGCAACGCCTGTACGACACAGCCCTGATCGAGCGCCTGAATAAACTGGTAATGCGTCTTTATCGCGAACTCTATCGCTATCAGACCGATTCGCAGCTTAACTATTACCGGTTCCTGATTCGTGGTTTTCCACTCTCTATTTACCGTCACCGAGTATTTATAGCAATTGCCCTTATAGTTTTCCTGCTCCCTGGGGTGATCGCAGGTGGCTGGGTTTACCTGGATGAAAACGCGATCTACAGCATTCTCGATGCTCCTGATGTACGCCGGGTAGAGCAAATGTATGATCCAGCAGCGCGTAAAATTGGACGCGAACGCGAAGCCGAAACCGATATATTCATGTTTGGATTTTACATCCAGAACAATATCAGCATTGCGTTTCGGTGTTTTGCGGGTGGCTTGCTCGCCGGACTGGGGACATTGCTGGTGCTGTTTTTCAATGGCCTTCATATCGGCAGCATTGCAGGTCATTTAACCCGACTCGACTATGTCGATACCTTTTACCCGTTTGTAGTGGGCCACGGTGCCTTCGAATTAACCGCGATTGTTTTTAGTGGTGCAGCCGGTCTTAAACTCGGTTACTCGATATTGAATCCCGGCCAGCTTTCGCGGCTCAATTCGTTACGACTAGCAGGTCGAGAATCGATACCGATGTTGTACGGGATCGTCCTGATGCTGGTGATAGCGGCTTTCATGGAAGCATTCTGGTCGGCAAATGCCAGTCTCTCTATTTCGTCAAAATATACTGTCGGCGCAATATGCTGGTTGCTCGTATTATTTTATTCGGTTTCGGGAAAACGATTTGAATCTCGATAAACTACAATTTAAAGCCAGCGTCAGATCAGGATGGCAGGCGATTGATTTAGGATACCTGATGGCCAGTGCCTGGTGGCGACCGCTGTTTGTCACCGGCGCCCTGCCCTCATTGCTATTCTTCATCCTGCTGCTAATTATCTTTTTTGATAACCCCCTGTGGGCGGGCTTTTTTATCTGGTGGCTAAAGCCATTCTGGGAGCGATTACCGCTTTACTACGCCAGCCGTAGAATTTTTGACGAGCAGCCGACAATAACTGAAGTACTGTGGCAGACCGGGTCCTTGTTTAAAAAAGAGTTGATCCCATGGTTGTTGTGGCGCCGCTTTTCGGTGCAACGCGCTTTTAATGCCCCGGTAACGGTGCTTGAAGAGTTAAACCGGGAATCGCGTAAAAAACGCCTGGCTGTTTTGCACGGAAAATATAGCGATATCGCTTTTGCTAACCAGGCAATCGGATTTTGCTTCGAGCTTATTTTCTGTTTCGGTATCGCCGCACTAATACTCTTTTTCATACCCGAAGATCTCGGTTTCGACACTTTTGACACGACAGACCAACTGAACCTGGTGGGAGAATGGTTTTATACATGGTGCTGGTATTTAGCGATAACCCTGCTGATGCCATTCCACACCATGGCAGGCTTTGCACTGTATTTGAATCGGCGTATAGAGCTGGAGGCATGGGATATCGAGATCACATTTCGAAACCTGGCCCAGCGTAAACGGGATTCATCGCGTTCGGCAGCAAGTCTGGCCCTGGTTGCATTACTGGCGGGTTTAATCGCGATAACCACGCCGTCGGCCAGCTATGCAGCAATTAATCATGACAGCGGATCAGCAAAAAAGTTGATCGACGAGGTTTTGCAAGGCGAGGATTTCGGCCAGGATAGAATCGTGCGTAAATGGCGTTTCAAAAACCTGGTTGAAGAAAACGAGGACAAAATTCCCGAGTGGTTTATTGATTTTATCGAATGGTGGGAAAACAATATCGACCTGTCCGGCAACGATGACGGCATAAGCATAACCGCAGCGTCGCTTAAATTATTACTGATTGCTTCTTTTATCCTGCTCATAGTCTATCTTTTGTATCGTTATCGCGGGCCACTAAATAGACTGCAATCACGTAACAAGACCGGGGCTGCGCCAGAGCTCATGTTTGGCCTCGACGTTACCCCCGAGAGTCTCCCCGATGACATACCGACACAGGTAATGTCGTTCTGGCATGAAGGCCGACAGCGCGAAGCTCTCGGCCTGCTCTATCGCGCGACGCTGTCACGCCTGATCGACCAGCACGCCCTGACATTCAAGGCCAGTCACACCGAGGCCGAGTGTGCAGCCCTGGTAAAAGCGCGCGGCATAGAAACTCTGAGTAGCTATTTTTCAGGATTAACGCGTGTCTGGTGCCATCTGGCTTATGGGCACGAGTTACCCGTAAACGAGGCAATGCAAAAACTTTGCGACGGCTGGAACGAGGAGATGACCGATGCGGTCCACTAATACCTCAAAACTGCTGCTGGCCCTGGGCCTCATTCTAATCATATTCCTGGGCTGGGGTCTCTATTCCAGTATCGAGTTTTACGACGAAACCGAGCATAGCGCCTGGTCGCTTAATGCGTTGCGAAACCCCTACCTGGCGGCCCAACAATTTATGCAGGAAACTGGCCTTAAGGCGATGGAAGCAGACAGTTTGATCGGGTTGAATAGCCTGGACGGTGTTGAGACCGTGTTGATTACCGATGCAAACCAGGTCGTGAATCCACGCCAGCTCGATCAGGTAATAAGCTGGCTGGAAAGCGGCGGCACGCTCATCGTCACGGCCAACTCGGTTGCCAGAGCGGAAGACCTGTTACTCAAGGAATTTAATGTCGAAGTAAACTGGCCAGACCTGGACGACGAAAGTGACGATGGGGAATCCGAGGATAAGGAAGTCTCTATCAGCGAAACCATGCGCGAATTCAACCAGCAAATCGAGGACGGAAAATCTGTCGAAGAAATATCTCGATCGCCTGTCAAAGATGAATCGTTAACCAGTATCGATTTTGGCGAGGATATCGGTGTTCTCGAAATAGGGTTTTCCTGGGATAGGGTATTGACTCACCCCTATATCGAAGGATCCCAGGAAGATGGTGCCGGGACCCAGCCGTTTAGCTGGTCATCGTCGGAATATGGTATCCATATGATGCAATTCGACGTCGGCAAAGGGCTCCTGACGATTATTTCTGACCCGACGATTTGGACTTCGAGGCGTATCGATCAGCATGACCACGCTTACCTGCTCTGGGTCCTGAGCTCCAAAAATGGAGATTTTGCAGTACTGCATCCCAGCCTGCGTGATTCGATCTGGGTACTTATCAAGCGCAATGCACCCGAACTGCTGATCGCCCTGGCATTCCTGATAGCTTTCTGGCTCTGGCACAAGAGTCGTCGCTTTGGTCGTATTGTGCCGCGTGACACCAGCGCAGGTCGGGCCCTCGGTGCACATTTTTCGGCCACCGCCAATTATCTCTGGCATCGTAAGGCCGGAGATGCGCTGATCGAGCCGGTCCGGCAGCAAATATTCCGACGCGCAAGCATTGTCCTGCCTGGATTTATCACTGCTAACAATGATCCTGAGAGGCAACTGGAATTAATCAGCAAGCATTGTGGTATAGAAAAAGCTACCGTCGACATGGCCCTCAATACCAGGGAATTCAACGAAACATCATTTGTACGAACCGTGAAATTACTAAAATACATCGAGCAATCATTATGAATAATCCAGACGCAAATCGCGAATCCGTATCTTCATCGCTAAACGCCTTGAAAGAACACGTTAATAAACACCTGTTGGGCCAGTCCGGGGTCGTTGAACAGGTCATGGTGGCAATGCTGGCAGGCGGGCATGTGTTGATCGAAGGGGTTCCGGGACTGGGTAAAACCCTGTTGGTGCAGGCGCTCGCATCTGGAATCGGTGGTACTTTCAAGCGTATTCAATTCACTCCAGATTTAATGCCGGGAGATGTCACCGGCCATATCATGTTTGATATGGCGCAAAGCAAGTTCATATTGAAAAGGGGCCCCGTATTCACCAACCTGTTACTCGCTGATGAAATAAACCGCGCGCCTGCAAAAACCCAGGCTGCATTGCTGGAGGTAATGCAGGAATACCAGGTAACGCTTGATGGCAAGACCATGGAGGTAGCAAAGCCTTTCATGGTGTTGGCAACCCAGAACCCGATCGAGCAGGAAGGTACCTATGCGCTCCCCGAGGCTGAACTCGATCGTTTCGTGATTAAGATCAATATCGACTATCCCTCTGCAGCAGACGAGGTTTTGCTCGCCACTCATAACGCATCGAAACCAACTTCAGATATTAGCTTGAACGCAGAAAACCTGATCGATGTGCCCAGCGTGCAAAAACATTGTGCGCAAATTGACGTCGACCAGAAAGTCGCCGAATACGCGGTCCAGCTGGCACGCGAAACTCGCAGCACAACGCTGTTACGCCACGGCGCCGGACCTCGCGCCAGTATCGCCCTGCTAAAATGTGCAAAAGCGATGGCACTTATCAATGGTGAACATTTCGTCACACCCGACAACGTAAAATCGATGGCGTTGGCGGTTTTACGTCATCGCGTCATTCTCGCACCAGAGGTCGAAATCGACGGTTTAAATGTCGACGAAGTACTGCGCACTTTACTCGAAAAGGTAAACGCACCTCGCTCATGAGACCTTCTCGGACTCTCTTGCTATTGCTGCTGCTATGGGTAGCACTGGGTCTCATTAGCGCGCTGTCGAATATTTTTGGCTGGCAATACACGATTCAGATCAACCTCGCATTCTGGTCATACTGCGCAGTGCTTGGCCTCGTATCCCTGTCCGATACCTTTATTGCCAGGCAAACCCCAAATCTGAAGGTAACCAGGACCGTCGACCCACATTTGGCGCTGGGTGTACGGCAACGGGTTTTAGTCAAGGTCAGCAATGAATCCACGAGCCGCCAGCTACTATGCCTGACCGATTCGCCATCGGCGCAACTGCAAATGCGGGGTTTACCGGTAAAGGCCCAATTAGCCCCCGGAGAACATTTCGTGGTGCGCTACCACATCATTCCGCTGCAACGAGGACTCGCAGAGTTTGGAAAGGTATGCTGTCGAATCATGTCACCTTTTAGACTATGGGAAAAAAATACATATTACTGCGAGCCCGAACAGGCCAGGATTTATCCCAATTACAAACCGCTATTCCAGTCATCATTCATCAACAGTGACCTGCTGTATAGCGACTGGGGCGTACGCCTGAGTCAACGCCGCGGCGACGGCACCGATTTTCGACAACTGCGTGATTTTCGTATCGGTGATTCACTGCGCCAGATTGACTGGAAGGCGACGTCGAGATTCAACCGCCCAATCTCGCGCGAATACCAGGAGGAGCGTGATCAGCAGGTTATATTTTTACTCGATTGCGGACGCCGAATGCGAGCCAGGGATGGAGATATCAGCCACTTCGATCATGCCCTCAATGCATTATTGCTCTCTGCATTTGTGGCGCTGCGCCAGGGCGATAGTGTCGGCTTACTGAGTTTTGCCGGGCAACCCAGGTGGGTACCGCCAGTCAAAGGCAGACTGCAAATCAGCCAACTACTTGACCAGATTTATGATCTCGACAGCAGCCTCGCAACCAGCGACTATCTCGAGGTGGCACAGCAGTTGATGACGCGCCAGTCAAAACGCTCGCTAATCATTCTCATTTCTTCGATCGAACCCGAGGATAGAGACGATTTGTCCAGGGCGGCTAAAATGCTGTCCCAGCACCATTTGCTACTAGTCGCCAGTATGCGTCAACAGGTAGTCACGGATGCACAAAATACCGAGATCGTATCTATCGAGGACGCATTAAAATTTTGTGGCGCGAGCCAACAGATGAATAAACAGGCTGCCATGCTCGCTAACCTGAGGAGCGATAATGTCATCGTTACCGATACAAAACCGTCGCATATGCACTCGGCCCTGATAAGCGAATACATGGCGCTTAAACGCGGCGGCGTGTTTTAACCTGGAGTTGTTAGCGTCCTACAAACTCACAGAACCGCTCAACCTCTTCTTCACTATTAAAATAATGGACCGATGCGCGCGCAATATCCTGTTGTTCAGAAAATTGACTATCAAGCCGCGCACTCGCCGCTGTGGTAACCGAAATATTAATTTGACTGGCGCGTAAACGCTCAGCCAGCCTGAATGCATTTTCATCTTGCTTGAGGAAGGTTACGATGGCGCATTTATGTTCACCAGGATCCATGACGGTGATGCCATTAACCTGTGCCAGGCGGGCGCGTAATTGTTCCGCAAGGTCAACCACCCTCGACTGGATGTCGTCGAGACCTATATCGAGTGCGTAGCGTACCGCGTGGGTTAGCCCGACTCGGCCCGCAACATAGCTTTCCCAGTTTTCGAAACGTTTTGCACCGGGGGCGAATTCGAAGCTGTGCGCATCGATCCAGTTTCCAGAACGCAGATCGACGAATGGCGGGTCGAGCCTGTCGAGAACGGATCGGCGTACATAAAGAAAACCAGTGCCGCGTGGTCCGCGCAAAAACTTCCTCCCGGTGCCGGTTAACAGGTCACACTTGATTCGACTTACATCGACCGGCATTTGACCCACGGACTGACAGGCATCGAGCAAATAGAAAATGCCATGTTTACGGGCAATTTCGCCTACCTTTTCAGCCGGGTTGACGAGCCCGCTTTGGGTTGGAATGTGATTGAGCGAAATAAGGCGGGTACGCTCATTGATCATCGACTCAAGTGCGCTAACATCGATTTGTCCATATTCATCGGACGGCACAATATCAAGCTCCAATCCGCGTCGGCGGGCCTGTTGCAGGTAAGCGAGGTAGTTGGACGCGTATTCACTCGAGTGCGTAAGTATCTGGTCACCCGATTCGAGTGGCAGCGAGTAAAACGCCATATCCCAGGCGCGAGTCGCATTCTCGATATAGGCAACTTCATCGCGATCACAGCAAAGCATTTCAGCAATTGCATCATAGAAATCCTCAAGCGTTTCGGATGCCGCATCTTCCGCCTCGTAAGAGCCGATGCGCCGCTCCAGATCAAGATGTGCGATAAGCGCTTCATAGACGGGTTGCGGTGTCAGCGAGGCACCGGCATTGTTAAAGTGAAGCAAGCTTTCACAGTTCGGCGTATCGGCCCGCACGGCGGCTAAATCAATGCTCATTATTCCAGTTCGGTGATTACTAAATCAGGCAAAGTATATCTGGGTCAGAGGACATTTGGTAAGAACCGATAAATCCGGGTGATTTATTCCTACCCGATATCGACAATTTATATCTCTTAACCTGGGGGCTGTGTTTTAAACCGGGCCTGGGATATGATTCAGGTGGAACTTAAGTAGCCCCGCAATACACGAGATTTCAACATGGATAGCCCGGTCCAAGCTTCGACACCAGAAGATTTTCGATTCACACCACCGAATTTATCCGATGCCGAGCTGGCCAGTATTGCCAAACAGTATTATGACCTTGAAGGAAAGCACAAAACCCTGGTCGGAGAGAGAGACCAGAATACCCGTATCACTACTGCCGATGGACAGCAGTTTGTACTCAAAATTGCGAGTGCAAACGAAGATCCTGCCGGTATCGACTTCCAGATAAAAGCATTACTACACCTGCAACAGGTCGATGACTCTCTGCCCGTACCACGAGTCAGGCTTAGCAAGGATGGTGAGACTACAGTTACCGTAAAAGCTGCCGATGGTAAAAGCCATATAGTTCGTGTATTGACCTACCTGCCGGGAACAACATACCAGCAAATCGGTCCGCTAAGCCAGGCTGGACTGCGCAAGGTCGGCAAGCTGGTGGCAAAGGTAAGCAGGGGCCTGCAGGGATATTTTCACCCTGCCGCAGATCATTTCATGCCCTGGAATATCCTCTCCGGCACCCTCCAGAACGAGTCCCTGCATGATGAGAGTAAGGCTTATTTTGCAACCCATATCAAGCCCGTGCTCGATCGCTGGCAGGATCTGGAACAACGAACACTGAAAAGATTACCTGCCCAGGTCATCCATTATGATGGGCATAATGAAAACTTGCTCTGGTCGATGGATGGTAGCGATGAACTTGCCGGCCTGATCGATTTTGGCGACCTGATTTACGCTCCGGCTATCATGGACCTCGCTGTTACCTTCTCCAGTTTCTTAAGTGATAAAATCCAGCTACAGCAAGATGACTGGATCGACATTACGGTAGCGATCTTGCAGGGATATAACAGTGTGCGGTTAATACAGGAAGATGAACTTGAAGTCCTGTTAGACATGACCCTGGCGCGGCTGGTGTTAACTGTTATGTTATTCGATTTCCGGGTCAAACATAGCCAGGACAAGGCTTTTATAAAATGTGCCGATGAGTTTCGTATTTCCCATCTGAAGGCTGCCGAGACATTGCTGGCTGCTGATCGTGAGCTCGTGCTTAATCGCTTTCGATCGGCCTGCGGCTATGCGCCCGGCTATAATGACAATCAGTACGATAAACTGTTGCAGCGGCGTAAAAACGTACTGAGTTCCAGCTATAGTCATTTTTATGATGCGCCCATGCATATTGTACGCGGACAGGGCGTGTGGTTATGGGATGCCGCTGGCCGTAAATACCTGGATAGTTATAACAATGTGCCCTCGGTAGGCCATTGCCATCCCTATGTAGTGAATGCCCTCACCCGACAAATCAAGACCCTCAACACGCATACGCGTTATTTACACGAGACCGTGATCGAGTTAAGCGAGCGTCTGGTAGCTACCATGCCCGCCGGACTGGACCGGGTCATCCTTGTCTGTACTGGCACCGAGGCAAATGATCTTGCCGCGCAGATGGCCAGGGATTTTACCGGTAACAACGGCCTGATTGTTACCGAGGCTTCCTATCACGGTAATTCTGACCTGGTGGCGCAGCTTTCAAGGGCCGAACAGGCGGGTCAACCAGTGCCCGACTATATCGGTGTTTTCGAGCCCCCTAATACCTACCGCGGACCATTTACGGGTAAGGATACCGCACAGCAATACGCCGACCTGTTAGATGCGGAAATAGCGAAGCTTCAGCAAAACGGCCAGGGTGTTGCGGCCTGTTTGATCGATAGCTCTTTTGATTCCAACGGTATTTTGATTCCACCACCGGGTTATGCGAAAAAAGTTGATGACAAAATTCATGCCGTTGGCGGATTGATGATTTACGATGAAGTGCAGTCCGGTTTTTGTCGTATGGGTGATAACTTCTGGGGTTTTATGGATTGCGATGCCAGCCCTGATATAGTCACCATGGGTAAGCCGATGGGCGCCGGGCATCCAGTCGCGGCTGTCGTCACCAGCTCTAAAATTGCCGATCACTTCGCTAAGCGTTACAGTTACTTCAACACCTTTGGCGGCAACCCTGTCGCCGCCAGTGCAGCGCTCGCGGTAATGGATGTAATCCGCGATGAGAAATTACTCGATCAGGTACATGAGGTTGGCAAGTTCCTGGCCGAAGGATTGCGTGACATCGAATCGCGCTACGAATTTGTCGGCAATCTACAGGGTAAGGGTTTGTTCTGGGGACTGGATATTGTTAAAGACCCGGTATCAAAAGAGCCCGATAAATCGCTGGCACTGCAGGCTTCGATTAAAATGCGTGACCAGGGTGTCCTGCTTGGATCTACCGGTCGTTATGGTAATGTGTTAAAAATACGTCCACCACTGATTTTTAGCCGGGAAAACGCGGTGCAATTGTTATCTACACTAGACACGGTTTTCTCAAGCTTTTGACTCCATCAATGAATATTGGTTAAATTTATGATAAATGGCATCAAATCTGATATGCATACTGATCAACAGAATATCGACAAACACCCGGTCGCCAAACAGGATTCGATAATCGGGCAGGTGCCGATTATTGATATCGGCGACCTGGTTAGTGATTCATCCAGCCTCGCGGCGAAAGAGTCTATCGAGCAAATCGCCGCAGCTTGCCGGGACTGGGGATTTTTTCAGGTGATTAATCACAGCACTCCTCCAGAGTTGATTGAAACCGTGCTGCAACAAACACACCGAATGTTCGCACTGCCGCTTAAAGAAAAGTTGTCGGTGGTAAGGACCAAAGATAACCCCTGGGGCTTCTACAACAACGAGTTAACCAAAAATCAACGCGATAAAAAGGAGGTTTTTGACTTTACTCACGAAGGCATCGATCCGATCTACGGTAAATCCAACCGCTGGCTCGTCGATCAAATCAAATTTAAGGCAACCATGCTGGAGTACTTTGACGCCTGCACGGTCCTGTCATTAACACTGCTCGAAGCATTCTGTATCGGTCTGGATTTACCCGCAAAATACATGCACGATGATTTTGCCAGCAATCATACCGGATTCATGCGCCTCAACTATTACCCGGTCAAAGACCCGCTCACAGATTCGAGCACGGACCACCAGCCGGTCGCCGATCTCGGTATACACCACCACACAGATGCCGGCGCGCTGACAGTATTACTCCAGGACGAGGTCAGCGGTTTGCAGGTTTACCGGGACGGATACTGGCACGATATACCGCCAGTCCCGGGGGCCATGGTGATCAACATCGGAGACATGATGCAAGTCTGGTCTAATGATACTTACCAGGCAGCTATCCATCGTGTACTTGCGATGGATTCTATCGCGCGCTATAGCCTGCCGTTCTTCTTTAACCCCTCTGCAAGCAGTCGCGTAAGCCCGCTACCGACGGTGATCAACGAACAGCAGCCGAGCCATTACAATACCATCGAATGGTCCAGCTATCGGGGTCTGCGTACCGACGGTGACTTCGCCAACTACGGTACCGAAGTACAGATTTCTCAATTCAGAAAATGATATTACTGCCCCCTCACCCCTGCCTTCTCCCCCAGGGGAAAAGGAGCTACAACCCCCTCTCCCTCTGGGAGAGGGTAGGGGTGAGGGGCCTTACCAGCTATCTATCTCAGCCAAACTCCGGCATAACTTCCGAACAAAAAAGCTCTAATGAACGCTTTTGCTCTTTCTGGCCGAGTCCCATGCTCGCATAGTAAATAAATTCATCGACACCCAGCGCTTCGTAGCGCTTCAGTTTGGCGATCACCTGTTCAGGGGAACCAAACATTAAATTCTGTTCCAACATCTCCGGATTATATTGTTCACGGTCCGTCAATTCCTCTAGCGGGATCTTTTTCGGGAAACCATTATTAACGTCACCGAGATTACGGAACAGGTTTTCGAACTGACCCAGCGCCGTCTGGATTGCCTTGATGGCGGTATCACGCCCTGCTTCGCTATCATAAAGGGCCGTATGGCGCATCATCGCAAAAGTCGGACGCGCGCAACCGGGGGCTGCTGCCATCGCGTCGTCGAACAGTGACTTGTAGAGTTCGGCTTCGGCAAAGGGCCGGGTCAGTGGCCAGGACATGATGTTGCATTCATTTTTTACCGCGTAATCAAAGGTGATTGGCGATCTTGCCGCTACCCAGATTGGCGGGTGTGGTTTCTGTACCGGTTTTGGTACCGAGGTTGCGGTTGGGAATGACCAGAATTCACCGTTATGCTCATAGTCACCTGCCCACAGCGCTTTTACCACCGGCAGCATCTCGTTCATGTAGCGCCAGGCATCGGATTGCTTGAGACCGGGGTGCATGCGGTCAAATTCACGTTGATAAGCACCCGAACCAATACCGAATTCGAGTCGACCACCACTGATTAAGTCAATGAATGCCGCCTCACTCGCCAGGTTAATCGGATTCCAGTAGGGGGCCACGGCAACAGCCGTACCAAGGCGGATCTTGTCGGTATGACTAGCCCACCAGGTCAGGATTTGAAACGGATTAGGCGCAATTGTCATCTCGAGGGCATGATGTTCGGCGGCCCAGGCAGTATTAAAACCTCCCTGTTCAGCCATCTGTACCATTTCAAGCGTATGACGCGTGACCTCATTCATGTCCATGCTGTCATCCATGCGCTCCAAATTGATTGCTAACTGAAATTTCATATTCGGTACCTGTTGTTTTCGATGTTATGCTTCTTCAATTATCAGGCTATCATGTTTAATCGGGAAGGTTAATAGATGACATAGCGCAGTTTTTACTGAATCAACGATGATGCTCTCGCAAAAACGCGACGTACAAGGAGGCACTAGTGCCGTGGGGGCATGGATGCCCAGAAACGGCCAAATATACGCAAAGATAAAAAAGGCAAAGATATGGCTAGCTTACAGGAACGACTCGACAACAATGAAATCATCCTCATGGATGGTGGGGTCAGCACCGAGATTCAAAAACGCGGAGTATCGCTGGATTCAAATGTCTGGAGCGGCCTGACGTCAAAGTTCCACCCTGACGAAGTCCGCCAGGTTCATGAGGACTATATCCGGGCCGGATCGCAGGTGATTACAGCCAATACCTATTCCACCGCAAGACATGTTCTGGACAGCATTAATCTGGGGCATGAAGCCAAAATGATTAACCTTAGATCCGTGCAACTTGCAAAGGAAGCGCGTGATAATGCCGCGGATGGTGAGGTATTTATTGCCGGCTCCATGTCCAGTATGCCGCCGCTAACCAGTAGCCATGAAGTCGCCGTCAGCCAGTATGCCGCGGAAAGCTATCAGGAATTGGCTGAAGTATTAGCCGATGCCGGGGTGGACTTGATCATTGCCGAAATGATGCGGGATATCGACAATGCCAGCATGGTCATCAAGGCTGCTGTCTCTACTGGCCTGCCAGTCTGGATTGGCTACAGCACGATGATGGCAGAAGACGGCATCGATGTTAGAAGCTTACGCTGGAAAAGCACCGATAGCCCCGCGGCAACCCATGACTTTGCCTCGCTGGTCAAAACCCTGAGCCCGCTCGGTGGTCAGGCCGCGGGCATCATGCATACTCAGATCGGAAATATCGGTCCAGCCCTGGAGGTACTCGCAAAACACTGGTCTGGGCCAAAACTCGCCTATGCCGAAACCGGCCGGTTTCTGGCACCGGACTGGATTTTTGAAGAAATCTGCACACCGCAAGACTATGCGAACGAAATCAAGGGCTGGATTAAAAACTATGGAGTACAGATTATTGGCGGTTGCTGCGGCACCGGCCCCGAGCATATTCGTGCACTCAAGAATCTTCTACTAGACGATTAATTAAGGTGCCAGGTCCTGAAGATCTGGCGGCTTAACCACTCCATTGATTAAACTGGTAGCGGAGTACCACTGTGCTTAAACTCATTCGCACCGAATGGCAGTTGCTGCTGTTTGGATTCTTGATGTCCTTCTGGTCTTCACCCGGACAAACCTTTTTGATTTCACTATTTAGCGGTGAAATTCGCGCTGAACTGGGTTTGAGTGATGGTGAGTTCGCCGGCATCTACTCACTCGCGACCTTACTCAGTGCGGTCGTGATCGTCTGGAGCGGCACGCTCATCGATAGAATCGAGCTGAAAAAATTTTCTATCATCATCGTACTCGGCCTCGGCCTTGGATGCGGGATACTATCTGTCAGTGTTGGCGTATTGAGTTTGTTTGTCGGTTTATTTGTGATACGCCAGTTGGGACAGGGATTGATGTTCATCACCAGCGCCACGGCAATGGTGCGTTACCTCGATGAAAACAAGGGCAAGTCTACGGCTTTGGCTGGCATGGGCTATGCGTTCTCCGAGGCGTTGATGCCAAGCATTCTGGTCGCACTGTTGCTCTGGGTCGGCTGGCGCATGAGCTGGTTAATTTCGGGAATCGCCCTGGTCCTGTTTATGGTGCCCGCGATTCTATATTTACTGCGTAACCATGATCGACGCCACGACCGATATCTAAAGCAACTGGTACAACAGGACAATGAACCCGAGCAGATCTACCGAAAACGTCAATGGACTCGTTCTGAGGTCGTACGCGATAAAATGTTTTACCTGTTCGCACCCGGTTTAATGTCGCAACCGCTGATGTTCACCGGTTTTATTTTCCACCAGATCCACCTGGTGGATTCAAAAAACTGGTCCTTAACCGCCTGGGCCTCATTATTTATCATGTATGCGCTGATATCAGTCGCTACCAAAATCGTCACCGGATTCCTCGTGGACCGATACGGTGCGATACGCATGGTGCCACTGGTGGCTTTGCCGATGGGTTTTGGCCTGGTTGTTTTAGCGTTAACTTCAGGCCTGTTCTGGGGCGGCGTTTTCCTTGCTCTAACTGGTATCACCGTGGGTTTTCAGTCAACCGTAACCGCACCTTTCTGGTCGGAGATGTATGGCAGTAAGCATTTGGGGTCGATTAAATCGCTGGGTACCTCGGTAATGGTTTTCTGTACTGCCTTATCACCGGTAATTCTCGGCTGGTACATTGACCGGGGCACCAGCATGGAGTCCCTCGCCATGACCAGCGCAATCTACATATTGCTGACCTCGTTACTTGCTTTCTATGCCTGCCGATTGAGGATGAAAGATGCAGAATAAGGAAACTCCGGCTCATTCAGCCCACAGCCGACAGGGCATCATTTTCATTATAGTAGGCCTGAGTATCGCCTCACTGAATGGCGCTTTCATGAAATTACTGACACATGATTTGAGTGTTATCCAGGTCACCTGGTTTCGATTTGTTGGCTTCGCCCTGATCATGCTGCCCATAGTGTTGCATCGCTTCGGTCGAGCGGCACTTAGACCCGCCCGGCCGGGCATTCAAATTATGCGCGGGTTTAGCATGATAGTGGGCACCGTTGCATTTGTTTACGGCGTAAAAACCGTCGATTTTGCCGACGCGATTGCCATTTTATATGCCTATCCCTTCCTGCTGATCTTGCTTGCCGTATGGTTTCTGGGTGAAAGGGTTGAATGGAGCGTATGGCTTGGAGTGGTTGGTGGTTTCCTGGGTGTGCTACTCGTCATGCGGCCGGAATTCGAAACCATCAACACTGGCACGCTGTATGTATTCCTGTCTGCACTGATCATCAGCGTTCAAATGGCACTCAACCGCAAGCTTGGCACCCTCTCGCACCCTTTAATTACATTGCTTTGGGGTGCAGTAGTGGCAACTAGCGTGCTGTCTTTTTTGCTGCCCTTTTACTGGCAACCGGTAAGTACCGATCTGATATGGCTAATTGGCCTGATGATTATTTGCGGTGCTTCGAGCCAGGCGTTCATCGTTTATTCGTTCTCTAAAGCAACCGCCTCCACCCTGGCGCCATTTACTTACTTTGAAATAGTCGCTGCCGTTGCCATCGGTTATTTCATGTTTGGCACACTGCCCGCCTGGATATCCTGGATCGGCATACTTTTGATCACCGTTAGCGGACTAATGGTCGCACGATCGCTACCCGGACGAAATCCACCGCAACGCCAACCGAAGATATAGCCCCTCACCTAACCCTCTCCCCTCTGGGGGAGAGGGTTAGGGGAATACTAAAACAATTCAACCCGCTAGTAGGTATAAACCTCATCCAGTGGCTTGTAGGCAATACATTCAATCTCGACCCGAACATCGACCAGAAAATCACATACTATCGCCGATCTGGCCGGTTGTTGCTCGGTAAAATATTCAGCATACACCTCGTTAAAACCGGCAAAGTCTTCACGATTTTTCAACCATACCATCGACTTAACGACATCGCTGAGTTCACAATCAGCCTCGTGTAAAATATTACGTATACCCTCGATGGAGGCACGGGTCTGGTCTTCGATACTACCGTCGGTCATAGGCGAGTCGCCGCGCATGGGTATCTGCCCGGTAAGATAAACAAAATCTCCCGCGCGCACGGCACGTGATAGCGACAATTCCCGGCCGTTGATAACTAAGGGACCCCCGATTACATGTTTTGATTTTTTCATAAGATTTACCAACCCCCTTCTGACTATGTTTGATATTAGCACCGTCAAAATCAGTCCATTTGATCCTTATCAATAAACTACGTGTAATTAGGCCAGTTTACCAGTCAGATTTTAAGCAAATCGAGGCTTGCCATTTTTATCCGTTAAATGCGAAACTCAGTCTCCTGTATCGATTAAATAGTTTTCTGGGGAATGTAGTGAGCCTGACATCCAGCCTGATCCAGTTGATTCGAAACAAACCGATTAGTGACGACGACCTGGCATCGGCGGTTCTGTTTACACTCGACGCGCTCGCAACAGCTTATGCTGGCAGTGCGACGCCTGTCGGTAATAAACTAATCGCCTGGGCCAAAAGCACCGGGCTCGATAACAAACGCCAGGCTTTGCTAATGGCTGCGCTAACCCATATTACCGAAACCGACGATTTACACCGGGCCTCGGTCACCCACCCGGGCTGCGTGGTGGTTCCCGCTGCACTGTCGCTAGGTGAGCAAACCGGCGCCAGCGCCGGGAAAATACTGCGCGCGATTCTGCACGGCTTCGAGGCGATGTGTCGTATCGGTGCGGCCGTCGGCCCAGGCCATTACAAGATCTGGCATAACACGGCTACCTGCGGACCTTACGGCTCAGCGATGGCGGCGGCTACGCTGCTCGATCTTGATCTCGAAGCGACCGTCAATGCTCTCGGAAATGCCGGCACGCAATCATCCGGTTTCTGGCAGTTCATCGAAACAGGCGCGATGAGTAAGCACCTGCATGCGGGTCGCGCCTGTGAATCTGGCCTGCTCGCCGCTGAGCTGGCCGCGTTTGGTTTCACCGGATCACCCGAAATACTCGAAGGTGAGAAAGGCATGTTTGCCGGCATGTGTATAGACCCCATCCCTAGGGCTATTCTTGCCGCGCCCGACGATGACTGGCAATTATCTCTCACCTCGATTAAACCCTGGCCTTGCTGCCGGCATACGCATCCGGCGATTGACTGTGCGCTGGAATTATCCAGGCAGCTCAATGGACGCGATATTCAAAGCGTCGAGGTTGATACCTACCAGGCAGCACTCGATGTCTGCGACAGGCCCGAGCCTGAGAACGAATACCAGGCTAAATTCTCGTTATATCATTGCGTCGCCATAGCGCTACAGGATGGCCGGGTCAAGCTCGACTCATTCACCGAGCAGGCACGTAGGCAAACCGCGGATCTACGCCAGGCCACGCGCCTGCAGGTAGTCGATCCATTCGCCTCCCGGTATCCGCTGTCCTGGGGCAGTGGCCTGCGGGTAACGACAGGCAACGGTGATACCCTCGCGGTCGAACGCAAGGACTGCAGAGGTGACCCTGAACTCGCACTGACCGAATCTGAAATGCGCACAAAAGCGATGGATTTAATGCAGTTTGGCGGCTTGAGCGAATCCGCAGCAGCGACACGCTGCGACCTGGTTTTGTCCCTGCCAGGCAGTAATAAAACACCAAAGCTATTTAGTGAGTTTATTAATACTATTGGGGTCAGGAACGAGCTTACTCGGCTAATAGTATGAAGGCCATGACTGGTCTGACCACCCGGGCTATTTTCGCGCTACCGCGAATTCCTCGTAAAAGCGATCGAAGGCCTTGATCGTACCGCAAACGTAAAGAGTATCATCTTCTGCAACAACGAATGACGGCGGGATGTCCATGATGATTTCCCCGGCACGTTCGACCGCGACCACCGAACAGCCGCTGCGCTCGCGGATTCTGGATTCCAGCGGGTGGCGACCGGCCAGTTGCCCGGCGGCGAGTTTGACGAGCTTGATGCGGGTCTGCTGCGAGACCATTTCACCGAGGACGTGATGGGCGAGCAACTGCCCGGCCACCTGGCTTACCGAAAGTGCGAAGTCGGCACCCGCCTGCTGAATACGTCCCACATTGTCTGCCAGTTTTGCGCAGGCAATGATCGGCACGTCGGCGGCATAATCACGTACCACGGTCGCGGCAAGCAATGTCGCGCTGTCGTTTTCACAGGCAAGAATAACGACGCGGGCGCTGCGCACTCCAGCACTCTCCAGAATGCCAGTATCCAGCACGTCTCCGACCACATCGACAGCGGGCTGCGCTGTTTTGTCGATAACGCAGACTGATTCGTCGGCATCGGTGAGCATCTCTACCAGTTTGCTGCCGACATCGCCGAAGCCCGCGACCACAATCGTGCCTTCCCGTGTGATGGGACGGGCAATCTCACTGAGACGTTTGATGCTGTCAGGACTACCGGCGGCCACCAGGATCATTCCGGGTAGGAGATGCGCATCGTCAGCCGGCGGCGAATCGAGGGCATTGTCCACCCATTGACCGACGATATGCGCTCCGGTGTCGGCGTAAATTCCGGATTCCCCGAGCGTCTTGTGCGCGAACGGGCTCAGATCATGGATGCGCACCTCGGCCACTTCGAGCAAGTTGCCTAGCGGCTGTACACCGGTAATTCTTGGCCCAATCCTGGCGCTGGCGCGCACCGCAACCGCGGCAGCGAGCACGTGGTTTGGCGTAAATGCCGCCGTCGCACCGGCAAGTTGCATCGGCCCGCGGCGATTGGGATTGTCGATCAGGGCGACGATGGGACCTGCGAAGCCAAGCTCGCGCGCACTCACCGCGAGCAAGGCATCAAGCTCGTCCTCGGCGTTGGCCACCAGCGCTCGTGCATTTGCCAGCGGCCGCAGGTCGAGATCGCCGTCGGCAAGCGATGCGGACACAACCCGCACACCACGGCCCAGCAAGCGTCGCGCCGTGGCCTCGTTCTCTTCGATCACAACCGTCGGCACGGCTCGACTATCGAGTTCTTCCATCAGGGAAGCAACCTCGGGACCGTAACCGTAAATTACCACGGTTCCCTCCAGATCAGGCAATACTTGCTGGAGTTGCGCCTCGTGCGGAGCCTCCACTAGTGGAGTAATGAACTTGTCGATCTGCACCAGTCCACTGGCAGCATCCGCCTGTGGGACTGCCTTTCCGGCGAGCAAAACGGAGCAACCCTTCAAGGCCAGCGGGGTAAACAGGTTCAACCCGAATGCAGTCAAAATCAGTGCGGTGAAGGTGGTTTGATCGATGGCGCCCTGCGTCAAAGCCAGTGAGGCAAGGATAAAAGCGATCTCGGCTCGGCCGCACATACCGACACCGACCGTCAGTGCTTCGTAAGGCGGCAGGCCCATGCGCAGTGCCATGCCACCGGCGCTGAGTATCTGGCCTACGATCACCACGATCATCAGTAGTGCAATAAATGCCACGCCGGAAGCACTAATGTCGAAACTGATGGAAAATCCCAGTGAAATGAAGAAAATTGGGCCGAGGAATGAATAGGCAATTCCGTAGGCGCGGTCTTTGACGATTCGCACCAGGTTCGGGTGCGCTACCTTTTCTTCGAAGAACAGACCAGCCAGGTAGGCGCCAAGAATAATGTGCAGGCCGATGGCATCAGCAAACAGGCCCAGGGCGAGAGCCATCAGTAGTATGAAAGTGAAGCCCTTGCCCCCTTCGGAGCGAAACGGCAGGGTTAGCCGAGGATAAACAAATCGCCCCAGGAATACCGCTACGGCGACGAATGCCACGACTTTTGCCAGGGTGATAACAATGATGCTGGGTTCAAAAGCCCCGCCCGATAGTACCCCGATCACGAGGCCGAAAAATACCAGTGTCAACAGGTCGTCAATCACGCTGCTGGCGATAATAATGCGCGCAAAGCGGGTATTTACCAGCCCGAGGTCCTTCAGGCTTTTGAGGGTAATGACCACCGCGGTCGCCGTCATCGTCAGGCCGACAAAGGTCGCTCCGACCATGTCCATGCCGAACATCAAGGCGACACTGAAACTGACCGAGAATGGTACTATGGCACCTACGATGGCAACCCCCAACGAGCGTTTCAGGGCCTGGTAAAACTCGAGTGGTTGGGTCTCGATGCCGGCGTGAAACATGAGGAAGAAAATACCGATCTCGGCCAGTAACTGGATGAGTTCATTCGGCTGGATCCATCCCAGCACCGCCGGACCCAGTACCACACCGACGATTAGCTCGCCCATGACGGTCGGTAGACCGAGCGGTCGCAGGGTAACGGCGACCAGCCAGATTCCGGCAAGCAGAATCAGCAGATCGAAAGCGATTTCATGCATGGCAAAGTGCGTATCGAGAAGATAGAGGAAGCATAATGGGGCGCCAGGTTCAAGGCTATGTAAAATTTCCTGTTTTGACGGTGTGCCTCAAGAATACCATCGCTTAAAACCTCCTGCGATTTAAACTCATTATTGCGCACCCTCAGGCTGTAACGAGGCTGACCAGCATAAACAGCGTCAGCCCCGTAGGCAAAAGCGTAGCGCATATTTTTTAAGCTGCCAGCAGGCGACAGCAATTCAGGTTTGTTCACAGTTAATACACAATCAGCCATTCTACTGAATAATTGTGACAGGGTAATCGGTAATAACCCTAAACACGAACCGGAAGAAAGATACAGTAACAAACCCGTACAATTAAACCATGGACCTAATATAATCAAGGCATTGACGATTTTTTCCGATTTCCTGGTTTGTTCTGATTTAAATTGTCTGGCGAAAAATGTCACGACGGTTACCCAGCACGCACCGTGTCTTATACCACATGTTTCCATGATATTATTCAGGAACAATGCTTGTGAAGGGGCATAGAAGTAGACTTTAATACCTGATCATTTGTTGAACCTAAGGTAGCTTTAAGGAGTTGCAGGTACAGAAAATAGAAAATAATGCATTTATATTAAAAATAGATAGGACTCTAACTGCGGTAATTGAACACAGCAATATTCGGTACATTTAGACTGTTAGAGCGGCACAATAGGAATAGCCAATGCCGACGCCACGAAATATTGAAGGACTACTGTTCGATCTAGGTGGTGTGTTAATAGAGATTGATTTTGAACGTGCACTGCGAGCATGGAATCAATGGACTTTGCTATCAATCGGAGAATTACGACAACGCTTTAAGATGGACGAGGCATACGAAAAGCATGAGCGAGGAGAAATAGAAGCTTCAGAATATTTTACACATCTTCGCAATGTGCTTGAACTTGAAGCAAGTGACTCAGAAATTATCTTGGGTTGGAATGCAATATTCCTTAGTGAGATTGTAGAGACCGTAGATCAGGTTCAGGCAGCGAAGGAAAAACTACCATGTTTTGCTTTTACAAATTCTAACCCTACTCACCAGGATTTCTGGATGTCTGCTTATCCAAGAGTTGTAGAATCATTTCACCAAATATTTGTATCATCTGAACTCAGATTAAGGAAACCGGAACCCGAATCATTTGAGGCAATCGCTGACTCCATGAACATGAGTTTAGATGCAATCCTTTTTTTCGATGATTCCGAAGAAAATGTAAGAGGGGCACAGGCGGTTGGAATGCATACAATTCATGTCAAGGAGCACATGGATGTCAAACAGGCACTGGCAGAGATCGGTGCGCTCTAACAACGCATAATGCCGGACCCAGCGAAGCTGGGTCGCTGATGCGAAACGTTAAGTGCTTATCGAGCTGTTGTCTACACAGGTAAATCTGAAGATCAGAAATGGAACACAATCTGAAATTAAATAAAGATAATGCAATTGCATTTTATCGGACAGCTTATTTAGGAGATCCATCCAAAGCAATTGAGAAATATGTGGGGCTCTGAGTACATCCAGCACAATCCAGCGGTGGGTGATGGGAAGCTAGCTTTTATCGATTATTTCGACGAAATGGCAAGAGACTACCCAGATAAAGGGATCGAATTTTTAAGGGCAGTTGCCGAGGGCGACCTGGTAGCTCTCCATACACACCAGACCTGGCCGCGAAATGAACAGTATGTGACCATGGATTTTTTCCGCTTTGATGAAAATGGGAAAATAGTTGAGCATTGGGACTCAATTCAGAAGATACCAAATGAATCAAAAAATGGTAACCCCATGTACTAAGCCAAAAATTATATTAAAAGGAACGGGGGCAAGAAGGGTAAAAACACCTATGAGCAAAGAAAAACCTATAAATTTTTAGAAGACAGTGGCCTCAAGTGGCAGATATAAACAATTCTGTTGGTGCATTTAGTTTATCAACCCTGACACCCTGCGATCACGCAATATTAGTCTCAGGCAGGCTCGATACCGGTATCTGGCAAAAGCTAATCGAACGAATTGTCTCCGAATTGCCGGCCCACATCCAGGAACATAAATACTAAATTTCTAAACACGATAGTCCGAATCCAGCACCAGTTCGAGCTTAACTGGTCGGTATAGTCAACACGGGCGCAGTCTGGTCATCACCACTGTCGGTTAAAGTTGTCAGGAATAGCATCAGCAAAAATACGCGTTTCGATACTATGTCCGTATGGTCGATCCAGTACCAGTCACCGTGATACCTGAAGCTGGCGAATGGGTCTTCCGGCTGTTCCGTGGAAGTTCGTACCTGAAACGGGCGACTGGCACCCTCGGGAACTGAATATCCAGGCACAGCTCGATCAGCTTTCTCAGCTGGTACATCGACAAATCTGGACATGGAGCTGAGTATTTGCAGGATCGATCGTGTTTGTATTGCCAACACATCTTCTTCGGTGGAGAAAGGAGCGTAAAGAACGCGAAAATTTTGCTGTCCTGGTTTCATGCCAATGAGTTTTCTTGCGCGCCTGCTCTTTTCCTTAACACCTTCATCGACGGTTCTATCAGAAAAAAAGAAAACGGAATCGTGTTTGGTTGTGGGATCTTTATCGATTTCCATACCGACAGCACCAGCTTGCTGCAGTTCTGATAATAACTTGACGAATTCAATAAATTCGGGGTCTGGTGCCGTTGTATTCGTGCCTTTATTGGAATAGTTTCTGACGCCATTGATGGATTCGACTCCCCAGGCAAACAGTATTTCCGGGTTGTAGCCCGCCTGCACAAGTGAGAGTAGCGAGCTTGGATTGACCGGAACCAGCATGCTGCGCAGGAAGCCCTCGCCGGTTTTCGGCACGTAAGTGATAGTTGGTCGATCGGTGTACCTGCCACCTGCACCCAGGCCCTGTGTATCATCACCGATTATACTGTTGCTGAAACCCACGCTTGCGTTGACCTGGGTTTCAAGCGTATAGCCGCTGACTATTTGTCCAACTTCAACAAAAACCGGCATATCCACGTAACGGAGTTTAACCAGGTTGGCCAGCATCTGATTTTTCCAGCTGTCCCCAACGCTGCGTCCGTAATCTGCCTGGTCCCTGCTCATTGTTTGAGGACCATAACTGGAACACGCACCCAGTATCGTCATCGCGATGGCCATGAATAGCAGTCGCTTCAACCACTTCAATTGAACATTCATCTAAGCTGTCTCCCCTGGATGCTCGTGCAAATACATATTTAAAGCACCGGAACTAAAAATTTCCTTTCTCGAAAATGCAATACTATGTTAAACCCTCGGACCCTTCTTTTACTACCTGGCCGATGAGGCTCCCAAAATAGTCTTCTGCACAATCAGCAAAGTCAGGCCGGGTCGTTTTCTGGACCCTCGCGGCGTAACTTGACGTCGAGCGGACCCTTGACATCGAGGTGTACGTCTCGCTGCGGGAAGGCGATGGTAATACCGGCTTTGGCGAACTTCTCGTAAATGGCATTGTGGATTTCGGTCCGGGTCGCATGCCAATGGTCGAAGTCGGGCAGGTAGCAGCGGATCTCGAGATTGAGTGCATTGTCACCGAAGCTGCCGAAGGTAACAATGGGTGAGGGATCTTTGAGCAGGTACTCGGCCTCATCCAGGGCCTCGAGAACCAGTTCCCTCGCCAGGCGAATATCGCTGCCATAGGCGACACCGACTGTTAAGTAGAGACGCATTTGGGAGTTCGACAGCGTCCAGTTCAGCACCCGTTGAGTGATGAATTCCTTGTTGGGTACCACCAGTTCCTTTCCTTCCCAGGTGACGATAGTAGTGGCACGAATACGAATACGCGCAACATATCCGTCAGCGTCACCGACAGTGACAATATCACCCACGCGCACGGGTCGCTCGAGCAACAGAATTATCCCCGAAACGAAATTAGCGACGATCTCCTGCAAACCGAAGCCGAGACCTACGCTGAGTGCCGCGACCAGCCACTGCAGCTTGGACCATTCAAGACCGATGTTAGAGAAGGCATAAACCAATGCGATCGCGATCAGTACATACTGGCACAGGGTGACGATGGCGTAGCTCGCGCCGGCGTCGAAACGCAGGGGCCGCAGGAT